>NZ_LZMB01000372.1 GCF_001673555.1 Mycobacterium sp. 1165178.9 | reverse complement strand
AGGGCGTCGAGGACGACCGGATCACATGCGCTGCGACTCAAGAGGTGCACGACGAAGCAGTCAACTTCATGAAGGGCGTGGAGCTGTGATCGCCTGCACCGTCCCGCTGTTCTTGCGGGGTGAGGTCATCGCGGACGACCTCGTGCCGTTCGAGACTCGCGTCGGCGCCGCGCAATTCCAGGCGCCGGATATGAGCAAGTACGTCGAGCGGCTGCCGCTGAAGAACAGCGGGACGGTGCAGGCGATCACAGCTCCACGCCCTTCATGAAGTTGACTGCTTCGTCGTGCACCTCTTGAGTCGCAGCGCATGTGATCCGGTCGTCCTCGACGCCCTGCTTCTCGCTGTAGCGGATGATGTCTTTCTCGAACGCGACGCTGGCCTGCCCGCACGGACAGTGCAGATCCCAGTCGATCGTGACCTCGTCGCCGGAGATGACGCCGCCCCAATGGGCGCGCAGCAGGATGTCGTACACGGCGGCGCGGCCGGTCTGGACACCGGTCCTGGGCAGCGGCTCGCTGGTGTCGGGATTTAGCACGAATGGGATGACCCACGGCGCCACGTGGTAGCGGCCCTGGCTGCAACCCCAGTGAAAGGTGCTCGATTCGGAAAAGCCGTAACCGACCTGGATGCGGTCGACACCGAGGAAATCTTTGATGACGTCCATGAAATCATCGGCAGCGCAACGCCTTTCATGCCGCCGCCGGTGAGAATCGCCGAGTCGGGAGAGAAGACCTTGCGCACACCGCGGTCCAGTCCGGCCTTGGCGATGTCGTACATCAGGTGGTACGTGCCCAGCATGAACACCCGCTTCCCGCGCAGCTGATCGGTAATGCGGGTGAAGAACGCATCCATGTCCTCGGCCTGGCGCGCCTGCATCGCGATGAACTCGTCCTTGCGGGCGCCAGTGCCGGATCGATCTCGAGCCGATCGAGTTCGCCACGCGACGCCGCCGCCCGCATCTTGGAGGCCAGGAACATCAGATCGGTGTCCACCGCAAAGGGATACAGCGCGTGAAATCTGGTCTCGTCGCCGCCGGTGAAACCCCGCTTGATCATGTCGGCGATGCGCAGATGACCGAGCTTGCCGCTGGCGAAGTTCGGCCACACCACATCGACCGACGGGTTCAGCTCCGCCTCCGTCGGTTCGTGACCAAAAGTCTGAAATAGGCAGATCTTCCACAGCGTCATGCCTTCTTCGGCGCCGCGTTTGTCCTTGGGCAGGATCGAGATGGTGCCGGTGGTGCCGCTGGAGGTGATGACCTCCAGGGGAGTCTGAGCGTCGAGACGGTCGATCCAGTCATCGATCCCGGCGCAGCCGGTGGTGTCGACGCCGTCCAAGTCGTAGCTGGTGAGCTTGTCGAGCCACTTGGTCATCAGGTCGAAGCGCTTCTTGTCGATTAGCGCCGCCGGGTAGGACTTGAAGGAGGTATGCGAGAACAGGAGCGGCACAACATCATTGCATTCATCGAGTTCGCTGATGCCCAGTCGGTCGGCCAGCTTGCGCAGGATCTCGATGCTTTGCTAATGCTCCGCAAAGCGGATGCGCATGGCTTGGCGCTGCAGCTCTTCCAGCTCGAGGCGGCCGATGCTGTGCATCTGCGTGTAGGACTGGCCGAAGAAGCCGATCGGGTCGTTCATGAACTCGTGCACGGGAAGTGCCGTGTTTTCCGTGGCCGTCATCAGGGATCCCTCGATTCGTAGCCGCCCCTGGATGGCCACCATAGCCACCAATGCAGCCGTAGGCAAGATTGCAGGAAACTGCAAATCCTAGGCGAGCCCCGCCATGGCGTGGCCCCGGCTCGCGCTGCGCCGCATCAGCCGCGGCGCCACCATCCGATGCAGGGGACCGATCAACGCCCAGACCGCCCGGGCTGCGACCCGGCGGCGGTAGTGCAGCCGGGTGGTGAGGACCGCCCGGCGACCGTCCTGGCGGCACAGCGTCAGCTCGCCGCGCATCAGCGGCCCGCTGGTCGCCAACACCAGCTCGTCCGGATCCGAACGAACGATCGGCCAACCGATGAGGTGACCGGCGGAGCGGGGCGGACCCAGCCGCAACCTCAGCACGTTGCGGTGGATCCACAACACGAGCTTCCCGCCCGCGCCCGGCTTGTCGCCGAGGCCGTCGCGGAAGGCTTGTTCGGCGGTGCGCGCGTCGCCGGCCGCGATGGGCACCTCGAAGACGTCCACGTAATCGGCCGCGGTCTCACCGGTCTGCGCCCGCTCGTCGAGCACCGCCGCGGCAACGCGTTTCAGGGTCCGCCGCACGACGATGCGGTGCCCGCCCGTGCCGATCACCAGCGCCCGATAGGCCTTGCCATGGATACCGGGGAAGTCCGCCCAGGTGGCCGCCCGCAGCCGGGTGCGCGCGGGGCCGTCGAGTGCGTCGAGCTCGAACACCCATCGATAGACCGCGAACCAGTGGCGACCCTTGAGCGCGAATCGCGCCGGCGGTCGGGCTTCGTCCAGGGTGAAGCCGAACGGCACGGTCGACGGATCGTGCGGGTCGCGGCACATCACCCGCAGCAGGGCCGCCCACGTGTCTTCGCGGCCGGCGCCGATGGTTATGGCATGCTCATCAATGTAGGGTAATCGTTCCATATAGAAGGAATGTACTAGATCGTGGCACCTCCGCGGAAGCATGAAACCGATGTGATCCTCGACGCAGCCCGGGCGCTGGTGCTCGACGGCGGCCCACGCGCGGCCAGCGTGGCCGCAATCGCCAAAGCCAGTGGCGCGCCCGCAGGCACGCTGTATCACCGGTTCGGCAACCGTGACGGCATCCTGACCGCGGCGTGGCTGCGCGCGCTGGAACGCTTCCAGACGAGGGCGCTGGCCGCCGATGGCGACACCCCGACAGACACCGCAGTGGCGATGGCCGTGTCCGCCGTCGGCTTCGCGCGCGCCCTTCCCGAGGATGCTCGGCTGTTGTTGACGATCCGGCCCGGTGACCTGCTCGACGACGAGCCGGACGCGGCGTTCCAGCAGACGCTCGCCACGATGAACGCCCCGCTGACGCAGCGGGTCGCGAGTCTGGCCCGGCAGCTGTATGGGAACAACCGGGCGCGATCGATCGACGCCGTCGCGCGGGCGGTCGCCGACCTCCCGTATGCGGTGGTGCGGCGCCACGCGCACGATGACCCGATGCCGGCCTGGCTGGAAATGGACGTGGCGGCGTCGGCCCTGGCCGTGCTACAGAGCTTTGGCGAACGCCCTTAGCGACTCGACCTGTATGGGATCCAAAGAGGGACGGATGTTTTCGTGCGCCGCCGCGAGGTCGGCCGCCGTCACGTCGGTGGCGTCGATGGATCGGCGCATGGCGGTCAGCGCGGCCTCCCGCAGCAGCGCCACGCAGTCGGCGGCGCTGTAGCCGTCGAGCCCGGCCGCCACCTGGTCCAGGTCGACGTCGGCGCTCAGCGGGATGGATTTTCCTGCCGTGCGCAGGATTTCACCCCGGGCCGCGGCATCGGGCGGTTCGACGAAGACCAGCCGTTCCAGCCGGCCCGGGCGCAGCAGCGCGGGGTCGATCAAGTCCGGCCGGTTGGTGGCGCCCAGCACGACCACGTCGCGCAGCGGATCGACACCGTCGAGCTCGGTGAGCAGCGCGGCCACCACTCGATCAGTCACGCCCGAATCGAAGCTCTGCCCGCGCCGCGGCGCCAGGGCGTCCACCTCGTCGAGGAAGATTAGCGACGGCGCCGAATCCCGGGCCCGCCGAAACAGCTCGCGGACAGCCTTTTCCGAGCTGCCCACCCATTTGTCCATCAGCTCGGAGCCCTTGACGGCGTGCACGGACAGCTGCCCGGTGCTGGCCAGCGCCCGCACGATGAAGGTCTTGCCGCAGCCCGGCGGCCCATACAGCAGCACCCCGCGAGGCGGCTCCACGCCCAGCCGCGCGAACGTGTCCGGATGCTGCAACGGCCACAACACGGCCTCGGTCAGCGCCTGTCTGGCCTCGGCCATGTCACCGACGTCGTCGAGCGTGACGTTGCCGACGCTGACTTCCTCGCTCGCCGAGCGGGACAGCGGCCGGATGACGGTCAGCGCACCCACCAGGTCCTCCTGCCTCAGCTCGGGCGGCTGGCCGTCGGCACTGGCCCGCGATGCGGCCCGCAGCGCCGCCTCGCGCACCAGCGCGGCGAGGTCGGCGACGACGAAACCGGGTGTACGAGACGCGATCTCGTCGAGGTTGAGATCTCCGGTGGGCACGTTCCGCAGCAGCGACTCCAGCAGCGCCTTGCGGGTGCCGGCGTCGGGAAGCGGCAGGCCCAGCTCGCGGTCGCACAGATCGGGGGCCCGCAGCCGGGCATCGAGCTGGTCGGGCCGCGCTGACGTGGCGATCAGGGCGACGCCCTCACTGGCCACGGCGGTACGCAACTCGCCCAGGATCAGCGATGCCACGGGTTCGGCGGTGGCCGGCAGCAGGGCATCGACATCGGTGATCAGCAGCACGCCGCCCCCGTCACGGACGGTCTGCACCGCCGAAGCGACTGCCTTGAGCCGATTTTCGGCGCCCAACGCCCCGGCCTCCGGGCCGTCCAGCGTGACCAGCCTGCGGTCACCGCACACCGCGCGCACCAGCGTCACCTTGCCCACACCGGCCGGGCCCGACACCAGCACACCGAGGTTGGCACCGGCGCCCAAGGTCTTGAGCAGGTGCGGCTCGTCGAGGGCCAGCTTGAGCCATTCGACGAGCTTGGCCGCCTGCGGCTGAGTGCCTTTCAATTCCTCGACGACCATCTCCGGCCTGGCGATTTCGACCGAAATCTGCGGCGCGGCCGCGGCGCCGGATGGAACACCTGACCCCCAGGTGACCAGCGAGTTGGGTTGCACGCTCACCGGTCCCTCCGGGTCGACGCCGGTGACGGTGAGCAGCTCCGAGGTCCAGCTAATGCCCACCGCGGTGGCCAGCGCGCGGGTGGCATCCGACGTCGAGGTGCCGGGACCCAGGTCGCGGGGCAGCAGCGACACGGCGTCGCCCACGGTGATCACCTTGCCCAGCAAGGCTTGTCGCAGGGTGACCGGCGTGACCGACTGGGTGGCCAGCACCGAGCCGGACAGCGTCACCGACCGCGCGCCATAGACGGTGACCGTGCCGACGACCACCGCGGTTCCCTCGCGCAGTCCCGCGTTGGACAGCGTCACGTCGTCGAGCAACGCGGTGCTGACCGGCGTGTCCGGGCCGGCCAGCCCCGCGACGGCCGCCGTGGTGCGCGACCCGATCAACGACACCGCGTCCCATTCCCGAATCCCCAGTGCGGCAATGGCATTCGGATGCAACCGAATGACACCGCGCCTCGAGTCGACGGCGGAGGTGTTCAGCCGGGCTGTCAAGGTGAGCTGACGGACCGGGCTGGCGCGGTCAACGTCGCCGAAGCGACTCACGGCAAGCGCCTGCCCGGCTTGCGCAGGCCGAGGCGCGCCACCGACCGGCGGTTGGGCTGCGCCCGGCGGATCGCCCGCCGCGCGGCGCGGCGCTGCTTGGGTGCGTCATCCCACGCCTCGGGATGCGCGGCCAGCCAGCGCGAGTTGCGGATCGCGAACGGTATGTGGCACAGGTAGGCGACGATGATCACCCAGATCAACATGTAGGGCGCCAGCACCGCGGCGGCCGCGCAGATCGCCAAAACCGCCAGCAGGGGGGCCGCCCAACTCGGCGGCACCGCGACCGCGTGCATCTTGCGCATCGGGATCTTGCTGACCATCAGAATCGAGGTTCCGGTGATCCAGATGCACAGGAACAGCGGCGACGTCCACCAGCCGTCACCGAACTGCAGCTTGAGGCCGATGAGACCGATCATCGAAATCGCACCGGCCGGCGCCGGCATCCCGACGAAGAATTCGTGCGCGTAGGACGGCTGGGTGCCGTCGTCCTGCAAGGCGTTGAATCGCGCGAGCCGCAACACCACGCAGACCGCATAGAGCAGGAT
>NZ_LZMB01000371.1 GCF_001673555.1 Mycobacterium sp. 1165178.9 | reverse complement strand
ACTGCCCGGCATGATCACAAGGGCTTGGACATACGGCGGAACATTTCCGGGCCCGACCATCATGTCACGCACCGGCCGGCGCACCGTGATTCGTCACCGCAACACCCTACCCGTGCCCGTTGCAGTGCACTTACATGGCGGCCATACCCCGCCCGACCATGACGGTTATCCGCTTGACCTCATCGATCCGCAAACGCCGGAAAGCATGAGTGCGCACACCCATATGGTTCATGGGATGTCGCGCAACTCCGTTGTCGGACAACGCGAATACATCTACCCGATGCAACAACGCGCGGCGACACTGTGGTACCACGACCATCGCATGAGCTATACCGGCCAATCCGTTTGGCGAGGACTCGCCGGCTTCCACATCGTCCGAGATGATGAAGAACAGAGTCTGCCGCTGCCGAATGGACCTCGTGATATCCCGCTGATGATCGCCGATCGGTCATTCGCCGCGGATGGCGCCTTCCAATATCCACTCACCGAAGCCGGTGACGTTGCGACTGAATACATGAACGGTGTGCTTGGCGACGTCATCTTGGTCAATGGTGCGCCGGCCGGTGCGTGACATGATGGTCGGGCCCGGAAATGTTCCGCCGTATGTCCAAGCCCTTGTGATCATGC
>NZ_LZMB01000370.1 GCF_001673555.1 Mycobacterium sp. 1165178.9 | reverse complement strand
CGGCGGCCGCGCGTAAGGGGGCCTCGCGGCGCGCGGAGAGCACCACGTCATAACCGCGCTCAACCAGCTTGCGGGCGCATCCTTTTCCGATCCCGCCGCTTCCGCCGGTGACTAATGCGGTTCGCATGACCGTTGCAGGCCGCTCGTCAGGAGTGCCGAATGTCCCGTGGGCGCGACAACGCCTGCGGGGAGAGCGCATAGATGCGTTGGTCGTGCTGACCGGACAGGACGTAGGTCTGGGTGTCGGCCAGGTGGCGACCCGCGATGCGGCGCGCCCGGTCGACGTTGCCCTCGGCGATCGTCTCGGTCAGCTTGACGTGCGTGTTGAGCACCGCGCGGCGCTGGGCGAGCGACGGGTAGGTGCCACGCGACGCGCTCTCGTCGGCCCACTGCCGTTCGTGGCTGCTCCACAGGGTCTCCAGGCTCCCAACGACCGCGATGATCGTGTGATTGCCGCAGCCGCGGACGATGAGATCATGAAACTCGCGCCCGATCTCGGTGAAAAGCCTTCCGTCGTCGAGGTTTTCGGCCATCGACTCGTTGATCCGCGTGAGCTCGGGAACCAGGGTGTCCGCCCGGTCCGGTCGGCGCGCGGCCAGGGCGGCGCAGGCGGGCTCGAGTTCCTGCAAGGCCATGCCGAGGTCGGCGACCTCGACACTCGCTTTGCAGCAACAGCCCGAGCATGTAGGCGGCGCTGGTCTTCGCCGGGGCGTGGACGACGGCACCGCCGCGGTTGCCGCGCCGCACCGAGACCAGGCCCTCGGTCTCCAGGATCCGTAGGGCTTCGCGCAGCGAGACCAGGCTCACGTTGAACTGTTCGACGAGCACCTCTTGGCGCGGCAAGAGATCACCGTCCGCGAGCTCGCCGTCGATGATCTGCCGGCGCAACTCGTCGGCTACGATTTCGGCGATCCGCGGCGCCGACAGCCGGCGCCGGGCGTCGGGGCCAATTCCCAAGGCGGTCATCCGATCCTCGAAACGAAATGCAACTCGCTGGCTTAGCTATTTTAGCAGTAATGATATAAATAGCTTCTCTGATCGCTTGTCGATCGGAAGGGCGGGTGCAATTGAGCGAGCGGTCCGAAAGCCGGCCGACACCGCTACAGGATTTGCGTGTCGTCGAGATCAGTGACCGGATAGCGGGCAGCTATTGCGGCAAGCTGCTGCGCGACGCCGGCGCGCAGGTGCACAAAATCGAACCGCCGCAAGGGGATTGGTTGCGGGGCTACTCCGCCAGCGGTTCCCCGATCGGCCAGGGACGCAGCGCACCGTTTTTCAGTTACCTCAACGCGGGCAAACGCAGCATGACCTTCGCGCCCGGGTCGCAGCGCTACCGCGACGAATTGGGCGGCGCCGACGTCGTCGTCGTGACCGCCGGACGGGCGCGCGCAGCGGCGCTGGGCATCGAGCCGCAAGAGCTGCTGGACCGCTCGCCGCGGGCGATCATCGTCACCATCTCCGACTTCGGCTGGACCGGGCCCTACGCGGACCGGGCCGCCACCGAGTTCACCCTGCAGGCGTGGGCGGGTTCGCCCGGCTTCCGCGGCGACCCGGCCGGGCCGCCGATCTCCATCGGCGGCGAACTCGGCGAGTACATGGGCGGCGTGTTCGCCGGGTTCGGCGCCCTGGCCCTGCTCCGACGCGTCGAGCGCGGCGGGCCCGGTGAACACCTGGACCTGTCCATGCTGGAAGCCATCACCACGATGCAGAGCAGCGAATGGTTGCACTCGCAGCTGCTGCGCGTCCCGCCGATCCGCCGCACCACCGAGGTGCCGTCGATCGAACCCGCCAAGGACGGGTACGTCGGGATCACCATGGTCACCGGTCAGCAGTGGCTCGACTTCGCCGCGATGGTCGAATGTCCGCAGCTGGAGGAGATCGAACAGCTGCGGTTCCAAATCGGCCGGTGGGAATACCGGGACCTGATCCGCGAGCAGATCCACCCGTGGCTGGCCCAACGGACCGTCGCCGAAATCGTCGAGCTCGGGCAGCTGTTCCGGCTGCCGATCGCCGCGCTGGGCAACGGCTCGACGATCCGGGACCTGGAATACGTGCGCGAGCGCGGGGCCTTCGCGCGTAACCCCGCCGGGTTCGATCAGCCAAGGCCGCCCTGGCTGATGTCGGTGTGTTCGCCCGCGCCCCTGGGTGACACGCCCGCCCTCGGCGAGGCCGACGACGAATCCCCTTGGCGCCGTGCGAAATCCGAGGTAGGACCGGAGCCGGACGGGCTACCGCTGGCCGGTGTGCGCATCGTCGACCTGACCGCCTTCTGGGCCGGCCCCGCCGCGACCCATCTGCTGGCCGCCTTCGGCGCCGACGTCGTCAAGATCGAGTCGATCCAGCGTCCCGACGGCATCCGGTACTCGGGCGGGATGCGTACCGACGTGGACGACTGGTGGGAGTACGGCTGGGTGTTCCACGCGATGAACACCAACAAGCGTTCGGTGACACTGGATTTGGGATCCGAGCAGGGCCGGGGCCTGTTCACCGAGTTGGTCGCCGGCGCCGACGTCGTGATCGAGAACTTCTCGCCTCGGGTGATGGAGCAATTCGGGCTCACCGACGACGTGCTGCGTAGCCTCAACCCGAAACTGGTGTTCGCCCGGATGCCGGCGTTCGGCGTCGAAGGGCCGTGGCGGGAGCGCGTCGGGTTCGCGCCCACCATGGAACAAATCGCCGGCCTGGCCTGGGTGACCGGACTACCGGAATCCCCGCCGGTGACACCGCGTGGGGCCTGTGACCCGCTGGCCGGAGTGCACGCCGCGTTCGCCGTGCTGGCCGCGCTGAGCTTCGCCGAACGCACCGGGACGGGTCAACTGGTCGAGCTGCCGATGCTCGAAACCGTGCTGAACGCCACCGCGATCCAGGCGATCGAGTCCGAAGTTTTCGGGGTGACCCTGAGCCGTCGCGGCAACCGCGGTCACAGCGCGGCCATCCAGAACATCTACCGCTGCGCCGGATCGGACGACTGGATAGCGATCACCGTTCGCGACGACGCGCAGTGGCGGGCGCTCGTGGACCTGATGGGTCGACCAGCGTGGTGCGACGACGAGGAGCTGTCCACCGTCGCCGGGCGCCACGGGCGAGCCGACGAAATCGACCGCAGGGTGGCGGATTGGTGCGCCGGACAGCCACTTGCCCCGACGGTGGAGCGGTTGGCCGGCGTGGGTGTGCCCGCGGCTCCGGTGGTGTCGCCGTCGCTGGTCACCGACAACCCCCAACTGCGCGAACGCGGCTTTTTCGAGGCACTGCATCACGCGAGTACCGGACTCGGCCTGTACCCCTGCCCGCCGTTCACCCGGCTCGCGGGTCAGGACAAGTGGCTGCTGCGGCCGCCACCGAAGCTGGGCGAGCACAATGAGGACATCCTGCGCGAGCGGTGCGGGCTGACCGACGAAGAACTGACACGCCTCGCGACCGGCGGGGTAACCGGGACCCGACCCAAGGGCCTCTAGAGAAGTGGAGGGCAATTGATGCGCGTAACGGTCGACGAGAACTTGTGTGAAGCCAACGGCTTCTGCGAATCGCTTGCGCCGGAAGTTTTCGAGCTGGGCGACGCCGATGTGGTGCAGATCGCGGACGGACCCGTGCCGCCGCGACTGGAAATCGACGTGCGCGCCGCGGTGGACCAATGTCCCAAGGCCGCGTTGCGATTGCAAGACTGACGCGCTCGACGACGGGGGGCGCCGGAATGGCGCGTGCTGGGCACCCCAGCCGCGGAGCGGCGAGCGGCGAGTCGCGCAAGTCATACGCGGCACCGCTCGGCACGGGTGCCGGCTGCTTGTCCGTCAGCAAGTGAGATTTAAATGCGCTAGCACCGGCGCTATCGCTCACGAAACTCACCATCGGTGGGTGCCCCGAACTCAGCGCCGCTCGGTCAGCTTTATCGCCATCTCGTCATAGATCGACATGTTGGTGGCCAGGTTCGGATGGGCCACCTTCGCCGGACCGATCTCGATGTCATCGCAGCGCAGAAACAGTTCGTCGAGGACCGCGCGGAGTTCCGCCCGGGCCAGCATCGCGCCCAGGCAGTGGTGCGGTCCGCCGCCCCCGAACGCCACGTGGGGGTTGGGCTGCCGACCGATGTCGAAGGTGAACGGGGACTCGAAGACCTCCTCGTCGCGGTTGGCCGAACGCAGGGTCGACACCACCCGTTCGCCTTTCGCGATGTGCTGGCCGTCCATCTCGACGTCGACCTTTGCGGTGCGCGTCCAGTACGCCACCGGAGACGCCCAGCGCAACACCTCCTCGACCGCGCCGGCGCGCAGGTCTTCCCGCTCGCGATACCGTTCCACCTGCTCGGGATTGGCGACGAACGCCTGCAACCCGATGGCCAGTGCGTTCTTGGTGGTGTCGCTCCCGGCGAACGCCAGCACGAAGAAGAAGAACTCGAGTTCGTTTTCGGGCAGGCTGAACTGCTCGCCGTCGTCACCGGTGATCACCGCGGACGCCAACGTGCTCCAGATGTCGTCCGTGGGATTGCGCCGCTTTTCCGCGGTGAGCTCCATCGCGTATTCGAAGACCGAGCCGAACAGCTCGAGTTCCACCTGCCCGCTCGGGCCCGCCTCCGGCGCAAGCGCCTTCAGGATGCGGTCGAAGATGTCGAAGATTCGCGGCCGGTCCTCCTCCGGAATGCCGATGATGTCGCCGATGACCGACATCGGCAACGCGTCGGCGACGTCCTCGATCCAGTCCCCGCCGCCGCGCGCGAGCAGGCCGTCGATCATCCGCGCCGCGCGCGCCCGGATGCCGTTCTCCAGCTTGGCGATCGCGCGCGGGTTGAAGGCGTTGGAGATCAGCTTGCGGCGCTTGTTCAGGTCCGGCGGGTCCAACGTGATGATCGTCGGGAACGACGAAAACATGGCGACCGGCTGAATGAGGGGGCCGTCGCCCGCGGTGAACGACTCGGTGTCGCGGTGCAGGCGAACCGCGTGCCGGTGTTTGGTCGCGACCCAGAACTGGCGCTGGACGGTCTCGGCGACACCCGGGGTCAGGTCATGCCGAAAAAGCGGCCTGGTGCGCCGCAGCTCGGCGAACAGCTCGTCGGGAAAACCATTACGCCACAAGGCGAAATCGGAAAGGTCCACCGCAGCGGCCGTCATGCGAACCCCCATTGGCTCAGGCGTCACGCGACGACCGGCCGGTGTCGCGTTGACGTTCAATGTCTAAAATAGTAAAAATAGACTTTAGTCGTCGAAACGCGGTGAGGTAAGAGCGGCCCCGATGCGCCCGGCCGCGTGGGAAACGGAGTTCTCGTGACGAATACGATTCCAGAATCAGACCCTTCAGAACGGGAGTTCGGGCAGGCCGGCATCGCGCTGTCGACCTACCGTTTCCCCACGGGCTGGTTCATCGTCGCCTTCGGAACCGATTTGGCTCCAGGCCAGGTCAGGCGCGCGCACTACTTCGGTGAGGAGTTAGTGCTGTTCCGCACCGAGTCGGGCCAGGTCCACGTGATGGAGGCCTACTGCCAGCACCTCGGCGCCAACCTGGGGGTCGGCGGCACCGTGGAGGGCGAAAACATCGTCTGCCCGTGGCACGGCTGGCGGTGGCGCGGCGACGGTACCAATGCGCTGATTCCGTACAGCAAGATCGGCTGCAAGAACAACGTCCGCATCCGGACGTATCCGAGCATGGAGTGGTACGGCTTCATCCTGGCCTGGCACGAGCGGCACGGCCGGGCGCCCTACTGGCAGCCACCGGTGCTGCCGGAATTGGAAACCAACGAGTACTACCCACTGCACCCGCACACCCAGATGCTCAACCGGGTCAAGGTGCATCCGCAGATGATCATCGAAAATGCCGCTGACCCCTACCACGTTCAGTACGTGCACAAGGCCGCCAATCCGGCCACCACGGCGTCATTCGAGGTGGCCGGGTATCACCTGCACGCCACCGTCAACGCCCATTTCGGCGGGGGACGGGCGCAGACGTGGCTGACCCCGAACGGCCCGGTCGACGCCAAGATAATCTACGACAACTACTCGCTGGGCCTGGGCGTGGTGCGCTTCCCCAGCGAACTGGTGGCCACCGTGCAGGTCACCGGCCAGACGCCGGTCGACGAGGATTACACCGACTACTTCTACACCCAGGCTTCTGTACGTGAACCCGGCGACGGTGGTGACGTGCCCACCGGACGTGCCGCTCGGTTCCTCGCCC
>NZ_LZMB01000369.1 GCF_001673555.1 Mycobacterium sp. 1165178.9 | reverse complement strand
GCGAAGGGCCCGTCGCTGATCACCGTTTGGTTGTCGTCGACCGCGACTCGTTTCGCCAGAGCGGGATCCGCGAGGCCTTCGCTCGCCACGAGCTCACCGGATTCGGCGAGCTCCGCGCTGAGCGCGACGTGATCGTGGCCGAACCGCTCCCGCATATCCTCGGGCAACGCCTTCCAGCGCTCGAGGAACTGCGGATTGCTCTGGATCAGGATCATGTACTTCACTACGGCCTCCCGGGATCTCCGCGAATTGAAAAAGTATTGCGCTCCTGTGTCGAAACCGGGGCGCCTGATTCGACACCCCTATGAAGGGACCGCTTCAAGGGCCCCACGAGAAGGGATCAACATGCAGATCAGCCGCACCGGAACCGACGTACATACTGTTCTCGACAAGCTCGTGGCCGCGCACGCCACGCATGACGCCGAGGCGCTTTTTGCGCTCAACACGAACGACGTGGTGACGTATTCGCTTGCCCCGCCGCTGCAGCAGGGCCCCGACACCCCGTACGGCACCGTGGCAGGAACCCAGGCGTGGTTCGCGGGATTCGAGCGCCCGATGGAGATCTCCTTCCACGACCCGGTCGTGACGCAAGACGGCGACGTCGCGTTCGTTCATTCCCTGACGAAGATGACGTTCACCCGTGCCGGTGAAAGCGAATCGCACTCGATCTGGTACCGCTCGACCTTCGGCCTGCGCCGCGTCGACGGTTCCTGGCGTATCGCGCACCGGCACGATTCGACGCCGTTCTACATGGACGCGTCGTTGCGCGCGGCCACCGATCTCGAACCCTGAGCGATGCGCGTTGTGCTGCAGATAGATTCAAGCCGGCAATGGCGCGCCGCACTGCAGCGCACCGTTGTTCGGATCGGCGTTTCCGGGTGTGGGTCTGACCATCTGGTCGGACTGCACGAAAACGTTGTCGTCCACGTCGATCTCGCAGTGCACGTTCGCCGAGTACGGGAAGTGCACCACGACGCGCATGCCGGCCTGCTGCGGGTCGGGCAACACCGTGTCGGCTTCGAATGCGTTGCCGGGCATCGAGCTCAGCCCGGCCGTGTTGGTCTGACCGCCGTTGATCACGAAGATGGCCTGGCTACCGGTCGTCACGCCGTCGACCCTGGCTCGATAGGTGATGTTGTGTAGATCCGCTCCTGCCGTTGCCGAATTCAGCTGGGCGCCGGCGGCGATGATCGTCATCGCGGCGAGCGGGAAAAGCTTGCGGCCATGGGAGCTCATAGCAGCTGAGATTACGCGCAACGGCGACGGGTCCACCAGGCCGTTCGATACAGCAGCTAGGACTGGCAACGGGGACACCAGAACGACATCCGGCCGCCGATCCGGCCCTGGCAGAGCTGGGTGCCGCAGCGCGGGCAGTGCGGGTCCGGATCGTCGCGTGCCCCGGTGAGCCAGCGCGACAGGCCAGGGACACGGCCGTGGCGTACCGCGGTGTGCAGTACTTGCGTCATTGCACGATGCAAGTGTTTGACGGCGTCGTCGTCCAGCTCAGCAACGGGGAGGGTGGGCCGTATTCTGGCCCGCCAGCAGATTTCGTCGACGAGCAGATTGCCGAGGCCCGCGATCACCGACTGGTCCATCAGCGTCGGCTTCAGCTGCCTGGCACCCTTGCGTCGCCCGGCAATCACGTTCCGAAACTCTCGCAGATCCATGCCCAGCGCGTCGGGCCCCTGTGCACCCAATAGCTCGGCGAGCTCGGCGTCGTCGGCGGCGAGCCAGACCCCGCGCAGCTTGCGGAGGTCGGCGTAGCGCAGTTCACCTTGGTCGAGCGACACCACCAGTCGCTCATACTTTTCCGGCTCGTTGTCGGCGTTGGCGTAGTACGGGTGTCCGGTCATGCCACTGTGGATCAGCAGGGTCGGGCCGTCGGTCGGCAGTATCAGCCATTTGCCGTGCCGGCGCGGGGCTTCGAAGCGGTGGCCGACCAGACGCCGCGCGAGTGCGGTGGCGGAGGCGTTGCGCAGAATCCCTGGGTCGCGGACGTCTACGTGCTGAATTCGTCGGCGGGGCAACGTTTTCGCCAGCTCGCGCCGGAACCCTTCGACATCCGGCAGTTCAGGCACGAAGTTTCGCCAATCGCTCGATCGGCCGGGTCAGCGAGCGGGCGTGCCGAAACATGTCGGCCCACGGATCGCCTTGCCCCGCAAGCCGTTCGGGGACGTCGCGAATGCTGAACCGATCGGCTCGCAGTCCGCGCACGTCCAGTTCGTCCCACTGAAGCGGGGTGGCCACCGGCGCGCCTTGGCGGGCCCGCACCGAGTACGGCGCGACGGCGGTCTGCGCGTAGGCGTTGCGCATGACGTCCAGGTAGATGCGGCCCTCGCGCTTATCCTTGCGGGCTTCCACGGTGCGGTGCGCGTCATCGTCGGCGGCGACGACTTCGGCGACGTCGCGGGCGAATTGCCGCACAGTGTCGAAGTCGGCGTCGGCGCGTAACGGCACCACCACGTGTAGCCCCCGAGATCCGGTGGTCTGCACGTAGCTCGCCAGCCCCAGGTCATCGAGCACGTCGGCCACCGTGCGGGCGGTCGCGCGCACCACCGCGAAATCGGCGTCGGACGGATCGAGGTCGAAGACCAAGCGGTCGGGATGGTTCAAGTTGCCTTGCCGCGACTGCCAGACGTGCAGGGTTATGCAGTTCTGGTTGGCCAACCAGCGCAGGGCTTGCGGGCGGTCGGCCAGCGGATGCACCAGGGCGCCGCCTTCTTTGTCGACCTGAACCCCGTTCATCCAATCCGGCAGCGTATCGGCGAAATCCTGTTGCACAAAGCCCTTTTCGCCGATGCCTCGCGGGAAACGCTGCACGGTCAGGGGGCGGCCCTTCAGATGCGGCAGCATGGTTTCGGCCACCTCGCCGTAGTAGTCGGCCAGGTTTAGCTTGGTTATCCCGTCGGCCGGGAACATGACCCGATCCGGGTGGGTGACCTCGACCTCGATGCGTGGCATCAGCGTGTCTCGCGAACTACGTCTGCGGCGCGGCGCGCCGAATCGTGGGGGTCGCTGTGCCCTACGACGAAAGGCATGTCACGGGCATACCCGTAGTCCGACTGCGAAAACGGCTACCGCAGGCGCCAGGTCAGTGGCATTCCTTGGCGTGCCAGCCACCGTGACAGGTCATAGCCGTTTGCCGCCAATCCGTCGACGGCGGCCACGGCACGGCGCACCGCTCGCTCGGCGGCCTCGGGGGTGAGCAGTCCGTGGCGGACGGCGTCCAGTAGCTCGTCGATATCAGTGAGTTCGGCTCTGGCGCCGGTGCGGACCTCGATGTCCAAATAGTGGTCTTCGGAATGCCACGCGGTGGGGCCGGGCACGTAGTCGCCCACATCCAGGTAATAGTCATGGTCGCGTTCATGCCCGGGATTGAAGTGAAACACGGTGGCGCGCAAACCCAACGACGGCAGCAGCCAGGACTCGAGGTAATGGAACTGGGCGCGCCCGGGAGTGGGGCGGGCTATGTAGAGGCCCCACGGCTGCACTGCGTACTCGTCGACGGTCCGCACGATGCCTTTGGGATCGGTGTTTGTGCGGGCCAGGAGGTCGAACGTCTCGTGCTTGGGCGGGTGAATGGTGTCACCCTACCGCTGCCGGGCGAGCCGCTATCGGCGCAAGCGGATCTTCCATCGCACGAAGCCGGCGTAGAAGAGCGATAAGGCGGCCAGCATGCCCATGTCGAGCAGCCAGATCTTCGGCGTGTGTTGCCAGAATCGATCCTGGGACAGCAGCGAATCGGGGACCAGGTGGCGCAGATCCACCGTCGCCGACGCCGCGGCGTAGCCCCAGCGCGCCGGCATCGCCCACGAAAGCTGGTTCAAACCAAGCCGGCCGGTTACCGGCACCATCCCGCCGCACAGCACAAGCTGCGCCATCACCGTCACTACGAACAGCGGCATGATCTGCTCGCTGGAGCGCACCAGCGACGAAATCGCCAGTCCGAGAATGGCCGAGGCGACACACGTTGCCGCGACGGTGGCGAACAGTTCGACGGTGGCCCCGAGGGTCGAGTGGCCGAACAATACCGCGCCGCGCGTCGGGGCGCTCTTGCCGATCACCACGATTGCGGTGACGATCGCCGACTGCAGTATCGCGAAACCGCAGAACACCGCGGTCTTGGCGAGCAGGTAGGCGGTGGTCGACAACCCGACCGCTTGCTCGCGCTGGAAGATGGGGCGTTCGCCGACCAGATCGCGAATTGTCAAGGCGGTACCCATGAATGCCGCCGCCGGCATCAGCAGGGCCAGTATCTGCGCGGCTTCGTCGGGTGTGCCCGCGTTGGGTGCGGGGACGTGAAAACCGTTGGTGCCGGGCACGGTCAGAGACAGCGAGCCGAGGATGAACGGCAGCAGCGCGAGGAAGACGAAGTAGGCGCGGTCGGCGATCACCAGGCGGACCTGCCGGCGGGCGATGGTCGAGATCTGGCGCCGCACGCTGGTGTGAACCGGTTCGCCGAGGCTGCTCGGCTCGTCGGTCTTGTCCGGTAGATACCTCTGGGGCCGCTTTTGGGCCTCGTTCTGTTCCAGGAAGCGGCGGTTGGCTTCGTCGGGGTCGGCGCCGACCTGGGTGAAGATCTTCGCCCAGTTGGTGGTGCCCATTGCCCCACCGATCTGGTCGGGCGCGCCACAGTAGGCGGTCTTGCCGCCGGGAGCCATGAGCAATACCTGGTCGCACACGTCCAGGTAGGACAGCGAGTGTGTCACCACCAGTACGACCCGACCGGCATCGGCCAATTGGCGCAGCATCGTCATGACCTGCAGATCCAGCGCGGGATCCAGACCCGAGGTCGGCTCGTCGAGGATCAGCAATGACGGCCCGGTCAGCAACTCGAGCGCCACCGAGGCGCGTTTGCGTTGTCCCCCGGACAACTTCTCGACGCGGGTATCGGCGTGCTTGGTCAGGTCGAGTTCGTCGAGCACCTGGGCGACGACCTTGGCGCGGTCCGCTTTGCCGGTGTCCGGTGGCAGCCGCAGCTCTGCGGCGTAGCCCAGCGCCTGGTTGATGGTCAGCTGGCGATGCACCACGTCGTCCTGCGGGACCATGCCGATCCTGCTGCGCAGGGATGCGTACTCGGCGTGAATGTCGTGGCCCTCGAAGGTCACTGAGCCGGAGGTCGGGGTGGTGTAACCGGCAATGAGCCGGGCCAGTGTGCTCTTTCCGGCGCCCGAACCGCCGATCACGGCGGTCAACGTGCCGGGGCGCGCGGTCAGCGAGATGTCGTCCAGCAGTTGTTTGCCGTTGTCGACGACGTACTTGACGTTGCGCACCTCGAGTCCGCCGGTGCGGGCGGCGGCGCTGGTGTGTTCGGTCAGGGTGCCGTCTCGGAACACCAGGTCGACGTTGCCGATGGTGACGATGTCGTTGTCGGACAGGATGGCGGAGCCGACCCGGGTGCCGTTGACGAACGTTCCGTTGACGCTGTTGTCCCGGATCTCGGTGCCCAGTTGGGTGGGCACCAAGCTGGCGTGCTGACGTGAGGCCAATACGTCGGAGACGACGATGTCGTTCTCGGGGGCGCGGCCGATCGTCATGGCGCCCGTGGTGCCCGCGGCCGACGACGCGCGTGGCGAGAGCAATTTCACAAAACGGGTCGCGAGGTTGGACACGTCGGCCGTCTTGGCGTTGATCACGGTGAATTCCGCCGCGGGCGTGGGGGATGGCTGGGGCGGCGCCGTGGTTTCGTCCGCGCCGGGTGGTGTGACCTGCAACCTTCCCGGCGAGCCGGGGTCGACGACGGTCAGCTCCTCGGGTGGGGCGCCTCGTGGCGGCGGTGCCGGTGGCACGCGGGGCGGTGGCGCCTGTCGCGGCGGCACCGCGGGCTGCCGCGGCGGGGGATTTGGCGGTCTCGCCGGCTGCCGGGGTGGCACTGGGCGCGACGGCGCCCCCTGGGGACCGCCGCGCGCCGGGCCCCTGTCGGGGACGCCGGGCCGGGCTTGCGGGCGCTGCGGCGGGTGCGTCGGGCTGGTTTGCTCAGCAAGCGCCGACCAGGCCAGGGTCGGCGGCCCCGAGTCGTGGCTCGGCCGGGGCCGGGGTGGCAGGCCGGCGTGACCGGTCTGCGGGCCGATCGCGAAGGTCAGGCGCGGACCTTGGGGGTTTCCGACGTGCAGGCTCTGGCCGTCGTGGATATCGACCACCGGCATCCGGTAGCCGTTCAGGTAGGTCCCGTTCAGCGAGCCGTTGTCGATTGCCAGCCAACGGCCTTGGTCGAACCGCAGGATCAGATGCGCGCGCGAGATGCGCGGATCGGCGATGCGCACATCGGCTTGCACGTCGCGACCAACGACCACCTCGTGGCCGGCCGCGAAGGATCGTTGGGACCCGTCATGCCGAATTGTCAGGATGGGCGGGGCGGGTCGAGTCACTACTCAAGTATCGGCCCGCGTCGGCAGTGCGCTCTATTGGACCCAGCTGTGACTTCGCTTTGTTTCGATTCGGCGACTCATAGCGCATTCATAGCCTGCTGCGACGAATCGCCCACTGCGGTACGGCATTATTCGATCGGGAGGTTGCAATCTTCGATTGTGTCCGTGCGTGCCGAGCACAGTGCTGTGCTGACAGACAGGAAGACGGAATAGAGGGCCCGATCGCGAGGCGCATGCCCGCGGTGTGCGATCCGCATCACGTTGCGGCAACACCTGGGCGGTGCCCGGCCACGA
>NZ_LZMB01000368.1 GCF_001673555.1 Mycobacterium sp. 1165178.9 | reverse complement strand
AGCGGTTTGGCGTCGGGCCGACGCAGATACAGGGCCACCAGCGGTTCCGGGCCGACGGACCAATCGGCCACCGCCGCAACCAATCCGGCGGGTGTCGGGCAGCCCGGCTCACACACCGGCAAACCGAACAGGCCGGCGTGTTCGGGTGCGCCGGCGACGGCCGCAGCGGTACCCGCATCGACGTCGGCGGCGGCGTTGACCGCGGGTCCGTGGGTCCGTACGCCGTCGCGATACCGTGCCCAGTAAACCTCGCGCCGGCGGGCGTCGGTGACCACCAGCGTGTCCCCGGCGGTTCGCACGCCGATGGCGTCCAGGCTGCACACGCCGTGCACCGGGATGTTAAGCGCGTGCCCGTAGGCGGCGGCGGTGGCCGATTGGTCCGTCGGCCCGGAACCGCTGGTGGCCCTGTATCTGCGTCGGCCCGACGCCAAACCGCTGGCGACGCACCAATGACCGCCCACCGCGAAGCCGTGAGCTTCGGCGGCCTGACCCGGGCCGACGCGCGACGCTGCGCGGAGCTGGAGGCGCAGCTTTTCGACGGTGATGACCCCTGGCCCGCGGCGGCGTTCCACCGCGAATTAGCCAGTGCCCACAACCATTACGTGGCCGCGCGGATCGGTGAGACGCTGATCGGCTACGCCGGTATCTCGCGGCTGGGCCGCACCCCGCCCTACGAGTACGAGGTGCACACCATCGGCGTGGATCCCGCGTACCAGGGCCGGGGCATCGGCCGGCGGCTGCTCGAGGAGCTGCTGACCTTCTCCGGCGGCGGCGCCGTGTACCTGGAAGTCCGCACCGACAACGAGGCGGCCATCGGGCTATACACCAGCGTCGGGTTCGAGCAGATCGGCCTGCGCCGCCGCTACTACCGGGTCAGCGGCGCCGACGCGTACACGATGCGCAGGGTGGCGCTGTGACAACCATCCTCGCGATCGAAACCTCCTGCGACGAAACCGGAGTCGGCATCGCGCGGCTGAACGCCGACGGCACCGTGACGCTGCTGGCCGACGAGGTGGCATCCAGCGTCGACGAACACGTGCGGTTCGGCGGCGTGGTTCCCGAGATCGCCTCACGCGCGCACCTGGAGGCGTTGGGGCCCGCCATGCGCCGCGCGCTGTCGACCGCCGGCCTGGACAAGCCCGACGTCGTCGCGGCCACCATCGGGCCCGGACTGGCCGGCGCCTTGCTGGTGGGAGTGGCGGCGGCCAAAGCGTATTCGGCCGCGTGGGGGGTGCCCTTCTACGCGGTGAACCACCTGGGCGGACACCTGGCCGCCGACGTCTACGAGCACGGGCCGCTGCCCGAGTGTGTGGCGCTGCTGGTCTCCGGCGGCCACACCCATCTATTGCATGTGCGTTCGCTCGGCGACCCGATCGTCGAGCTGGGCAGCACCGTCGACGACGCCGCCGGCGAGGCCTACGACAAGGTGGCGCGGCTGCTCGGGCTGGGTTACCCGGGCGGCAGGGTTCTCGACGAGCTGGCGCGCGCTGGTGACCGCGACGCCATCGCCTTCCCGCGCGGCATGACCGGGCCGCGCGACGACCCGTACGCGTTCAGCTTCTCCGGCCTCAAGACGGCCGTCGCCCGCTACCTGGAAAGCCACCCCGACGCGGTGAACGCCGATATCGCCGCCGGGTTCCAGGAGGCCGTCGCCGACGTGCTGACCAAAAAGGCCGTGCGCGCGGCCACGGATCTCGGCGTGAATACGCTGCTGATCGCCGGCGGAGTGGCCGCGAATTCGCGGTTGCGCGAGCTGGCCGAGCAGCGCAGCGCGGCGGCCGGGCTGACACTGCGGATCCCCAAGCCGAGGCTGTGCACCGACAACGGGGCGATGATCGCGTCCTTCGCCGCGCACCTGGTGGCCGCCGGGGCGCCGCAGTCGCCGTTGGACGTGCCCAGCGACCCCGGGCTCCCGGTGGTCCGCGGGCAGGTGGTCTAGGCGACGATGAGCAGGTTGTTGCTCGTCGCCCACGCCCGGGTGAAGGTGGCCAAGGGGATCTGCTCGTTGCGGCCGTTGGGCGTGCCGCTGTCGTTCAGGTGAACGATGTTGTTGCGCGTGTCGACGCCGGTGACGACGACGGCGTGGTCGGCGTTGGTTCGCTGTCCCTGTCCCTGCGGGTAGTTCCAGATGGTTTCGGCATTGATCGCCGCGATCACCTTGCGCCCGCCGGCCAGCTCCTGCTCCATTCCTTGCAAGGTGTTGCCCGTCGTCAGCTGGGACTGAACACCGTACTTGCTCAGCAATAGGACCATGTCTTGTGGCGAGGTGCCGTCGAAAAAGTAGACACCGCCGTGGTGGGCTTCGCTTTTGGTGAACACGCCGCGTAGCTCGATGCCGACCTGGCTGGGTTCTCTACCGGTGACTTGGCCCACCACGTCGGCGACGGCCATCAGGCCGCAGTCTTCGCCGATCTGATAGCGCCAGTAGGGCGCGGCGGCTTGAGGGTTGCCGTACATCTGACCGTTCGGGTCGGCGTGGGCTGTCCCGGTCAACCCGGCAAAGACCGCCGAAAACGCCATCATGTTCGCTATAGCGGCGGCCGCGCCGTGGGCGCGTCGGATGCGCGAGTGCACGGATCAATTATTCACTTCGGCCGATTTGCGCAAGGCGACTCGCCGCGACGACCGCGACTCTGATCAGAAGCAACGGGGCGCCCTTGAGTGCTAGCACTCTCGTGTATAGAGTGCTAGGTGGCAATCGGCCAAGCCCCTGTGTCGGCACCCGCGACGACGGCGCTCGGGCGCGGACGGATGCCGAACACCTGATAACTCGGAAGGTTCGGGGTCAACCCGGACCGGCCGTCAACTCCGGTCCGGGGACTCCCGGACCCGACCCAAACACTGGAGGGCTCCAATCGTGGCGAAGGTGAATATCAAGCCACTCGAGGACAAGATTCTCGTGCAGGCCAACGAGGCCGAGACCACGACCGCGTCTGGTCTGGTCATTCCTGACACCGCCAAGGAGAAGCCGCAGGAAGGCACCGTCGTCGCAGTCGGCCCCGGCCGGTGGGACGAAGACGGCGCGAAGCGCATCCCGCTGGACGTCTCGGAAGGCGACACCGTCATCTACAGCAAGTACGGCGGCACCGAGATCAAGTACGGCGGCGAGGAGTACCTGATCCTGTCGGCACGCGACGTGCTGGCTGTCGTCTCCAAGTAAGAACCGTGTTCCGCCCCGGCGATCCCCGCGTCATGCGCGGGTGATTTCCGGGGCGGCATGCGTTTGGGTGAAGGAGCCTGATGAGCAAGATCATTGAGTACGACGAGACAGCGCGGCGCGCGATCGAGGCGGGCGTGAACACGCTCGCCGACGCGGTGCGGGTGACCCTCGGACCGCGGGGTCGGCATGTGGTGCTGGCCAAGGCATTCGGCGGTCCGGTCGTCACCAACGACGGTGTGACCGTCGCGCGTGAGATCGACCTGGAAGACCCGTTCGAGAACCTGGGCGCCCAGCTGGTGAAGTCGGTGGCGACCAAGACCAACGACGTCGCCGGCGACGGCACCACCACGGCGACCGTGCTGGCCCAGGCGCTGGTCAAGGGCGGCCTGCGGCTGGTCGCGGCCGGCGCCAACCCCATCGAACTGGGTGCGGGGATCAGCAAGGCCGCCGACGCGGTGTCCGAGGCGCTGCTGGCGTCGGCCACCCCGGTCTCCGGCAAGGACGCGATCGCACAGGTGGCGACCGTGTCGTCGCGCGACCAGCTGCTGGGTGAGCTGGTCGGCGAGGCGATGACCAAGGTCGGCGCCGATGGCGTGGTGAGCGTCGAGGAATCCTCGACGCTGAGCACCGAGCTCGAGTTCACCGAGGGCGTCGGTTTCGACAAGGGTTTCCTGTCGGCGTATTTCGTCACCGACTTCGACTCCCAGCAGGCCGTCCTGGACGAGCCGTTGATCCTGTTGCACCAGGACAAGATCAGCTCGCTGCCCGACCTGCTGCCCATGCTGGAGAAGGTCGCCGAGTCGGGCAAGCCGCTGCTGATCATCGCCGAGGACATCGAGGGCGAGGCGTTGGCGACCCTGGTCGTCAACTCCATCCGCAAGACGCTCAAGGCTGTCGCGGTCAAGGCCCCGTTCTTCGGCGACCGCCGCAAGGCGTTCCTAGAGGATCTGGCGGTGGTGACGGGTGGCCAGGTGATCAACCCCGACGCGGGCCTGCTGCTGCGTGAGGTCGGCACGGACGTGTTGGGCTCGGCCCGCCGCGTGGTGGTCAGCAAGGACGACACCGTCATCGTCGACGGCGGCGGCGCCAAGGACGCGGTGGCCAACCGTATCAAGCAGCTGCGCGCCGAGATCGAGGCGAGCGACTCCGACTGGGACCGCGAGAAACTGCAGGAGCGGCTGGCCAAGCTGGCCGGCGGCGTGGCCGTGATCCAGGTCGGAGCGGCCACCGAGACCGCGCTCAAGGAACGCAAGGAAAGCGTCGAGGATGCCGTCGCGGCCGCGAAAGCGGCTGTCGAGGAAGGCATTGTCGCGGGCGGCGGCTCGGCGCTGCTGCAGACCCGCAAGGCGCTGAAAAAGCTCCGCAAGTCCCTGAGTGACGATCAGGCACTGGGCGTCGACGTCTTCGCCGAGGCGTTGGCGGCACCGCTGTACTGGATCGCCACGAATGCCGGGCTCGACGGCGCGGTCGCGGTGCACAAGGTGACCGAGCTGCCCAACGGGCACGGGCTGAACGCGGACAAGCTGACCTACGGCGACCTGGTCGCCGACGGCGTCATCGACCCGGTCAAGGTCACCCGCTCGGCGGTGCTCAACGCGGCGTCAGTGGCCCGGATGGTCCTCACCACCGAAACGGTGGTCGTCGACAAGCCGGCCGAGGAGGAAGACGGCCACGGCCACGGTCATCACCACCACTAGGAATTGCTAGACGAAACACCCCCGGTCATGCGGCCGGGGGTGTTTTGTTTTAGGCATGGACCGCATCTGGCAGTGGGCGTGGGATCGGCACGGGCCTAGGTACTCGTGGGCCGTCTGGGCAATCGTGTTCGGCCCGATGTTGCTCGTCTACCTGCTTCTCGCGTTTTTGGTTCTCGCGTTGGAGAAGTCGGAATCACTACGTCGAGGCAGCCGCCGTCACCGGTGCCGCCGTGGCGCTGAACGCGTGCGTCGTGATTCGTCCCGGTAGCCCACGGCTCCGCATGGCGCAGCAGTGGGCCGCCGGCCGTGAGGTCGATTGTGTGAAAGCCCTGCATGACACATACACCTGGACTCGCGTGGCGGGAGTTCGAGCACTGGCGTTCGAACCTGTCTGGACCGCAGTGCTTTTGATGCTTGTCGGGGTGCTTTCCGGGGCCAGCGGGTCGCGGATATTTCAGTACGGGATTCTGGGCGCGGCTTTGGGAATCGCCATGGCGCTGATCGGGCTGCACACCTCTGTGCAGGGAGCATTGCGTCCGGTCAGGGCCGCCCTCGCCGGGGATACGGGTCTCGGCGACACGCTTCCGCGCTCTCGTCCGACATTTGCCGCGTGGTTGAACCTTTCCATGTTGGGCTCCTTGTTCACCTTCGCCGTCGGGGGCGCGATGCTGGCGGTCGTGCTGCGTAGGGCCAGTGAGGTCCCGGTGCTCTTCGTTGCAATCGGATGTTTTTGGACGATCTTGGCGGTCCCGATCACCGTAGGCGGCATCGTCTCGCCTTCCCTGCGGCCGATTCGCGACCTCGCCGAGGGGACGGAACGTGTCGCGGCGGGCGACTATTCGCAACGCTTGCCAGTGGTCCAGGACGATGACCTGGGCGCGCTGGCCGCGTCGTTCAATCGCATGCAGGCGGGATTGGCTGAGCGGCAACGGCTTCAGAGTGCGTTCGGGACCTACGTCGATCCAGCGTTGGCGGCGCGGTTGTTGCAGCAGGGCGACGACGTGTTCACCGGGGAGCGCCGCGAGGTGACGGTGATGTTCGTCGACATCCGCGACTTCACGCCGTTCGCCGAGGCGAATACCGCCGAGGACACCGTCGCGCGGCTCAATGCCTTGTTCGAGATCGTCGTGCCTGCCGTCGTCGAGGGCGGTGGGCACGTCAACAAGTTCCTCGGCGACGGGGCGCTGGCCGTGTTCGGCGCCCCCAACGACCTCGCCAATCATGCCGATGCCGCGGTAGCCGCGGCGGTTCTGATTCACCGCCTCGTGGCCGAGCGCTTCGAGGGTGCGCTTCGGATCGGCATCGGCATCAACACCGGGAAGGTGATCGCCGGAACCATCGGTGGCGGAAGCAAACTGGAGTTCACCCTGATCGGTGACACCGTCAACGTCGCGGCCCGCGTCGAGCAACTCACCAAGACCACCGGTGACGCGATCCTTCTCACCCAGCAATGCGTCGACGCCTTGGTTTCTCGACCGCCCAGCCTTCTCGCCCGGGGTGCTCACGCCCTGAAGGGCAAAGCAGCCGCCATACAAATATTCGGACTCGACCCAGCAGTGACTCCCGCCCATGACCTCGAATGAATCGTCAAACGCGAGCCAGCCGCTGGTCGAGACGAAGCGCCCGGTCATTCGGACGGGCGTTTTCGCTATTCAGGGACGTCGCGCGTTTTAATCTCGGCCCATGGAACGAATCTGGCAATGGGCATGGGATCGGCACGGAGCAAGGTACTCATGGGCTTTCTTTGCGATGGTGTGCATCCTCATGCTGTCGGGCTATCTGTTTTGGTCGTTGGCCGTCGTCGCTTTTGAGAGATCCAATCAGTACGGGCTGGCAGCCGCCGTGACGGTCGTCGCTGTAATCGCGATGACATACCTGATGGTTCTTCCTGGACGAGGTTCGGTCCATCTTGCCGAGAAGTGGGCAGCGGGGCTCGAAGTCGATCGGGTGACGGGGTTGGCCGCCACCTACATGTGGGCCCGGAGCGCGGTGGCACGATCGATCGCGGTCAACGCGGTGGGGGCCACTTTCCTTATGCTCACTGTCGCTGTGATCGCACACGCGAGTGAATGGCGGCTAGTCCAATACGGGGTGATGGGCGCGGTTCTCGGAATCGCGTTCCAGCTCATGGCAATTCATGGTTTCCTGGAATCGGCGCTGCGACCTGTCAGAGCCGCTCTCGCTGGTGACACCGGCGCCGGCGACGCTATGCCCCGCGCTCGTCCGTCCTTTACCGCATGGTCGAACGTCTCGGTGCTCGCGTCCACTTTTGCATTTGCGGCTGGAGCCACGATGCTCGCCGCTGTATTCCGCTGGGCCAGCGAATTTCCCGTACTGTCAGTGGCGACCGCAGGTGCGTTGACGCTTGCGTATGCGGTGCCGATCACCGTCGGTGCGACCCTGCTGCCATCGTTGTCGCCTATCCGTGACCTCGCCCATGCAACTGAACGTGTTGCGGCGGAAAACTACAGTCAGCGGCTGCCGGTGGTTCAGGACGACGACCTCGGTGCGTTGGCGGCGTCGTTCAATCGGATGCAGGCGGGATTGGCTGAGCGGCAGCGACTTCGGGCGGCGTTCGGAACCTACGTCGATCCGGCGTTGGCGGCGCGGCTGTTGCAGCAGGGCGATGACGTGTTCACCGGCGAGCGCCGCGAGGTGACTGTGATGTTCGTCGACATCCGCGACTTCACCCCATTCGCCGAGGCGAATAGCGCCGAGGACACCGTCGCCCGCCTCAACACGCTGTTCGAGATCGTCGTGCCTGCTGTCGTCGGCGCTGGGGGGCACGTCAACAAGTTCCTCGGTGACGGCGCGCTCGCTGTGTTCGGCGCCCCGAACGATCTTCCGGGTCATGCAGATGCGGGGGTCAACGCCGCTGTGTTGATTCATCGTCTCGTCGGTGAGCGGTTCGGCGGGACGCTTCGGATTGGCATCGGGATCAATACCGGTTGGGTGATCGCCGGGACTATCGGCGGGGGCGGCAAGTTGGAGTTCACCTTGATAGGCGACGCCGTCAACGTGGCCGCACGCGTCGAGCAGCTCACCAAGACCACCGGTGACGCCATCCTTCTCACCCAGCAGTGCGCCGACGCCTTGGCGTCTCGACCGCCCGGACTCGTCGACCGGGGAATGCATGCCCTGAAGGGTAAGTCAGCCGGGGTGCAGGTCTTCGGACTCGGTTAAGCGGGTTCAGTACCCGGGCTGAACGCGCGACCTACTTGACCGAGATTCCGCCGTCGACCGGCAGCGTGACTCCGGTGATGTAGCGGCCCGAGCGCCCACAGAGGTAAACCATCGCCTCGCTCACATCCGCGGCTTCGATGAGCTCGACGGGCAGCGGCGCCTGCAGCGCGGATGCGCCTTCGGGGTGCTCGGCCATCAATTGGGCAAATTGTTCGTTGACGATCATCGGCGTCGCGACCCCGGTCGGATGCACCGTATTGACCCGAATGTTCTTCTCCGCCAGCGAGGTTGCGTAGTACCTCATCAGGCCGACCACCCCGTGTTTGGCGGCCTGATAGCCGGCCAAGCCGTGGCTCCGGCCGCTGAACGTCGGGCACAGGCTGTTCAACCCGGCAGTCGAGCTCGTGATCACAATGGCCCCGCCCTCGCCGTGGTCGAGCATCGCGGGCAGGGCGGCCTCGATCGTGTAGTACACGCCGTTGAGCAACACGTTCACCGAATCGACGTAGGCGGCGATGTCATAGCGTTGTTCGCCGACCGCCGGGAGGATCCCGGCGTTGGCGAGTATGAAGTCGACTCTGCCCAACTCGGCCAGGCCGTTCGCGACGGCGGACCTCAGGCTCCGGAAGTCGCGGACGTCGCCTTGCTCCGCGACGATTCGGCGACCGGTCTTTTCGACCAGGTTGATCGTCTCGTCGAGATCCTCGCGGGTCGTCATCGGGTAGGCGACGCTGTCGATCTGACCGCAGAGGTCGAACGCGATGATGTCCGCGCCCTCCTCTGCGAACCGAATCGCATGCGACCGTCCTTGTCCACGCGCGGCGCCGGTGATGAACGCGACCTTGCCATCGAATTGGTTCGACATGACGATCTCCCTCCGGGTGTGAACTGAGTATCCGCCCGGAGTCTTGGCTTTGATCGGGTAATCGACTCCTCAATCTCTCCGGGAGGGCGATTTTCGTCAGCTCAAGGGCCCTGCCCGTTTAATCTCGCGCCATGGACCGTATTTGGCAATGGTTGTGGGATCGGCACGGCCCGCACTACTCGTGGGCGATCGGCGCGGTTCTCTTGCCCCTGATGCTGCCGATCTTCCTTCTTCCGTCGTTCTGTGTCGTCGCTCTCGAGGGGTCTGATCGATACGTTGAGACCGCCGCGGTGAACGTTGTCGCCGCGCCGGTGCTGGTATACGTGCTCGTACTTCCCGGCGTGGGCCTGAGTCGGCTCGCAGATCGGTGGGCGGCCGGTCAGAATATCGATCCGGCCAGGGCGTTGGACTCCACCTATAGGTGGGCTCGTCGCACCATCGCTCGAGCGGTGCTGGGCACCGCCGCCTGGGCTGCCCTGTTGTTGGTCGTCGTCGGTTTCATCGCCGGGGCGACGGGTTGGCGGCTTGTCCATTACGGAATCATGGGCGCCGCACTCGGCACCGGCGTGCAACTGATCGGTGTGCACAGTTTCGTGGAAGCCGCGCTGCGGCCGGTCAGGTCCGCTATCGCCGGCGGCACGGGGATCGGTGACTCGTTGCCTCGCTCTCGCCCGAGCTTTGCGACATGGGCAAAGGCCTCGATGCTCGGGGTCGCGTTCGTATTCGCCCTCTCGGGTGCGTTGCTGATGGCGGTTTTCGGGCGGGCTGGACACTTTGCGCTGCTCTCCCTCGTGATCGCGATCGGGATGATCCTTTGCTTCGGCATACCGATCACCGTCGCCGCAGTCTTCGCGCCTTCTTTGCGGCCGATCCGCGACCTCGCCGAAGGAACGGAACGTGTTGCGCTGGGCCGCTATAGCCAGCGCCTGCCCGTCGTTCAGGACGACGACCTCGGCGCGCTGGCCGCGTCATTCAATCGCATGCAGTCGGGATTGGCTGAGCGGCAACGGCTTCAGAGCGCGTTCGGGACCTACGTCGACCCGGCCCTGGCGGCCCGGTTGCTGCAGCAGGGCGATGACGTGTTCACGGGGGAGCGCCGTGAGGTGACGGTGATGTTCGTCGACATCCGTGACTTCACCCCGTTCGCCGAGGCGAATAGCGCGGAGGATACGGTTGCGCGTCTCAACGCGGTGTTCGAGATCGTCGTTCCCGCCGTCGTCGATGCCGGCGGGCATGTGAACAAATTCCTCGGTGACGGTGCCTTGGCGGTCTTCGGTGCTCCGAACGAACTCGCGAATCACGCCGATGCCGCGGTGGCCGCGGCGGTGCTGATCCAGCGCCTCGTGGCCGAGCGATTCGGCGGCGAGCTTCGGATCGGCATCGGCATCAACACCGGGAAGGTGATCGCGGGAACCATCGGTGGCGGAAGCAAGCTGGAGTTCACCCTGATCGGTGACACGGTCAACGTCGCCGCCCGCGTCGAGGAGCTCACCAAGACCACCGGGGACGCGATCCTTCTCACCCGGCGGTCAGTCGATGCGCTGCCCTCCCTGCCAATCGGACTGACGGACAGGGGATTTCACGCCCTGAAAGGTAAGTCAGCTGAGGTACAGCTCTACGGGCTCGACCCGCAGGACCCGCATCGCTTCACCTGAAGCAACGTCGCGACGTTACGCACGAACGCGTCGGCGAAGACGCCGCAGGCGGTGTCGATTGGGTAGTGTGCAATGTGCTTCCATACTCCACGAGGAATTCCGAGCATGACGCGAGTGATGCAGACCCAGGTATGCGTTGCCGGAGGCGGTCCCGCCGGCATCGTTCACGCCTTGCTGCTGGCGCGGGCCGGAATCCGGGTCGTCGTCCTGGAGAAGCACAACGACTTTCTGCGCGACTTCCGCGGCGACACCGTGCACCCGACCACCCTGCGAATCATGGACGAGCTGGGGTTCATCGACGAGTTCCTGCGTCTACCGCACACCAAGATCGACCGCGTCGCCTTCGACACCGACGGTTCGATTCGCACCTTCGGCAACTTCAAAGTGCTCAAGCGGCTCGGGTTCAGACAGCCCTACATCGCCATGATGCCGCAGTGGGACTTCCTCGACTTCATCGCCGAAAAGGCGTCCGCCTACCCGGAATTCACCCTGCTCCGCAACGCGGAGGTCACCGGCCTGGTATTCGACGGCGATCGGGTGACCGGGGTGCGCACGCCGGATCTTCAGGTTCGCTCCGAGCTGGTCATCGCCGCCGACGGGCGCAAGTCCGCGGTGCGCGCCGCCGCAGGGCTACAGACCGCTGCGGCGCACTCCCCGATGGACGTGCTGTGGTTTCGGCTGAAGTGGCGGCCCGGCGATCCTCAAGAACTCTTCGGCGTGGCCCGTAAAGGCCTGATGATGGTCATGATCTACCGGGGCGACTATTGGCAAGTCGCCTATCTGGTGCCCAAGGGCTCGAATCCCCGGCGCGGATCCTTGAAGGAGTTCAAGGAGCGGATGGTCACCGCGCAGCCGCGACTGCGTGAGCACGTCGATGACTTGAGCTCCTGGGATGACACCAGCGAGCTCGACGTGCGGGTGGACCGCCTCGAGACGTGGTGGCGTACCGGGCTGTTGTGCATCGGCGATGCCGCGCATGCGATGTCGCCGGCCGGCGGCGTCGGGATCAACCTTGCGGTCGCCGATGCGGTCGCCGCGGCCAACATCTTGTGCGCCCCGCTGCGACACGGCCGGGTGACCGACAACGATCTCGCAAACGTGCAGCGCCGGCGCGAGCTGCCCACGCGGATCATCCAGGCTTTTCAGGTGCTCGTGCAGGACAACGTGGTCGCGCCCAATTTGAACGGCGACCTGTCCACGATCCGCGTCCCAAGGATCGTGGGATTCGGCCCGCTGCAGGCGATTCCGCCGCTTTTCGTCGGGCGCGGTTTCCGTCCCGAGCATGTCCGCACGCCGGACGTACACACGCTTTAGCACGTGGATTCCGGTCAAGAGCCCGCCCGCGGTGCCGTCGGCGACCAAGATGGGCCACATGGGTAGGCCGATATTTTCTGTCACTCCTGGCTATGGCGACCACCAGCTGCGGGAGTTCCACTATGCACAGGCTGTTCGATACGGCGACCGGATAGAGACCGCCGGTCAAGGAGGTTGGGACGAGGGCTGGCACTATCCCGAATCGGTTCGCGACGAAATCATTCAGGCCTTCGACAACGTCGAACAAACGTTGGTGACAGCTGGAGCCTCCTGGCGCGACGTGGTGCACGTGCACTCCTACCACGTGCCGGACCCCGACGGCCAGATCGGGCGCGAGCACCTGGACACGATGGTCGAACAGTTCCGCCGGCGCATGGGCGACCGCGCGCCCCTGTGGACATGCATCGGCGTGGCCGCATTGGCGAGTCCACAGATGCGCGTCGAGATTCAAGTCACCGCCGTCGATGGGTCGTGACTAGCACGTTGCGGCGGGGGCGGGCGGTGCAAAAGCGCCAAGCGTGCGAAACACCCCCGTTCCCTTGCGGATCGGGGGTGTTCCCTTTCATGGTGGCTTGAGCGTCAGCGCCCGGGCGGATAGTACTGCGGAGTCGTCACGGTCGTCGTCGGCGTGGACGTCGTGGTCGGGGTGCTGGTGACCGTCACGGTGCTGGTGCTGGTGCTGGTGGACGCCGGTGGCACGACGGTGGTGGTGGTGCTGGTCGTGACGCTGGTGGTCGATGACGTGGTCGTCGCCGACGACGCCGCGATCACACCGCAGGCCAGGCGCTTGCCCGATTCACCTGTGGGGGCGGTGGTGCCCAGATTGTCCGCGGTCTGGTGGATGATCAGCGAGGTGCCCGAGCTGTTCCTCAGGTCGGCGGAGGTAAACGAGTTACTGGTGGTGACCAGTTTCGCCGAGCCGTCGGAGCGTACCTGCAAGGCCGTTAGATCGCCGCTGGCGGGATAACCCGTGTGATCGGCAGCCTGATAGACGCTTCCGGCGGAGTCGAAGTCGCCGGTCGAGCCCCCGCTCGGCGCAGCCGAATTGGCCTCGCACTTGCCCACGGCGTGGATTTGCAACCCGTGGAAGCCGGGGCTGAGCACATGGTTGGGGCCGGCTTCCACGGTCACCGTCGCGTAGCCGTTGGCAAATTCGAAGGTGGCATTGGCCACCGGACTGCCATCGGCGGTCTTCAGTTGGGTGGTCAGCCTCTCCGCCCCGGAAGTCGAACTGGTCAGCGGCGATGTGTTGGGCTGACTGCCTTGCTGATTCGAGCATGCGGCTAGCGGTGCGACGGTCGCGGTGAGCGCCGCGACCGCAAAACATGCGGCCTTGTTCATTTGCGGTGCCTACCCACATCAGCCCGCGCTGAAACGACGAGCTACCGGGCGGGCTTGCGCACCTCACCGGCCAGGTCGCGGTAGTCCCAGACCAAATCCTTAACCTCCTGCACGGCCCGGGCCGCCGCCCCGGCGACCAGGCCCACGATGCGCCCGAGATGCGTCGCCGTCGTGTTCACGGCCTCAAAGGCGTTGTCAATAGCGCGTTCTGACACTTTGTCGGGCATCCGGTTCCCCTCGGGTAGGCGTTCATATTCGGTGAACACTTGTATACAGTAATCTACGGACCCGCCTACGTCCTCAGGGAGCTCAACAGCGCCTTGCGGCTGCGGACACGGAACTTGTTGATGGGGGACTGATGCGGCGATGCGCTCTGCCATGCGATTTCCCAGCGCGTCGAGCATGTCCTCACTCAAATCTATTGGAGCCGGGCATAAGTCGCGCTCCTCTTCGCTGGCGTGGGCGTCCAGAACCGTGACAAACGAACCCCATTCGTCGGCGTATTCCGGCGCGGTGGGTGGCGTGCGCAGCAACACCGCCTGCTGGTCCCCATACCTGCCTGTGTTCCGCGTGGGCGATGGCGACCAGTGCGCCGGCCTGCGCTACCGCCGGGAAGAACAGGTCGTCCTCGATGCGCATGTGAATGTCCAGCTCGATCAGCAGCTCATCCAGCGCCCTTTGCCGCTCGTCGCTATCCAACGGCATGTCGGTGATCTTCGTGCAGTGATCCCGCAGAACTCTGTGATGCTCGAAGCACCGATCCCACCACGACGCCGCATACAGCGCGGTCGCGAGCGCGTTGAGCGCGCCATGAACAAGGCCGATCCGACGCGACTGCTCATGGGTGTGCTGCCAGTCCCGCGCATTTCAGCACCGCAGGCCCGGTACCGCGGATCCGATTTTCGAAACGTCGCCACCGATTCATCACGCCCCTCCGGCGTAGGCGAGAGCCGGCGTGACGCAACGGGCTCGACGCCGCGTCGACTAGGACCACGACCCGGCCGGCCTGGTCCATGTGGACACGGATTGACCCCGTGGATCGTTCACCCGCGCCGGGGTCGAATCAGGGGCGGCGGCTAGGCCGAGCGGGGGATGGCGCGCCCGCGCCCGATATCGCCCTTGAGCAACATGTCGCGCTCGGACTCCGACAGACCGCCCCAAACCCCGTAGGGCTCACCGACTTCGAGGGCGTGCGAGCGGCACTCCTGAATCACCGGACACTGCCGGCACATTTCCTTGGCGCGCTGCTCGCGTTGCATGCGCGCCCGGCCGCGCTCGCCGTCGGGGTGGAAGAACATCGATGAGTCAACGCCGCGGCACAAGCCCTGCAGTTGCCAATTCCAGATGTCGGCGTTGGGTCCAGGTAGCTGTTCCGGCTGTGGCATTGGTTCGTTCCCTCTCTGCACCGTCCGCTCGAGGTCAGGTTCGTAAAAGCGATTAGTGCAACTTAAATTAAGTGGAGTGGGGTCACCGATGACTACCCGTCATGCGTAGACGTTAGGGGCGACGGTGAATTTCCGTCAATAGCCACTTAGCCCGACAAACTATGTGCCCGTTGGAGCAGAATTAACTTTGCGTTCATCTGTATTGAAAATGTGAAACGGGAGCCGTGCTACCAGGCAGTTGATCGAAACGGGATTTCCCAGCTCAGCGCACGGGCGAGGGATAAGGCAAATTTATCCATAGGCTATAGTGCTTAACGGTTCGGTAACATGAAGACCACAAACTGTTTACTACATCATTGTGATTGAAACTCGTCACACTTCCCTGCCGGCCCGGCGGTTGGCCGACGCCGCCTTCGGGGACCAACCCGGTAGCTGGCCGCTGCCCTCGGCGACGACGCCGGCCCAACTGTGGCTTCGTGCCGTCGCGGCCGGGGGGCAGGGACGCTATGGCGCTGCCTTCCGCGACCTCGCGGCGCTGCGGCGCGGCCCGGCGCCCGGGCGGCTGGTGTCGTTGGGCATGAGCACGCAGGGGTCGTTCCTGCGCCAACTCGGTTGGCACACCTTGGCCCGGGGCTGGGACGGGCGCGCCCTCGCGCTGGCCGCCGGGGATCCCGAGGCGGGCGCCGACGCCCTCATCGGGCTGGCCGCCGACGCGTTGGGCGTCGGGCGGTTCGCGGCCGCCGAGACGCTGCTGGCGCGTGCCGAGCCGCTGCTGGCATCGCCCGACCATGCGGTGCCCGACCGGCTGCCGGTGCGTCGGCGATGGGTGGCCGCCGAGCTGGCGATGGCGCGCGGCGACGGCGACGCCGCCGTCCGTCTTGCCGGCGAAGGGGCGAAGCTGGCGTCGGCCATGGCCGTCGCGTCGCCACGGCACCGGGCGAAAAGCGAAGTGGTGCTGGCCGCCGCGCTGTGCTGCGCGGGCAAACTCGAGCGGGCCCGCACCGTCGCCGACGCCGCGCTGCAGACCACCGAACGGTTGGGGCTGCTTCCACTTCGTTGGGCGCTGGCTTGCTTGCTGATCGATATCGAAAGTGTCACGGTTCCAACGCATCAGCTACACGAAATCCGCGATGTCTGCGCAGGCCAGGTGCGGCGCGCCGGTGGGACGTGGCGTTCCGCTTGAAACGGCTCTCGGCCCGTTATCGTCATTTCGTAAGTTAGCCCGATTGGGCCGCGATGTGTCCGCTTCGTAACGTTGGAGAGATCACCGTCGATGACAATTCCAGCAGGGGAACGTCTCGACGCTGTGGTAGCCCAGGCCGTCACCGGAGACCACAACGCATTGAGGGAGGTGCTGGAGACCATCCGTCCGATCGTCGTGCGATATTGCCGAGCGCGTGTCGGCACGGTCGATCGGGGTGGCCTGTCAGCGGATGACGTGGCACAGGAGGTGTGCTTGGCGACTATCACGGCACTGCCGCGTTATCGCGATCGCGGACGCCCATTTCTGGCCTTCCTGTACGGCATCGCGGCCCACAAGGTCGCCGATGCGCACCGGGCCGCCGGACGCGATCTGGCCTATCCCACCGACACGATTCCCGAGCGGTGGTCAAACGACGCGGGACCCGAACAGCTTGCGATCGAAGCCGATTCGGCGAGCCGGATGAGCGAAATGCTCGAGATCCTGCCCGCCAAGCAGCGCGAGATCCTGATCCTGCGTGTCGTCGTCGGTCTGTCCGCCGAGGAGACCGCTGCCGCGGTCGGCAGCACCACCGGGGCGGTCCGGGTTGCCCAGCACCGCGCACTGTCGCGGTTGAAGTCCGAGATGATCGCGGCAGGTGACTGTGCCTGAATCCCTGGATGAATTCGCCCGCACCGACCTGCTGCTCGATGCGCTCGCCCAGCGCCGACCGGTGGACGTCGAGGATCCCGACGTCGACGTGCTGACCTCTTTGCTGGAGGACTGGCGCGACAACCTGAGGTGGCCGCCGGCCAGCGCGCTGGTGACGCCCGAAGAGGCGGTGCAGGCGTTGCGGACCGGACTGGCCGAGCGCCGGCGGGGCCATCGTGGCCTGGCCGTCATCGGGTCGGTCGCTGCGGCGCTGATAGTGCTCAGCGGCTTTGGCGCCATGGTGGTCGAGGCCCGGCCCGGCGGCACCCTGTACGGATTGCACGCGATGTTCTTCGACGAGCCCCAGGTGCACGGAAGTCAAGAAATGCTGGCCGCCAAGGCCGACCTGGCGAAGGTCCAGGAATCGATCGACCGGGGTCAGTGGGACCAGGCCAAGAATCAACTGACCGAGGTAAGCAGCCTGGTGCAGTCGATCGGCGACCCAGCCAGCAAACAAGACCTGACGAACCAGCTGAAGCTGTTGAACGCCAAGGTCGATGCGCGCGACGCGAACGCCACGCTGCCGGTTGCCCCGCCCCCCTTGGCGCCACCCGCGCCTGCCACCGTGATTTCCGCGCCCGCCACCGCGATTCCCGCGGCGCCGCCCTCCACCGCGATTCCGGCGGCGCCGCCCGGCGCCTCGGTCGCACCGACGAAGGCGGCAACGCCCGCGCCGGTCAGCCCGCCGAGCGTGCCGCCGAGTCCGGGCAAGCATCACCATCACGGCCAGACGCCGCCCCCGGTGGCGCCGCTAAGCCCGAATCAGTGAATGATCAGTGCCGGCGGTGGAAACCGTCGGCGTCTGACGTCGCCTCATTCAGCGACGCGTCCGCATAGCCCCGGCAGTAATCCCACGTGACGTAGGCATCCGGCTCGGGGTCGTAGGCGGGCTCGTGCGGACGCACGGTCCCGTCGATCAGCAGCTGCAGCAGGTTCGCGCGCAGCATGTCCCAGTCATGGTAGTGATCTTGCTGACATTCGTCGCAGCACACCACAAGTCCGCGAATGCCCTTGTGCGCCAGCAGTGCTTCGTACACGGCCAGATCGGCGAGGTCGGCCTCGACGGCCATCCGCTCCTGTTGATCGAGGGGCTGGCCGGGCTCGACGGCTTCCAGCGCAGCCGACGGATCACAGGGGTCGTCGGCGAAAGGATCGGGCGGCAAACCCGGTGGGAGGTGGTCGCGCACGCCCCTAGCCTACGCAGCCCGCCCGGGATAACGCCAGCAGGGAGCCCACGCGCCATTCCCTTCGTTTGGTGCGGGCGGCGCGCCCGAGCAAGCGAACTACGGCGGGAGGCGAGCCGATAGGATGGGTCTCTCACGCCGCATCGTATGGAGGGCGCAGGAGATGACCCGTGGCACGTCCCACCTGGAGGACAGCTCTGACCTCGTTGGCAGTGCTTATGTGCGGGTAGGTGGCCTGGTCGATGACCCGGTGCCCACCGGAGGCGACAACCCGCACAAGATCGCCATGCTCGGGCTGACGTTCGACGACGTGTTGCTGCTGCCCGCGGCCTCCGACGTGGTCCCCGCTACCGCAGACACTTCCAGCCAGCTCACCAAGAAGATCAGGCTGAAGGTGCCGCTGGTGAGTTCGGCGATGGACACCGTCACCGAGTCGCGGATGGCCATCGCGATGGCACGGGCCGGCGGCATGGGTGTGCTGCACCGCAACCTGCCGGTTGCCGAGCAGGCCGGCCAGGTCGAGATGGTCAAACGTTCGGAGGCCGGCATGGTCACCGATCCGGTCACCTGCCGCCCGGACAACACCTTGGCCCAGGTCGACGCGATGTGCGCGCGGTTCCGGATCTCCGGGTTGCCGGTGGTCGACGAGTCGGGCGCGCTGGTCGGCATCATCACCAACCGCGATATGCGGTTCGAGGTCGACCAGACCAAGAAGGTCGCCGAGGTGATGACCAAGGCCCCGCTGATCACCGCGCAGGAGGGCGTGTCCGCCGACGCCGCCCTGGGCCTGCTGCGGCGCCACAAGATCGAGAAGCTGCCCATCGTCGACGGCCACGGCCGGCTGACCGGTCTGATCACCGTCAAGGATTTCGTCAAGACCGAACAACACCCGCTGGCCACCAAGGACAGTGACGGCAGGCTGCTGGTGGGCGCCGCCGTCGGCGTCGGGGGTGACGCCTGGGTGCGCGCGATGATGCTGGTCGACGCCGGGGTCGACGTGCTGATCGTGGACACCGCGCACGCGCACAACCGGCTGGTGCTCGACATGGTCGGCAAGCTCAAGGCCGAGGTGGGCGAGAAGGTCGAGGTGATCGGCGGCAACGTCGCCACCCGCTCGGCGGCCGCGGCCCTGGTCGCCGCCGGTGCCGACGCGGTGAAGGTAGGCGTGGGGCCGGGCTCGATCTGCACCACCCGGGTGGTGGCCGGCGTCGGCGCACCACAGATCACGGCGATTCTGGAGGCGGTCGCGGCCTGCGGCCCGGCGGGCGTTCCGGTGATCGCCGACGGTGGCCTGCAGTACTCCGGCGACATCGCCAAGGCGCTGGCCGCGGGCGCGTCGACGGCCATGCTGGGCTCGCTGCTGGCGGGCACCGCCGAAGCCCCGGGCGAGCTGATCTTCGTCAACGGCAAGCAGTTCAAGAGCTATCGGGGGATGGGGTCATTGGGCGCGATGGCCGGCCGCGGTTCGGGAAGCGGCAAGTCGTACTCCAAGGACCGCTACTTCGCCGACGACGCGCTCTCGGAAGACAAATTGGTGCCGGAGGGGATCGAGGGCCGGGTGCCCTTCCGCGGCCCGCTGTCGTCGGTGATCCACCAGCTGACCGGCGGCCTGCGCGCGGCGATGGGATACACCGGCTCGCCGAGCATCGAGGCGCTGCAACAGGCGCAATTCGTCCGGATCACGGCGGCGGGCTTGAGGGAAAGCCACCCGCACGACGTCGCGATGACGGTCGAAGCCCCCAACTACTACGCACGCTGAGGCCGGAGATGGTCGAGATCGGGATGGGCCGCGTCGCCCGTCGCAGTTATGAACTGAGCGAAATCAGCATCGTGGCCTCCCGGCGCACCCGCTCGTCGCAGGACGTGTCGACGGCCTGGCAGCTGGACGCCTACCGGTTCGAGATCCCGGTGCTGGCCCATCCGACCGACGCGCTGGTGTCGCCGGAGTTCGCGATCGAACTCGGCAAGCTCGGTGGTCTGGGCGTGCTCAACGGCGAGGGACTGATCGGTCGGCACGCCGATGTCGAGGCGAAGATCGCGCAGCTGGTCGAGGCCGCCAGCAAGGAGCCCGAACCGTCTGCGGCGATCCGGCTGCTGCAGGAGTTCCACGCGGCACCACTGAACCCTGACCTGCTGGGCGCCGCGGTCGCCCGGATCCGGGAGGCGGGGGTCACCACGGCAGTGCGGGTCAGTCCGCAAAATGCGCAGGCGCTGACGCCGGTGCTGGTGCAGGCCGGTATCGACCTGCTGGTCATCCAGGGCACCATCGTCTCGGCCGAGAGGGTGGCCAGCGATGGCGAACCGCTGAACCTCAAGACCTTCATCTCCGAGCTCGACGTGCCGGTGGTCGCCGGCGGCGTGCAAGACCACCGCACCGCGCTGCACCTGATGCGCACCGGCGCGGCCGGCGTCATCGTCGGCTATGGCGCGACCAGGGGAGTGACCACCAGCGATGAGGTGCTGGGCATCAGCGTGCCGATGGCCACCGCGATCGCCGACGCCGCCGCCGCGCGGCGCGAGTACCTCGACGAGACCGGCGGCCGCTACGTGCACGTCTTGGCCGACGGCGACATCCACACCTCGGGCGAGCTGGCGAAGGCGATCGCCTGCGGCGCCGACGCGGTGGTGCTCGGCACGCCGCTCGCCGAGTCCGCCGAGGCGCTGGGCGAGGGATGGTTCTGGCCGGCCGCCGCTGCGCACCCATCGCTGCCGCGCGGGGCGCTGCTGCAGATCGCCGTCGGCGAGCGCCCGCCGCTGCATCAGGTGCTCAACGGGCCATCCGACGACCCGTTCGGCAGCCTCAACCTGGTCGGCGGGCTGCGCCGGTCGATGGCCAAGGCCGGCTATTGCGACCTCAAGGAGTTCCAGAAGGTCGGCCTGACCGTCGGGAGCTGACTGCGGGCGCTGGCTTGTTACCTGCGGGTAAGGCCATACTGGTGCGATGAAGCCGGATTACGACGTACTCATCATCGGTTCGGGTTTCGGGGGCAGCGTCAGCGCGTTGCGGCTGACGGAAAAGGGCTACCGCGTTGGCGTACTCGAGGCCGGCCGCCGATTCGAGGACAAGGACTTTGCCGAGACGTCCTGGGAGCTGCGCAAGTTTTTGTGGGCCCCGAAGCTGGGATGCTACGGAATCCAGCGCATCCACCCGCTGAAGAATGTGCTGATCCTGGCCGGCGCCGGGGTGGGCGGCGGCTCACTGAACTACGCCAACACCCTGTATGTGCCGCCGGAACCGTTCTTCAACGACCCGCAGTGGAAGCACATCACCGACTGGCGCGACGAGCTGATGCCGCACTACGAGCAGGCCAAGCGGATGCTCGGCGTGGTGGAGAACCCGACCTTCACCGACGCCGACCGGATCGTCAAACAGGTCGCGGACGAGATGGGCTGTGGCGACACGTTCGTGCCGACGCCGGTCGGCGTGTTCTTCGGCCCGGACGGCACGAAGGCCCCGGGCAAGACCGTGCCGGACCCGTACTTCGGGGGCGCCGGGCCGGAGCGCACCGGATGCCTGGAATGTGGTTGCTGCATGACCGGCTGCCGCTACGGTGCCAAGAACACCCTGCTGAAGAACTACCTCGCTCTCGCGGAATCTGCTGGGGCGCAGGTGATTCCGATGACTACGGTGAAGCGCTTCGAGCAGCGTCCCGACGGGCTGTGGGAAGTTCGCACCGTGCGCACCGGCAGTTGGCTGCGCCGCGACCGGCGCACCTACACGGCGAAGCATGTGGTCCTGGCCGCCGGAACCTGGGGCACCCAGCATCTGCTGTTCAACATGCGCGATCAGGGTCTGTTGCCCCGCCTCTCGAATCGGCTGGGCATGCTCACCCGCACCAATTCCGAGTCCATCGTCGGCGCCGGCAAGCTCGAGGTCGACCCGGACCTCGACCTGACGCACGGGGTGGCGATCACGTCGTCGATCCACCCGACGTCGGACACCCACATCGAACCGGTCCGGTATGGCAAGGGCTCCAACGCGATGGGGCTGCTGCAGACGCTGATGACCGACGGGACCGGCCCCGAGGGCAGCGATGTGCCGCGCTTGGTGTAGGTAGTGATGGAGTTGTCCAGGTGCTGCATGACCAGGGCGATCAGCGTGCGTTCGCTCCACTGACTGACGTTGAGCAGCCGCATCATGCGACGCGGATCGTCACGAGCCTGGTCCCACAGCTGCTTCCAGCGCGGCACATCGCTGCCCTCGGGGCCGGTCCCGTCGGTCATCAGCGTCTGCAGCAGCCCCATCGCGTTGGAGCCC
>NZ_LZMB01000367.1 GCF_001673555.1 Mycobacterium sp. 1165178.9 | reverse complement strand
TCTCTCGCACAGGGCGCGACCAACCGCGACGTCGCTACCGAGCTGCACCTCTCCCCCCACACCGTGAAGACCCACGTACGCAATGCGTTTGCCAAGCTCGGCATTACTTCCCGCGCCCAATTGGCGCAGCTCATGCGAGGCGCTGACCGATCGACAGCGCATCGGGTAGTCGACGTGCGCGGCCTAGAATGACGTGCACTGCAGTGACAGTCCGCTAGACGGAAGACAGGGAACCCCGTGGGGTCTTCAACCGGCTTATTTGATGTCGGCGGCCAGCGGCTGGTCACCCCGCCGATTCGGGGGCGGGCAGACGAGCTGAAACTGATCGGCGCACTGGTTACCGCGGTGGCCCAAGGGCGCGGGGGCGTTCTGGTCATCGAAGGTCCGCCCGGCATCGGCAAGAGTCGTTTGCTCACCGAGGTCTTGGCGCTCGCCGAGAAGGCCGGTGTTCGGGCACTGTTCGGCGAGGCGTTCGAGTATCAGCAGACGGTGCCGTTTTTCTCGCTGTTCATGGCGACGCTGCGCGCGGATCCCCCCGTCGGTGATGCGGAGGCTTTGCGTCGCTTGGGCACGTCGGCCGATCTCCGCTACTGGGTGGTGCACGATTTGGCCGACGCCATTCATACGGCAGCCGCACAGACCCCGCTGGCGATCCTTCTGGAAGACGTCCACTGGGCCGACAACG
>NZ_LZMB01000366.1 GCF_001673555.1 Mycobacterium sp. 1165178.9 | reverse complement strand
AGCGGCTCGATACGAACGCCCTGGCGGATTTGGTGACCGGGCACGACGCGGTCGTCTTCTCGGCCGGAGCGGGCGGGGGCAATCCGGAGCGGACCTATGCGGTCGACCGGGACGCCGCGATCCGGGTGATCGACGCCGCTGCGCAAGCGGGCGTCAAGCGGTTCGTCATGGTGTCCTACTTCGGCGCGAGCCCGGATCATGGTGTACCGCAGGATGATCCGTTCTTCGCCTACGCCGAGGCCAAGGCCGCGGCCGATGCCCACCTGCGCGACAGCGACCTGGAGTGGACGGTGCTGGGGCCGGGCCGGCTCACCCTCGAGCCTGCCACCGGCAAGGTGGCCGTCGGCCAGGCGAAAGGGCAGGTGTCGCGCGCCGACGTCGCGCTCGTCGCGGCCGCCGCATTGGCCGACGATTCGACCGTCCGGCGGACTATCGAATTCAACAACGGCGACGTCCCGATCGCGCAGGCGTTGGCGAACTGATTAAGCTACCTCTCGCAGCTGGTCTGCTTACGCCGCAACTGCGGCGTGGGCATCGAGCGAGGCAAACGTTAGTAACGCTTCGTAAGAGGGAACCCGGTGAGAATCCGGGACTGTCCCGCAACGGTATGCAGGAACGACCGCCGTCACAAGCACTGGTCACCACGACTGGGAAGCGACGGCCACTAGGAGCATTGCCGGAGTGCACGCCTGCGAGTCCGGAGACCTGCCAGCTGTGCCGGGCGCGCCGCGTCCGGCGGCTCATCGCCTCGTGGAATGGGCGTTAGGCTGCAGCCGTTGCGGTTGGTACCTGGGTACGCACCGCTATCGGATCGGCCGTACGTCCGCCGGCGGTGACCACCACGCCGATTGAAGGACGAATATCGTGACCCCTCAAGCATTTACCGCAACAATTGTCGGCTCGCCACGCATCGGTCCGAAGCGCGAACTCAAACGCGCCACCGAGGGCTACTGGGCCGGACGCACCAGCCGAGCCGATCTGGAGAAGGTCGCCGCCACCCTGCGTCGCGATACCTGGAAGGACTTGGCCGACGCCGGCCTGGACTCGGTTCCGGTGAACACCTTCTCTTACTACGACCAGATGCTCGATACCGCGGTCATGCTGGGTGCGCTGCCGGATCGCGCCGCGCCGATTCCCGACGACCTGGACCGCTATTTCGCCGCGGCGCGGGGCAACAAAGACGTCGCACCGCTGGAGATGACCAAGTGGTTTGACACCAACTACCACTACATCGTTCCCGAGATCGAGCCAGCGACTAAGTTCGTCCTGAACCCGGAAAAGGTGCTCTCAGAGCTGAAAGAAGCTCTTGAGCAAGGCATTCCAGCTCGCCCGGTAATCATCGGGCCGATCACCTTCCTGCTCCTGAGCAAGGCCGTCAATGGTGGCGGCGCACCGATCGAACGCCTGCAGGAACTGGTGCCGATCTACTCCGAGCTGCTGTCACTGCTGGCCGACAACGGCGCGCAGTGGGTGCAGATCGACGAGCCGGCTCTGGTGACCGACATCTCCCCCGACGCACCGGCACTGGCCGAAGCCGTCTACAACGCGCTGGGCAACGTGAGCAACCGACCCGCTATCTATGTCGCGACCTACTTCGGCGACCCCGGCGACTCCCTGGCGGGGCTAGCCCGCACGCCCGTCGAGGCGATCGGTGTCGATCTGGTCTATGGGCCGGACACGGCGGTGGCGGGGGTGCCCGAGCTGGCCGGCAAGACGGTGGTGGCCGGTGTCGTGGACGGGCGCAACATCTGGCGTACCGACCTGGAGTCGGCGCTGGGCAAGCTGGCCGCCCTGCTGGGATCGGCGGCGCACCTGGCGGTCTCGACGTCCTGCTCGACGCTGCACGTGCCGTACTCGCTGGAGCCCGAGACCGGCCTGGACGACGCCCTGCGCAGCTGGCTGGCGTTCGGGCGGGAGAAGGTTGTCGAGGTGGTGACGCTGGCCCGCGCCCTGAATCAGGGCCGCGACGCGGTCGCCGACGAGATCGCGGCGTCCAACGACGCGGTGGCGTCCCGCAAGAACGACCCGCGCCTGCACAACGACCGGATCCGGGCCCGCATCGACTCGATCGTCGCGTCGGGCACGCACCGGGGTGACGCGGCCGAGCGCCGGGCCAGCCAGGAGGCGCGGCTGCAGCTACCGCCGCTGCCGACGACCACCATCGGGTCGTTCCCGCAGACCGTCGAGATCCGCAAGGCGCGCGCCGCGCTGGTCGCCGGCGAGATCGACGAGGCCGAGTACCAGAGGCGGATGAAGCAGGAGATCGCCGATGTCATCAAGTTGCAGGAGAGCCTCGGGATTGACGTGCTGGTGCACGGCGAGCCGGAGCGCAATGACATGGTGCAGTACTTCGCCGAGCAGCTGGACGGATTCTTCGCCACCAAGAACGGCTGGGTCCAGTCCTACGGCAGCCGCTGCGTGCGCCCGCCGGTGCTCTTCGGCGACGTGATTCGCCGGCACCCGATGACGGTGGAGTGGGCGAAGTACGCGCAGTCGCTGACCGACAAGCCGGTCAAGGGCATGCTGACCGGGCCGGTGACGATCTTGGCGTGGTCGTTCGTCCGGGACGATCAACCGCTGGCCGACACCGCCAACCAGGTGGCGCTCGCGATTCGCGACGAGACCGTGGACCTGCAGGATGCCGGCATTGCGGTCATCCAGGTCGACGAGCCCGCGCTGCGCGAGCTGCTGCCGCTGCGTCGCGCCGATCAAGAGGATTACTTGCGTTGGGCCGTAGGATCTTTCCGGTTGGCCACCTCCGGCGTCGCGGATTCCACCCAGATCCACACCCACCTGTGCTATTCGGAATTCGGTGAGGTGATCGGAGCCATCGCCGATCTGGACGCCGACGTGACGTCCATTGAGGCGGCGCGATCACACATGGAGGTGCTGGACGACCTGAACTCGATCGGCTTCTCCAACAGCGTCGGTCCGGGCGTCTACGACATCCACTCTCCGCGGGTGCCGAGCACGGGCGAGATGGCCGAGTCACTGCGCGCGGCGCTTCGGGCGGTTCCCGCCGAGCGCCTGTGGGTGAACCCCGACTGCGGGTTGAAGACCCGCAACTCCGACGAGGTGAGGGCGTCGCTGAAGAACATGGTTGCCGCCGCCCAGGAGGTCCGGGCCGGCGCCTGATCCCTCGGCGAGCGTGGGGCCTATGCGGGAATTTCGGCAGAATCACTACTTAGGGCCCACACTCGGCGAGCACACGTAGTTATTCGGACAGCACTTGCACCGGAACATCATCGGCCCACGGTTGGCGGACGACCATGTCGGCGACCCGGACGATGCCGCGCTCGAATTCACCGGTGGCTGCGTCGACCAACCGATACGCCTGCGTCTGCTTGTGAATGGGTTGCGCGTCAAGCAGAACCACTCGGACCTCGCCCGGCTCGAAGTGGCAACGCTCCTGCAGGGCGGTGATCAGTTGCTCGTTGTGCATGTGGCCGTCGCCGAAGTTCCAGCCGATGGCGGTGCTGCAGATCCGCTCCCCGTCGGTGATGATGTAGTCGTCCTCGTTCTGGCCTGCCATGGCGCGGTGTGCCAGCGTGAACAGCGCCCGGCCGTGAGTGTTGAAGCCGCGAAACGCATACCCCATGTAGATAGGGATCTGCGCCGCCTCGGGGCTGCCGTAGAACCGCTCCAACTGGGCCTGCGGCATGCTGGCGATCGCCACGATGCCTCGGCTGATCTTGTCGTTGGCCGACGCCTTGATGCACCACAGTGTGGTGTCCCAATTGCCTGCGTAGTAACGCATCCCCGGTAGGAACGAGATCTTGCGCGGAAACATGTTGCCCAACACGACGATTCCCGCGATGACAACGAACAGGACCGCTACTACCACCGGGTGCCTCAGGTCGCGCAGCCCGATGTGGGTGTGTGCGACGAACAACGACAGCACACCGAAGATCATGAAAACGTTCCATTCCAGCGGCACGCCCATCGGAATCGAGACCAGGATCCCCAGGTGGAAACAGACCATCGCGGCGGCCGCCACCGTGAGGGGCCACCCTTCGTGACAGAAGAACAGCGGTAACGGCACCAACATCTCGATGGCGGTGCTCAGGTGCGCCAGCCACCGCGACAGCCGTCCGGGCCGCAGATCTTCCGGGAAGCTTTCGAAGAACCGCCGCTTCAGCCAGCGGGGCCGCACCAATGGATTATTGGACATCATCGTGGAGATGACGAACGGAAAGTGTTTGTTCAGTTTGGATGTCGCGGCACCCATCCAGATCACCAGGAACACCACCTTGGACCCGACGATCATGTCTGGTGCGGCGAAAAGGAACGTCACCGCCATGGTCGCGTAGACCTCGCCGCGGGCGGCCAGGAAGATCACCTTGTCGCGCAGCCCGACCACCGCCAGCAGCAGCAGGATCAACACGATCTTCCATGCCGGCAGCAGCCCGATCCTGGTGCCCAACTCCGGTATCGGTCCGGTGCCGTCGGCGAACAGCGCTGCCAGCGTCACCACCAGGAAGAGCCCGTACAGCGCGACGTCGATCGGCTTGCGCTTGGTGCCCTTGGTGAGCGGGACACGATCCGGCCACGGTGGGAGCCGGATGGTGCCGAAGCGCATCCAGTACAGAATCGAGCCCATCGGCGGAAAGAACCGGTTGTTCAACGGTCCGAAGCCACAACCCAGCCCGATCACTTCGAAGAGCATGGTGTAGAGCACGACCTTCTCGAACACGATCGGCTCCGACCACCACGACGCGATGCGTGTGAACCCGCCCAGGCCGTTGGTCGCCGAGGCGAACAGCCACGCACCGAGGATGTAGAGCATGATTTTGGCGACGTAGAACAGGTGCAGCACCAACGGCGTGCCGAAGCCGACCTCCGCCCAGTGCTTGGCCATCGGCCGGATCTTGTCGCTACGGGTGCCCTTGTTCCATTCGGCCATGTCGAGCTGCGGCAGCTCCGGCTTCAGAAATCCCATGGTTCCACACATTAGAACGTGTTCTAGGGGTGCGTACCGCAACCTTGGGAGAAGAAGCCTTGGCCTGCGGCTTTCGCGCCGTTGATGGCGGGCCGGCGTGCGAGGGGATCTATCGTGGGCAGGCCCCGGTCCCTCGTCCCGGCAGTTGTTGCCGTCGTCTCCACGATCGCATTGGCCGCCGAAGGCCCCGCCGATCCGCCTGCGCCGGGCGACTTGTGCACCGTCTTGCACTCGACCGCCCAGGACGTCAACGACAGACCGATGTGGTGCAACCCGACGACCACTGGACCCCACGCCCTGGTGTGGCATTACGGCGGATCCTCGTAGCGGCTGTTAACTGCTTGGGCGCCAATAAGTTTCAGGCGCGCGCTGCGCACGCGCCGCCACAAGCCAGGTCGCCGGGTACACGGACGCCTGCGGAATCTGCGTAACCGGCCACCGCCGGCACCCGGTCGGTGTAGTTTGCTGCTGGGATGGACGAGGTTGAGGAGCCAGCCGTGTCTGAGGTCGATTTCTGCGTGGTCGGAGCGGGATTCGCGGGGCTGACGGCCGCGTTGCGGCTCAAACAGGCGGGGCATTCGGTGGCCTTGCTGGAGGCGCGTGATCGCGTCGGTGGACGCACTTTCACCGAGACCCGGGCGGACGGTACGTGGATCGATCGCGGCGGCGCCTGGATCGGGCCGGGCCAGGACCGAATTTATGCGCTGATGAACGAATTCGGCGTGCCGGAGTACAAGCAGCACAACGACGGCGACGCCATGATGATCGTCGGCGGCAAGAAACACCGCTACGGCGGCACCATCCCGTGGACGGTGAGCCCGTGGGCCGTCGCCAACCTTGGGTTCGGTTTGGCCGCCATCGAGAGGATGTGCAAAGAGATTCCGCGCGAAGCCCCGTGGAACGCGAAGAAGGCCCAGGAGTGGGACCGCATCAGCATTGGGGAATGGATCCACAAGAAGTCCATGTCCAAGGACGCCGCCGAGATGCTGGACATGGCCTTCGCCGGACTCTATACCTCCGCGGGGTCGGAGACGTCGTTGCTGTGGGGGCTGACGCAAACGGCCTCCGCGGGCGGTCTCACCTTCGCGATCTCGGGCAAGGGCGGTTCCCAGGATGCCCGCCCGGTTGGCGGGATGGGCGCACTCCACCGCCCGATCGTGGCCGAATTGGGTGAGGCGCTGCACCTTTCGCAGCCGGTCCGGCAGATCACTCAGGATGCCGACGGCGTGACAATCGACGCTGCCGATCTCACGGTGCGCGCGCAACGAGTGATTGTCGCGATCCCGCTGGCGATCGCCACATCAATCGTCTACGAGCCGATGCTGCCGGTGGATCGAGCGTTTCTGCACCAGCGCATGCCAAGCGGCGCGGTCGTCAAAATCTCGGTCATTTACGACGAGCCCTTCTGGCGCGCCGACGGACTGTCCGGCCAATCCGCCGCGCCGAACTCCCCGGCCACCCTGACCATCGACGCCTGTACAGACACCGGGGACCCGGGAATCATGTGCGTCATCACCGAGGGACCCGGGGCACGGCGGCTGACGGAACTCGACGAACCCGAGCGCAAAGCGGTAATCATCGGCGAACTCGTCGACCGATTCGGCAGCAAAGCCAAAGCGCCACTGGAATTCCACGAACAGAACTGGACTATCGACCGCTATTCCGGCGGGGGAATGATCGGCCACGCCCCTCCCGGCGTGCTGACGGAATTCGGCTATACCCTCCGCGAGCCCTGTGGCCGCATCCACTGGGCCGGCACCGAAAGCTCGGCCGTCATGTGCGGGTGGATCGACGGCGCGATTCGCTCCGGCGAGCGCGCCGCGGCCGAGGTGGCCGCAGCCGAGACCGTGGCCGTTGCGTAGCCAAATCACTTGTACCACTTTGGTTTCAGTGGTTTCGGTCGGGCTTTTCTTGTCGGTGGGCGGACGTAGTATTCGAACATGGGTTCGAGTGCGCGGGAGGGGATCTGGGAGGCCGTCGGGTCGCTGCGCGCGGCGGTGTCGTTTTTGCAGGGGCATTCGTATGACGGGCTGACCAATCCAGAGCGTCTGGCGCTGTTAGAGATATTTGAATGCGAGACTCGCAAACTCCAAACGCCCAGCCACCAACTGATCAATCAGGTGGCCGCGCAATCGGATCCGGCCGAGTTGGGTGGCAAGTTGTCCTG
>NZ_LZMB01000365.1 GCF_001673555.1 Mycobacterium sp. 1165178.9 | reverse complement strand
GACCTGCTGAAACGCTTCACAGATCTAGGTCTGCGTTTCATTTCGGCCGGTACGGACATCGGCATGCTGGCGAGGCTTCCGGCTATCGGGGTTATTCGTCGGTGTTACCTGCGTGGCGCCCGTCGAGTTCTCGCAACGCGCGTGCACGGGCGGTCGCCGCCTCGGCCATCATGCCGATGTCCGGACCGGCGAGGACTTTTCGAGCAAGGATGACTTCGCCTTCGACCTATCGGCCCGCAATGTCGCTGCCTTGGAATCGATCTTGGCCAAGACGTCGAAAAAGGACCGTGACGACATTACCCCCGCGGATGCTCGCCACCCGTATCTCGACGACGATCTGGCGAAGCTGTACCGGGACCTGATGTTCGGTAAAGGCCTGGCGTGCGTGCGCGGATTTCCGGTCGAACAACACTCAATCGACGACCTCGAGCGGATCTACTGGGCTTTCTGCACCCATCTGGGATACCTGGTATCCAACAACTCATTCGGACACCGAATGGTTCGGGTCCAGGAGGAGATCCTGCCGAACGGCGTGCAGCCCGCACGTGGCACCAAGTCGCGCGCGGAGCTGGCCATGCACAACGACGCCGCTGACATCCTGTCGCTGCTGTGCGTCTACCCGGCGGCCACCGGAGGGGAAAGCCAGTTCGCGAGCGGGCCCGCGGCGCACAACCGGATTCTCAACGAGCGACCCGACCTGCTTCCAGTGCTGTATCAAGGGTTTCCGCACCACCGGCGCAGCGAGCAGCCTGACGACCAGCCGGATGTGACGCCATACGACGTCCCGGTGTTTTCTCAGATCGACGGCAGGATCTGCATCAATTTCACCTATAGCAGTATCCTGCCGGCGATGCGCACACTGGGCCGGGAGTTCACACCAGAACAAACCGAGGCGATCGAACTGCTGCGCACCATCCTGGTCGAGCAGCAGGTCGAGTTCCGCCTCGAGTCGGGCGAGGCGGCCGTCGCCAATAACTTCGCCATGTGCCATTCGCGTTCCGACTTTGTCAGCAGCAATGATCCGAAGAAGGCCCGTTGCTTCCTGCGCGCATGGATGGAGGTGCCTCGCGAGGACCGACGCCTGCCGATCGGACGTGAGTACTTCCACATGGAGAATAAGGACCTGCGCCTGGGATATGACGTAGTCCCGGGCCGCGACGGCTCGATCGCGCGCAACGACTACAAGAACGTCAACGCCGAACTCGCCGATATGTTCAAGGCGGCGCAGGCGAAGCCCAAGCTCAAGCAATGAGCGAAAGCCCAAGTCCGAGAATCGTCTACGAGCGATGGACCGACCCCGTCGCCGGGGACATCCTCGAGGTGGCCGACATCGAGGTCGTCAAACTCGACCTGAATGCGCCGACTGAGGACGGTTGGGCGGTATTGGAATCCGCCAACGGATACCAGGTCGCCACGCGCACCGATGTGGCGGCCGTCCCCGATGGCGAACAGTGGTTGGTGGGGCCTGCGCTGGTCCAACGTTGTGATCAGCTGCTGGCGGTCTGTTCGGCGGGCGCCGGTTACGACGTGATCGACGTCGAGGCGTGCACACGGGCCGGGATCGCGGTGTGCAATAACTCCGGCCCGGGCGCGGAGGCCGTCGCTGAGCATGCGCTCGGCTTCATGCTCGATCTTGCCAAGAAGATCACCGTTGCCGATCGTGTGCTACGTAGCGGGCCGCTCGGCGACCGCCTCGCCCTGCAGGGCAGTCAGCTGCTGGGAAAGACGCTGGGGGTGGTCGGTCTCGGCGCCATCGGCGGACGCCTGGTGGAGTTGTGCGCGCCTTTCGGCATGGAGGTCCTGGTCCACGATCCGTATGTCGACGAAACGACGGCCGCCGAGCGCGGCGTGACGCTGGTCGAGCTCGGTGAGCTGGTCGAGCGGTCCGATTTCATTCAGGTCACCTGCCCACTTACGGCCGAGACACGCGGCTTATTCGGTTCTGCGGAGTTCGCCGCGATGAAACCCTCCGCATTCTTCATCACTACCGCCCGCGGCGCCGTTCACGACGAAGCCGCTCTGCACGACGCCTTGGTCAGCGGCGGCATTGCCGGGGCAGGCCTCGATGTTTTCCATCAAGAGCCGCCCCGGCCCGACAATCCGTTGCTAGGCCTCGACAACGTCATCGCCACACCCCACGTCGCGGGCATCACGGTGGAAGCCGCGCGCGACATCGCCGTCGCCACCGCGACCCAATGGCAGGTGATTTTCGAGGGCCAGATGCCGCCCCGGCTGCTGAATCCCGATGTCTGGCCGCGCTACTGTGAGAAATTCAACGAGATCTTCGGGTTCCGCCCCAGCGCCGCAACCGCTTTGGAGAAGGAGAGCAGGTGACGGATTACGACACCCTCCAATTCGAGGTGCGGGGTCACACCGCGTGTGTGACGCTGAACCGGCCCGAGGTACTCAACGCCATCAACGACGAGATGATCGAAGAGCTCGCCGAGGTGTATGCCGACATCGAACGCTCCCAGGATATCTGGACGGTCATCATCACCGGCGCCGGTCGCGCGCTGTGCGTCGGGGCTGACGTCAACAAGGCCGCCGACCACGACATGGAGAACGCGGCGGGCATCGACAACCAGGGCGAGCCCATTCTCAGCTCGATGCGGCAGTGGGACGCGCCGCAGGAGGCGACGCCCCCCTGGCTCCACATGACTAAGCCGATCATCTGTGCGGTGAACGGCATCGCCTGCGGCGCCGGGATGGACTTGGTCACCACCGCCGACATCACCATCGCATCCGAGCGCGCTGCGTTGATGGATCCCCATGTCAGCATCGGCGTGAGCTCCGGTCGCGAAGGGGTCCGGCTGGCCCGGATCCTACCGCTGCCGGTTGCCATGCGGCTGATCTTGATGGGCAAGCACGAGCAACTTGACGCGCAGCGCGCATACGACTTGGGCGTCTTTACCGAGGTGGTCGCCCACGACAAGCTCATGGATCGGGCGTGGGAGATCGCCGAGATCGTGAATTCGAATGCGCCGCTGGCGGTGCGCGGTTCGCGCATGGCCGTCCGCAAGGGGCTGACACTACCCATCTACGAAGCCGAGCTGCTCGCCGAGAACTACCGGATGAAGGTGGCCCTGACGAAAGACGCCATCGAGGGCCCGCGCGCCTTCCTTGAGAAGCGGAAGCCGGAGTGGAAGGCGCTGTAGCGCAACAACTCCAGAACGCTAAGCCATACCGAAGAACGTCTTTGCGTTGGTCGACAGCACCTTGCGCTTGGTCTCCTCGTCCAGGCCCTCCGTCGCCTTATTGGCGACCTCCATGCTGTGCGGCCAGTTGGTGTCGTTGTGCGGGTAGTCGGTCTCGAACATGAGCTGGTCCTCACCGACAAGGTCGAGGATACGGAAGGCAACAGGATCACCGAACGTGGAGAACCAGACCCGACCGGGCACTTGAGTGCTCGGTGGTTCGGTCAGCAGCGGGTGGATTCCGCCCCACGCCCGCCGATCCTCCCAAACTTCATCAACGCGTTGCAGGTAGTAGGGAATCCAGCCCGCCTGCGCCTCGGCGAACGCGAGCTTGAGACTCGGGAATTGCCTGAGCTTGCCGGAGAACAGCCAGTCCACCATCGCGATGGTGCAGTTGACCGCCATCAGCGCGCTGGTGACGACATGCGGAGAGTCGGCCGAGGACTTCGTGAGTGACGAACTCGACCCGATGTGCAGCATGATGCCGACCTGGTTTCGCTCGCACGCCGCGAAAAACGGGTCCCAATAGCCGCTGTGAATGGACGGCAGATCCAGACGTGAAGGCAGCTCGGAGAAGCAGATCGCGTGCATGCCACGGGCGGCCACCCTGTCGACCTCCTTGGCGGCGAGCTCGACATCCCACAGTGGGATGATGCCAAGCGGAATCAGCCGACCGTTCGAGCTACCGCCCCATTCATCGATCTGGAAGTCGTTGTAGGCCTCCACACACAGCTTGGCGAGGTCCTTGTCCTTGCCGTATAGGAAGCGTTGGCCACAGAAGCGGACAAGCGTGTTAGGGAAGCATGCCGAAGCCTCGATGCCCGCGATGTCCATGTCGGCGAGACGGTCTGCCGGGCGAAAGCAACCCGGGCGCATTTCGTCGTAGGTGATCGGGTCGGTAGTGAGCTCGTCCAACTCGTAGCCGGCCGCCGCGCTGATCAGCGGGATCGGGATGACCGCATCTTCGTAGCGCCAGATGTCCGCGTCGCGGCCCTCGTCGTCCTCGACGAAAGCGACATCGGAAGTAACCGACGGATCCATCCGCCCGCGGGTGCGAACGATCCGCGGTCCGATGTCGCGATATCGCTCGGGCAGTCGGCTGGTCCACAGGTCGGCAGGCTCCACCAAATGGTCGTCCGGCGAGACGATTCGGATGTCTGTGCTCAACGCTGACTCCTTCGAGGGCAGGGGCTTCACCTGCGAAACGCTGATTCCCGCAGACGAGAATAACCGTTTCCACAATATCGCATGGCTGCATGACCGCCAGTCCCGCACCGGCACGCTTCGCAGGGCCGGCCAACATACCGGTGTAGGTTGATTGGGCGAACCGCCAGGGAACGCGTATTCTCATGCAATCATGACTGCGAAGAAGCGCCCCGGACAGGACAGCGAAGCCAGCCTCGAGATCGTTGACGCCGACCTCGACGAGATGCCGACGAGCTGGCAGGAACGAACGATAGAGCGGCGTCTCTCCGCCGCGCGGGCCCGTGCGCTGGCACGCAGCTCGAGATTCCTTGCCACTGCGCTGGAGTTGGTCGAGGAGTCTGGACGCGCCGATTTCACCATCCAGACTCTCATCGACCGGTCGAACCTGAGCCTGCGCGCGTTCTATCAACACTTCGCGGGCAAGGAAGAGCTCCTGCTCGCCCTTTACGAGAACGCCACGAGTCAGTTCATCGAAGCTATTCGCCATGAGGTCGCAATGGCAGATGGTCCGATGGAACAACTCGAGGCGTTCTGTCGAGGATTTCTCTCCCGGGCGGAGTCATCCGAGGCGATCGGCGGACGGGTGATGACGATCTACAACTTGAGCTTGGAGATTGAGCGGCCTGCCGACTTCGCGAAGATCTGGGAGCCGCATCAGAAGCTGCTCACGAAGATCCTCACCGCGTGCTCGCGTGCCGGCTTGATTCGAACAGATTTGACACCAGCGCAGTTGACGACGCTGCTGAACTCGACACTCATTGCGCTCGCCCAAATAGGGGTCTTCCACCTGGGGGTCAAGGGCGCAGAGCTCGCCGAGGACCAGTTGTGGGCCTGGTGCAAGCAAGCCCTCACCCCGCCAGCGGACTCGGCCAAGACCAAGCCCAAGGCCGTGGCCGCCAAGACAGCGGCGAAGCGAACCACGGCTCGCAGACCTCGAAAGCTAACGGGGTAGCCCTAACCCGCGCTGGGCGATGATGGAGCGCTGAACTTCGCTTGTGCCGGCATAGATCGTGGTGCCCAACGCAAACCGCATGAGGTATTCGAAGCGGCCTTGCTCGGGGGCCGTCGACTCGAAGTAGCTTCGCGTCGCGTCCGGCCCTACCAGTTCCATCACGTCCTGGCTGGCGCGCACGAGTGCTTCGGTGCTGAACACCTTGGACATCGGTCCCTCCGCTACCGGGTTCTGGCCAGTCTCGGTCATCCAGACGCAGCGACGCAGGAGCAACCTCGAAACCTCGTCTTCCATTGCCACCCTGGCGATTCGGCGCCGTACATCGGTTTTGGCGAGCTGTGGCGACCCGTCGTCGGCTTGAGTGTTCGCCGCCCACTGCTCGACGTGCTGCAGCAGCCGAGACAGATGCGGCCCCCACCCGGATGCGTGCTCGTCCTGCAGCGACAGCCCCATTACCTGCCAGCCGGCGTCGACATCGCCGACGCGCCACTCGTCTGAAACACGGACGTCGCTGTAGAACGTGACGTTGGTGCGTTCACCCGAAAGCGTCCATACCGCTTGGGCTTCGAATCCCTCGGAATCGCGCGGAACGAGGAACATGGTGAGTCCCTTGTGCTTCGGCTTCTCGGGACTCGTGCGTGCCAGCAGGAACACGTAGTCGGCGATGTGACCGTTTGTGGTGAACATCTTGGAGCCGTTGATGATCCATTCCTCGCCCTCGCGCACCGCCTTTGTGGACGCCGCTGCGACATCGGAGCCGCATTCAGGTTCGGTGAACCCCAGCGCGATGGTGATATCGCCCTTCATCGCAGGGCCGAGAATGCGGTCTCTCATCTCCGGTGAACCAACGCTTCGGATGATCGACGCCACCATTCGAGTGGTCTCCGAGAGGTACATGGGTGCTTCCGCACGCATGAGTTCCTCTCGGAGGACCTGCTCGTCCCATGCATCACGGTTTTGGCCGCCGAATTCGGTCGGCCAGCTCGGGGCGAAATAACCTTCGTCCACTAACCCCTTGGCGAAATCGTCGTCGTGTGAAACGCCGCTGCGGTAGATTCGCTCTTCGGACTCGGGCGTCATGACCTTCGCAAGGTAGCTGCGTACTCCGTCGTGATATGCCTGGGTGGTGGCGTCGAGCTGAAAGTGCATGGATCAGAACCAATCTGTCTCACGACGGGCCCGGGGGCGGCACGCGCGATAA
>NZ_LZMB01000364.1 GCF_001673555.1 Mycobacterium sp. 1165178.9 | reverse complement strand
GCCGTGACCTGTTCGCGAATCAGCAAGGCGTGCAAGTCATCCGGTGACGCGGCTACCTCCTCGGGCACCACCACCAACCGCCCACCATGCAACAACGCCCCGAAAATCTCCGACACCGACACGTCGAACACCAGCGAATGCCACTGCGACCACACCCGCACCGGCCCCGCTGGCAACCGACTCTCCACTGCGGCCACCAATTCGGTGACACCGCGGTGCGAGACCGCCACCCCCTTGGGGACACCGGTAGTGCCCGAGGAGGTAGCCGCGTCACCGGATGACTTGCACGCCTTGCTGATTCGCGAACAGGTCACGGTGTTGAGTCAGACGCCGTCGGCGGTGGGGGTGATGTCGCCGGAGGGTTTGGAGTCGGCGGCGCTGGTGGTGGCCGGCGAGGCCTGCCCGGTCGAGCTGGTGGATCGATGGGCGCCGGGTCGAGTGCTCATCAACGCGTACGGCCCCACCGAGGCGACGGTGTACGCGGCGGTCAGCGCGCCGCTGTCGGCGGGCTCGGCGGCGGTGCCCATCGGTTCCCCGGTGGCCGGGGCGGCGTTGTTCGTGCTCGATGCCGGGCTGCGTCGCGTCTCGGCGGGCGTGGTGGGCGAGCTTTATGTGGCCGGTACCGGCGTGGCCTACGGGTACGTCGGTCGGGCGGGGTTGACGTCGTCGCGATTTGTAGCGTGCCCGTTTGCCGGTGAGGGGGCGGCGGGGGCGCGGATGTATCGCACCGGGGATTTGGTGCGATGGGGCGCCGATGGGCAGTTGCAGTATCTGGGTCGTGCCGATGATCAGGTGAAGATCCGTGGGTATCGCATCGAGCTGGGTGAG
>NZ_LZMB01000363.1 GCF_001673555.1 Mycobacterium sp. 1165178.9 | reverse complement strand
TCGACGCGCTGGAGGAGTCGGTCACCGCGCTCGCGGCTCAGGGGCTTTCGTACGGCGTGCACGTGGTGTTGTCGGCATCGCGGTGGTCGGAGGTGCGGCCGTCTTTGAGGGACCAGGTCGGTACGCGCATCGAGTTGCGGCTCGGTGATCCCGCGGACTCCGAAATCGACCGCAAGGCGGCACGCCATGTTCCGCATGACAGCCCGGGTCGTGGTCTTTCCCGTGAGGGCCTGCACATGCTGATTGCCTTGCCCATCGCCGAGGTGCCTGGTGGTGAATCGGTTGCTCCGCGGATACCGCTGCTGCCGGAGCGCGTGGATCGCGAGGCGGTGGTGCGCCGGTGGGGTCCCGAGTCGGGTGCGCGGATACTGATCGGCCTGCGGGAGCGCGAACTGAGCTCAGCCGCAGTCGATTTCGGACGCTGTTCGCATTTGCTCGTCCTCGGTGACAACGAGTGCGGGAAGACGGCGACTCTCCGGACTGTGTGCCGGGAGATCGTTCGGACGATGACGCCCGCCCAAGCCCGGCTGTTGATCGTCGACTTTCGGCGCACGCTGCTCGGCGTCGTCGAGTCGGAGCATCTCAGCGGTTATGCGATGTCGCCCGCTGCCCTGACCGCCTCGTTGCCCGGCCTGCTCGGGTCTCTGGAGGCGCGGATGCCGCCGCCCGACGCCAGTCAGGCCGAGTTGCGCAGTGGCGCTTGGTGGTCTGGACCAGAGCTCTACGTCATCGTCGATGACTACGACCTGGTAGCCGGCCCGGCGGGCAATGGCCTGGCACCGATCGTCGAATTCCTGCCGTATGCGCCAGATCTGGGATTGCACCTGATCATCGCCCGCCGCAGCGGCGGACTCGACCGCGCAATGTTCGAGCCGCTGTTGGCGAGTCTGCGCGACCTCGGTTGCGCGTCGCTGATGATGAGCGGATGTCCAGCGCAGGGTGCATCGCTGGCTTCCACTGCGCCGGTGCGATTGCCGCCTGGCCGCGGAGTCCTGGCCAGTCGGGCCGGGGATGAGGAAGTTGTCCAGGTTGCCTGGAGCCCACCGTGAGCGGGCACCCCGCGGTCGTCGAAGCCGGGCCCGGCACGATCCGACGATTATGTTGCGCCACAGGCTCCGTCGCCGACGACGAGATGGCTGAGATCGTGCGGGCGGCGCTGGATGCGATAGACGACCCGGTGGCGCTGGTAGGGGAGCGGCCGACGGCCGTCGACGCGCTGTGGGAAGCAGCGTTGCGATCAGCGACCCGCGGGCACTGCGACGGCACGGTCGTCGTGCATCCGTCGTGGTGGTCTGCTTCGCGCGTCGGTGTGGTGAGCGCGGCCGCCGCGGCCGTGGCAGGTCAGACGCGGACGCGGGCGTCGCTGCTGAGGCGGGCGTCGCGCTCCGCACCGGATGCGACGGTCGTGGTCGAAATCGCCCAGCGACTGGTGGCGCTCACCGCAAGCGAGGTCACGGCTGTCGCGCGCACGGCCGAACCGCGGTCCGTCGCCCACGACGTTGCGCGCGTCGTTGCGGCAATGGCGCCAGAAGCCGTGCTGATCGACACCCCAAGCACCGTCGCCGGTGCACCGGCGCTAGGGGCGCTGATCGCCGGCGCGGTACGCGATGGCGGACAAAGCAATCCAGACATCCTCGAAATCAATGACTTTCGGCTGGCCTGTCTCGCGCGGTCGACCAACCCGGCAACGGCCGAGCCGTCGGAACCGCCGGCCGGTACCGGCCGACCGCGTGGCCGGGCGCGCGGCGGGCTCGTGGCGGCCGCGATCGTGGTCGCCGCGGCGGCGCCGACCGCAATGACGATGGGCCGACCCGGCGTGGTGGCGCCGAAGCCGGCGGAAACCGCGCCCACCACGTTTCTGGTGGAAGGCCGGGTGGCGCTGTCGGTGCCCGCGACGTGGTCGGCGCAGCGGGTGGTCAGCGGACCGGGCTCGGCCCGGGTGCAGGTCACCTCGCAGACGGATCCGGACGTGGCGTTGCACATCACCCAGTCACCGGTGGCCGGCGAGACCCTCAGTGGTACCGCCGAGCGGTTGAAGCACGCGATCGATGCCGAGGCCCCGGGGGTCTTCGTCGACTTCAACCCGTCCGGAACCAGCGCCGGCCGCCCGGCGGTGACCTACCGCGAAGTGCGCCCCGGTCATCACGTGCGCTGGACGGTGCTGCTGGACGGCCCGGTTCGGATCAGCATCGGTTGCCAGAGCGGCGCCGGCGACGAAGACGCCGTCCGCGATGCCTGCGATCAGGCGGTGCGATCCGCCCACGCGATCGGATGAAATCTGTGGAACCGAACGACCGCGCCGGGGGTCGTACTTGGTATGGCTGCATCGAACACGCTGAGCACCGATCTCGACCTGATGCGGTCGGTGGCGGGTACCACCGACGCCCGCAACGAGGAAATAAGGGCGCTGCTGCAGGCGTTCGTCGGCCGCATGAACGGTGTGCCGCCGTCGGCGTGGGGCGGGCCGGCGGCCGCTCGCTTCAAAGACGTGATGGATCGCTGGAACGCGGAGTCGCTGAGGCTCTATCACGCCCTGAACACCATCGCCGACACCATTCGGCACAACGCGGCCGCTCTACAGGAGGCCGGCCAAAACCATGCACACCACGTCGCCGCCGCAGGCGCGAACTTGTGACGAGAGGGGATTCCCGTGGACCCGGTGCTTTCCTATAACTTCGGCGAAATCGAACACGCGGTGCGTCAGGAAATTCACTCCACGTCGGCACGCTTCAATGCGGCGCTGGAAGACCTGAGATCGCAGATCGCACCACTGCGGCAGCTGTGGACCAGCGAAGCGGCCGCCGCATACCAGGTTGAGCAGCTCAAATGGCACCAGTCGGCGACCGCGCTCAACGAAATTCTGGCTGCCCTGGGAAACGCCGTGCGCGACGGCGCGGAAGAGGTCGCCAACGCCGACCGCCGGGCCGCCGGCGTCTGGGCGCGGTAGCGGCCGAACAGACCACCGCGCGGAGGTAGCCGCGCCGTGAGACTGTGTGGTCCTGACGGGGGAGAGCCGTTGGGACCACACAGTCATTTTGACCTGCGGGGATGGCGGTCGGTAAGCTGCTCCGTTGGCGTGCGGTACGCCGGGGCCTCGGGTCAATGTCGGTCGCCGAGACCAAGCCCTGCCGCGAACGCCTGACCGGCCCCCGGGTCACACCGGGATCACCCCGAGAAGAAGAAGGTAAGCGCTGTGCCTACGTACACGCCAAAGGCGGGTGACACCACGAGGTCGTGGCACGTCATCGAC
>NZ_LZMB01000362.1 GCF_001673555.1 Mycobacterium sp. 1165178.9 | reverse complement strand
GCGCTAGGCTCAGCGGCAACATGACAGATCACCTCTGGCTGCACTTCGCACGGCACGGCCCGGACATCACCGCGCCGATCATCACTCGCGGCGAGGGTGTCACCCTCTTCGACGATCGCGGCAAGAGCTACCTCGACGGCCTGTCTGGACTGTTCACCGTGCAGGTCGGCCACGGGCGCACCGAACTCGCCGAGGTCGCCGCCCGGCAGGCCGGCACGCTGGCGTTCTTCCCGCTGTGGGGCTATGCGACTCCCCCCGCGATCGAGCTCGCCGAACGCCTCGCCGGCTACGCGCCGGGCGATCTGAACCGGGTCTTCTTCACCACCGGCGGCACGGAGGCCGTCGAGACCGCGTGGAAACTGGCCAAGCAGTACTTCAAGCTCACCGGCAAACCCGGTAAACACAAAGTCATTTCGCGCGCAATCGCCTACCACGGCACCACGCAGGGCGCGCTGGCGATCACCGGGCTGCCGAAATACAAGGCACCCTTCGAGCCGGTGACGCCCGGCGGCTTCCGGGTGCCCAACACCAATTTTTACCGTGCGCCCGAACCCTTCGGAACCGACCCGAAGGTCTTCGGACAGTGGGCCGCCGACCGGGTCGCCGAGGCCATCGAGTTCGAGGGCCCCGACACCGTGGCGGCGGTGTTCCTCGAGCCGGTGCAGAACGCGGGTGGCAGCATCCCGCCTCCCCCAGGCTATTTCGAGCGGGTGCGCCAGATCTGCGACGAATACGACGTGCTGCTGGTCTCCGACGAGGTGATCTGCGCGTTCGGCCGGATCGGGTCGATGTTCGCCTGCGACGACTTCGGCTACGTGCCAGACATGATCACCTGCGCCAAGGGAATGACGTCGGGCTACTCACCGATCGGCGCCATGCTCGCCAGCGAGCGGTTGTTCGAGCCGTTCAACGACGGCGCCACCATGTTCCCGCACGGGTATACCTTTGGCGGCCATCCCGTTTCGGCGGCCGTGGGGCTGGCGAACCTCGACATCTTCGAGCGTGAGGGCCTCAACGACCACGTCCGGACCCACGCGCCCGCATTCCGCGCCACCCTGGACAAGCTCTACGACCTGCCCATCGTCGGCGACGTGCGCGGCGAGGGCTTCTTCTACGGCATCGAACTCGTCAAGGACAAGGCGACCAAGCAGACCTTCACCGACGACGAACGCCGCACGCTGCTCGGTCAGGTGTCGTCGGCGCTTTTCGAGGCCGGGTTGTATTGCCGCACCGACGATCGCGGCGATTCCGTCATTCAGCTGGCACCGCCGCTGATCAGCGGCCAGGCCGAGTTCGACACCATCGAAGCCATCCTGCGCGATGTGCTGACGGAAACCCAGGCGCGCATCTAGGGTCGGTGGTCATGGCGCGCAAACCCCGTATCCACCCGGTGCGGTGGCAGCCGCCGCCGGTCGACGCACTGCCGGACATGCCGGCGCCGAACATCACCGTCGTCCCCCTCGGGGGTAACGGCCCCGAGGACGTCGTGGTCGACCCGGCCGGCCAATTGTGGACGGGCCTCGAGGACGGGCGCATCGTGCGGATCGCCCCCGGCGGCGAACACACCGTCGTCGCCGACACTGGCGGGCGGCCGCTAGGTCTGCACATCGCGCGTGACGGCCGGGTCCTGATCTGCGACAGCCATCGCGGGTTGCTCGCGCTGGACCCGTCCAGCGGCACGCTGGACGTGCTCGTCGAATCGGTCGCCGGCAGAAGGCTCAAGTTCTGCTCGAATGTCACCGAAACACCAGATGGCACAATCTATTTCACCGAGTCGACGAGCGATTTTCATTTTGAGCACTTCGGCGCCCCGATTCTGGAGGCGCGCGGAACCGGCGGCCTCTACCGCCTAGGCGCGGACGGCGCCGTCAGCACCCTGGTCGACGGGCTGTACTTCGCCAACGGGGTGACGGCCACGGCCGACGGGTCGGCGCTGGTCTTCGCCGAGACCCAGGCGCGCCGGCTCTCGAAGTACTGGCTGACCGGGCCGCGGGCCGCAACGGTGACACCGCTGGCGGTGCACCTGCCCGGCATGCCCGACAACATATCCACCGGCGGCGACGGCCGGATCTGGGCGGCGCTGGTCACCGAGGCGAATCCGGCGCTGGAATCGCTGTTGCCGCGGGCACCGATCATCCGCAAGGTGGTGTGGCGACTGCCCGAGCGGGTGCAACCGAAGATCAAGCCGGAGATCTGGGCGGTCGCGTTCGATCCGGACAGCGGCGCGGCTGTCGCGGGCCTGCGCACCGCGCGTCCGGACTTCGGCGGCGTCACCGGCCTGGTGGAGGCGGACGGCAGGCTCTGGATGGGCACCATCGGCTTCCCGGCGCTGGCCCACGTGGACCTGAGCGCCACAACGCTGTAAGCCGCTAGCTGGCGGCCACCTGCCGGACCGCGTCGGCGGCCATCATCACTTCACGGGCACGCGTGGCGGTCGGGTGGTTCCCGAACCGCGCTACGGCGTTGCACAGCCACGCCACCGCCGACCGCAGCTCCGGGTCGGTGGCGGCGTCACGGTGCAGCTTCAGCTCCGCCAACACCTGGTCGAACCCGGAACGCCGTACCTGCGTGGCCTTCTCGACCTGCTTGAGCAGATCGTTCAACGCTCGCGGGCCGCCCCCGGCCGAAGCGCTCGGACCGCCGCGATTTCGCCGCCAGGCGGACCAAAACCGATCGCGTGAAATGGCAAAACTCCTCCGATTCGGTGCGGTGGGTGGCTTCGGGCTGACCGCGCGCCCAGCGTATCGCGGCCTCGCGGGCACCGCCCAGTAACTTCCGTCTCACCAGTCACAGCGCGGCTCCCCGTGTTCGGGCCGCCGATCGCTTACTGTGCACAGACGATGACCCTGTTACGTTCCGCGTCATGCCTGGCAGCGGCGCTGTTCCTGATGGCCGCCCCGGTCACGTTGGCAGCACCGGCGACATTGCCGTTGGGCATGCCGCTCGCCACGGCCGAGCCGGGCGCCGAACCCAATGCCGCCCCGGCGGACTGCCCATACAAGGTGAACACCCCGAAGGCCGTGGATTCGTCGGAGGTCCCCACGGCCGGCGACCCGCCGATTCCGCTGGCGGTGCCGGCTAAGCCGGTGGGCGGTGACGCACTGGGCAGCTGCGGCGTCGTCACCGCGCCGAATACGCCGGCGCTTCCGAATGACGTTTCCGCCGACGCCTGGCTGGTGGCGGACCTGGACAGTGGCGCGGTCATCGCGGCAAAGGACCCGCACGGGCGGCACCGCCCGGCCAGCATCATCAAGGTGCTGGTCGCGATGGCCTCCATCAACGCCCTCAACCTGAACAAGTCGGTTCCCGGAACCGCCGACGACGCGGCCGCCGAGGGCACCAAGGTCGGCGTCGAAGAGGGCGGCGTCTTCACCGTCAACCAATTGCTGCACGGGCTGCTGATGCACTCGGGCAACGACGCCGCCCACGCGCTGTCCATGCAGCTGGGCGGCATGCAGCAGGCGCTGGAGAAGATCAACGTGCTGGCCGCCAAGCTCGGCGGCCAGGACACCCGGGCGGCATCGCCGTCGGGGCTGGACGCGCCCGGCATGAGCACCTCGGCCTATGACATCGGGCTGTTCTACCGCTACGCCTGGCAGAACCCGACGTTCGCCGACATCGTCGCGACGCGGACCTTCAACTTCCCCGGCCACGGCGACCACCCCGGCTACGAGCTGGAGAACGACAACCAGCTGCTCTACAAGTATCCCGGCGCCCTGGGCGGCAAGACCGGTTACACCGACGACGCGGGGCAGACATTCGTGGGCGCGGCCAATCACGACGGGCGGCGCCTGGTGGCGGTGCTGCTGCACGGGACGCGGGTGCCGATCGCGCCGTGGGAACAGGCCGCGCACCTGCTGGACTACGGCTTCTCCACCCCGCAGGGCACGCAGGTCGGCTCGCTGATTGCGCCCGACCCGTCCCTGGCGCCGGCCAAGCACGACGCCGCAGACCCGCTCGCCAACAACGCCGCGGCCGGCGGGATCATCGGATCCGCGGATGCCATGCCGATCCGGGTGGGCGTGGCGGTGATCGGCACCATCGTGGTGTTCGCGCTGATCATGATGGCCCGCTCGATGAACCGCCGACCACTTCACCGCTGAGCACCGTGGCAGGCGGATCGCGGCGCGGACTGCTGGTCGGGCTTACCGCCGCCAGCGTGGGCGTCATCTACGGCTACGACCTGTCCATCATCGCCGGGGCGCAGTTGTTCGTCACCGAGGACTTCGGTCTGTCCACCCGCCAGCAGGAGCTGCTGACGACGATGGTGGTGATCGGCCAGATCGCCGGGGCGCTGGGCGCAGGCGTGCTGGCCAACGTGATCGGGCGGAAAAGGGCGGTGGTGCTGATCCTGTTCGCCTACGCGGTTTTCGCGCTGCTGGCCGCGGTCTCGGTCTCGCTTCCGATGTTGCTGGCGGCCCGATTGCTGCTGGGGCTGACCATCGGCGTGACGGTGGTGGTCGTCCCCGTGTACGTGGCGGAATCAGCGCCGACGGCGGTGCGCGGTTCGCTGCTGACGGCCTATCAGCTGGCGATCGTCAGCGGGCTGATCGTCGGCTACCTGACCGGCTATCTGCTGGCCGGCACGCACAGCTGGCGGTGGATGCTGGGGCTGGCCTGCCTGCCCGCAGTGTTGTTGCTGCCGTTGGTGATTCGGATGCCCGACACGGCCCGATGGTATGTGCTGAAGGGCCGGACGGACGACGCCCGGCGGGCACTGTTGCGGATCGAACCCACCGCGCGCGTCGACGACGATCTCGCCGAGATCGGCCGCGCGCTGAGCGAGGCCTCGCCCGGCACCAGGGGTGGGTTCGGTGAGATGCTGCGGCCGCCGTACCTGCGGGCCACCGTCTTCGTGGTGGTCCTCGGCTTTTTGATCCAGATCACCGGCATCAACGCGATCATCTATTACAGCCCCCGCATCTTTCAGGCCATGGGCTTCACTGGCAATTTCGCGCTGCTGGGGTTGCCTGCGCTGCTGCAGGTCGCGGGGTTGGCGGCCGTCGGTGCTGCGCTGCTGTTGGTCGATCGGGTGGGTCGGCGCCCAATCCTGTTGTGCGGCACCGCCATGATGATCGTCGCCGACGTCGTGCTGATGGCGGTGTTCGGGTGGGGTTTCGGCGGCACGATCGCCGGGTTCGCCGGCATCCTGCTGTTCATCTTCGGCTACACCATGGGTTTCGGCTCCCTGGGCTGGGTGTACGCCAGCGAAAGCTTCCCGTCCCGGCTACGCTCGATCGGGTCGAGCACCATGTTGACCTCCAACCTGGTGGCTAACGCCATCATCGCCGCCGTCTTCCTGAGCCTGCTCCATTCACTGGGCGGCGCAGGCACTTTCGCGCTGTTCGCGGCGCTCGCGGCGGTCGCGTTCGTCTTCGTTTACCGGTATGCGCCGGAAACCAAGGGGCGTCAGCTCGAGGACATCCGCCACTTCTGGGAAAACGGCGGCCGATGGCCGTGATCGCCGCGGGCACCATGGTGCTCGACGGTCAGGTCTGCCGCCCCGGCTGGCTGCAGACCTCCGGCGGGCGGATCGCGGCCTGCTCGCCCGGCGTCCCGCCCCAACCGGCCGACTTCGACTTCCCCGATTGCACGGTGGTGCCGGGTTTTATCGACATGCACGTGCACGGCGGCGGCGGTGCCTCCTACACCGACCCCGACGGCATCGTCGACGCCGCCGCGTTTCACCTGCGGCATGGCACCACCACCACGCTGGCCAGCCTGGTGACCGCCGCGCCGGCCGAACTCCTGGGCGGGGTGCGCGCGCTCGCCGAAGCCACCCGGCGGGGCACGGTCGCGGGCATCCACCTGGAGGGGCCGTGGCTGAGCCGGGCGCACTGCGGAGCCCACGATCGCACCAAGATGCGTGACCCGGACCCGGCGGAGATCGATGCGGTGCTGGCCGCGGGCGGCGACACGATCCGGATGGCGACGCTGGCACCCGAGCTGCCCGGTGCCGACACGGCGATACGGCGTTTCGTGGGAGCGGGAGTCGTTGTGGCGGTGGGACATACCGATGCCACCTACCAGCAGACCAGGGACGCCATCGCGCTGGGCGCCACGGTCGGCACGCATCTGTTCAACGCGATGCCGCCGCTGCACCATCGCGAGCCCGGCCCGGCCCTTGCCCTGCTGCGCGACCCGCGAGTGACCGTCGAGGTGATCGCCGACGGCGTGCACCTACACCCCGACGTGGTGACGGCGGTGATCGCGGCGGCGGGAGCCGATCGGGTCGCCATGGTCACCGACGCGATCGCCGCGGCCGGTCGCGCCGACGGCGAGTTTCGGCTCGGCGCCGTGCCGATCGATGTCGTCGCCGGTGTCGCGCGGGTGCACGCGACGTCGACGATCGCGGGCAGCACCGCCACCATGGATCGGCTCTTCCGCACGGTGTATGCCGATGTCGGCCTGGCCGTCGCGGTGCAGACGACCGCCGCGACGCCCGCGCGAGCGCTCGGCCTCCAGCGGGTGGGCGTCCTCACCGCCGGCTACGACGCCAACCTCGTTGTGCTCGATGAGCTTTTAGGCGTATCCGACGTCATGGTGCGCGGCGCCTGGCAGGGTCGTCCAACGGATGATTGTTAGCATCGAGCCCCTCGCTGATATTCCTTGTCGCCGTGGCGCTTTCGATGACCGGGTTAGCGATCGCCATGCGCACCCTGCCGGTCGGAACCAGTTATGCGGTCTGGGCCTGCGTCGCGGGGCTGAAGCTGGTGGACTAGCGATCGCGGCGGGTCAAGCGGGCGATTCGGGAAAGCGCCAGCGCACCAACGGCTCCCAGCGCCATCGCGGTCAGCGTCCGGCGGGTACCCCGGCCCTCGTCCATCTGCACGCGCGGCGCGATGATCGCCGGGGCGGGAGGGGCGACGGGTCGGCTGCGGGGATCGTCCGAGGCCGTCGCCGCCCAGGCGGTGCAGAACAGCACGAGATACGCGGTGATGTAGGCAAACACCATCAACCCCAGTACCGGCCCGAAGGCCGCGCCCGCCGGGCTGCGCAGCACCGTCCGCAGGTAGATGGAACCGACCTGTTTGAACACCTCGAAGCCGATCGCCGCGATCAGTCCGGCCCGCATCGAATCGACGAAGCTGACCTTCTCGCGGGGCAGGCGGGCGATCATCCAGGTGAACAGCAGCCAGGACACCAGCGTCGCGATCAGGATCGAGAACAGCCAGAACAGCCAGTCGAACACCACGAACTGCGGTATGCCAAGCCATTTCAGCAGCGCGCGCATGGGCGCGGCGTGGCCCACGGTGGTCAGCGCGACCGTGGCCACGATGATTGCGAACGTCCCCATCATCGCCAGCAGATCGGAGAGCTTGTTGCGCACAAAGCCCGGCGACTCGATGTGTACGTCCCACCACATCTCCGTCACCGCCTGGCGCAGGTGCGATATCCAGCCCAGTCCGGCCGACACGGCGGTGGCCAAACCGATCACGCCGACCGACGTCCGGGCGTCGATGGCCGAGTTCATCAGCTCCTGAAGCTGGTTACCGAGCGCCCCGGTCACCTGGGAACGGATGTGGTCGTCGATGCTGCTCAGCAGCTGGGGCCGGCGGGCCAACACGAATCCGAAGACCGCGAAACCGACCATCAGCAAAGGAAACAACGCGAAGATCGTGTAATAGGTGAGGCCGGCCGCGAAGAACCCGCCGTTGCGCTCATCGAAACGCTGGTAGGCGCGGATGACGTGATCGATCCACCCGTACCGGGCGCGCAGCCGATCAAAAACGCCCGCCTTGGCCGGCTCGCTCATCGCACGACTCCAATGAGAGCGGTACTAGCTCCGTTGTGGAAGAAACCCAAGCCGATCGTAAACCCGCCGAACCGTTTTCCCGGCCACATCGTTGGCCTTTTCCGCACCGGCCGCGAGCACGGCCTCCAATTCGGCGAGATCGGCGGTCAGTTCGTCGACCCGGGCCTTGATGGGGGCGACGAATTCGACGACCGCATCGGCGGTGTCCTTCTTCAAATCGCCGTAACCCCTTCCGGCATAGCGTTCCACGAGCGTGTCGATTCCGGCGCCGGTGACCGCGGACTGGATGCTGAGCAGATTGGACACGCCCGGCTTGGCCTCGGTGTCGAAGCGGATCTCGCGCTCGCTGTCGGTGACCGCGGAGCGAATCTTCTTGGCCGACACGGCCGGTTCGTCGAGCAGGTTGATCAGACCGGCGTCGGTGGCAGCCGACTTGCTCATCTTGGACGTGGGGTCTTGTAAGTCGTAGATCTTCGCGGTGGCCTTGGGAATGAACATGTCCGGCACCACGAACGTCTCCGGAAAGCGGCTGTTGAACCGCTCGGCGATGTCGCGCGCCAACTCGAGGTGCTGGCGTTGGTCCTCACCCACCGGCACCAGATCGGTGTCGTAGGCCAGCACGTCGGCCGCCTGCAGCACCGGGTAGGTGAACAACCCCACGGTGGTCGAGTCGGCGCCCTGGCGCAGTGACTTGTCCTTGAACTGCGTCATCCGCGACGCCTGCCCGAAGCCAGTGAAGCAGCCCAGCACCCAGGCCAGCTGGGTGTGGGCGGGCACCTGGCTCTGCACGAACACGGTGCTGCGGGCCGGGTCGATGCCCAGCGCCAGATACTGGGCGGCGGTGATCAGGGTGCGGCGGCGCAGCGCCTCGGGATCCTGGGCGACGGTGATGGCGTGCAGGTCGACCACGCAGAAGAAAGCGTCGTGGTCGTCCTGCAGCGCGACCCACTGTGTGATGGCGCCCAGCGCGTTACCCAGGTGAAGCGAATCGGAGGTGGGTTGCACGCCGGAGAAAATCCGGCTTGATCCGGTAGCGGTGCTCATGATGCACCGATCTTTTCACGCGCGGCCCTGCCGCCGAGTGTGCGGCCAGCTCCACCCTCGGTGCCGAGTGTGCGGCATGCCGCGCGCCCGCGATCAGCCCGCCTTGCGGTACCGGCGGTACCACATTTACTGTCGGGCTATGAGCCGTCCGCCTATCCACGTGGGTTCCGGAGAGCCGGTCTTGATGCTGCACGGATTCCTGATGTCGCAGACGGTATGGGAGCCGGTCGCGCCGCGGCTGGCCGAGACCGGCCGCTTCGAGGTCTTCGCCCCCACCATGGCCGGGCACCACGGCGGGCCCTATGCGGGCACCTGGCTGCTGAGCTCGTCGGTGCTGGCCGACCACGTCGAGCGCCAGCTCGACCAGCTCGGATGGGAAACCGCGCACATGGTGGGCAACTCGCTGGGCGGCTGGGTCGCCTTCGAACTGGAGCGGCGCGGGCGCGCCCGCAGCGTGACCGGCATCGGCGCCGCGGGCGGATGGACGCGGTGGAGTCCGGTGAAATTCGAGGTCATCAGCAAGTTCATCGCGGGCATGCCGTTCCTGGCGCTGGCGCGGCTGTTCGGCGAGCGGGCGCTTCGGTTGCCGCTCGGTCGGCGGCTGGCGACCCTGCCGCTCACGGCGACGCCCGACGGCATCAGCGAGGACCAGCTCGCCGTCGTCGTCGACGACGCCGCGCACTGCCCCGCCTACTTCCAGCTGCTCGCCAAGTCGCTGCTGGACCCCGGCCTGCTGCAATTGGCCGACACCGCGGTGCCCGTCCAGCTCGTGCTATGCGAGAAGGACCGCGTGGTGCCGGCGAGCAGGTTCAATCGGCACTTCACCAACTTCCTGCCGCCGGGAACGAAGGTCACCGAGCTCGACGGCGTCGGTCACGTCCCCATGTTCGAGGCGCCCGACCGAGTCGCCGCGACCATCGCCGACTTCATCGACGAGTGCAGCGCCGGGGCTGATCGGCGGCAACCGCCGGCTAGCTAGCCAGCCGTTTTTCCAGGTTCTCCGCGATCGAGTCCAGGAACTCCTCGGTGTGTAGCCACTTTTGGTCGGGGCCGACGAGGATGGCCAGGTCCTTGGTCATCTTCCCGCCCTCGACCGTGGACACGACCACGTTCTCCAGCGTCTGCGCGAACTCCGTCACCTCGGGGGTGTCGTCCAGCTTGCCGCGGTGCGCCAGTCCGCGCGTCCAGGCGAAGATCGAGGCGATCGGGTTGGTCGAGGTCGGCTTGCCGGCCTGGTACTGGCGGAAGTGCCGGGTGACGGTGCCGTGCGCGGCCTCGGCCTCGACCGTCTTGCCGTCGGCGGTCATCAGCACCGACGTCATCAGCCCCAGTGAGCCGTAGCCCTGCGCGACGAGGTCGGACTGCACGTCGCCGTCGTAGTTCTTGCAGGCCCACACGTAGCCGCCCTCCCACTTCAGGCAGGCCGCGACCATGTCGTCGATCAACCGGTGCTCGTAGGTCAGTCCCTCGGCCTCGAACTCCTCGGAGAACTCCTCCTCGTAGACGCGCTGGAACTCGTCTTTGAACATGCCGTCGTAGGCCTTGAGGATGGTGTTCTTGGTGGACAGGTACACCGGCCACTTGGCGTTCAGCCCGTACTTCAGCGAGGCGCGCGCGAAGTCGCGGATGGAGTCCCTGAAGTTGTACATCCCCATCACGACGCCGCCGTCTTCGGGGATGGACACCACCTCATGCACCATCGGCTCGCCGCCGTCGGCAGGGGTGAAAGTGATTGCGACGGTTCCGGGTTTGTCGACCTCGAAGTTGGTCGACCGGTATTGGTCGCCAAAAGCGTGGCGGCCGATGACGATTGGCTTGGTCCAGCCCGGCACCAGCCGCGGCACGTTCGAGATCATGATGGGCTCGCGGAAGATGGTGCCGCCCAGAATGTTTCGAATCGTCCCGTTGGGCGACGGCCACATCTTCTTGAGGTCGAACTCCTGCACGCGGGCCTCGTCGGGGGTGATGGTGGCGCACTTGACGCCCACGCCGTGCTTCTTGATGGCATTGGCCGCGTCGATGGTCACCTGATCGTCGGTGCTGTCACGATGCTCGATACCCAGGTCGTAGTAGTCCAGATCGATATCGAGGTACGGCAGGATCAGCATGTCCTTGATGGACTTCCAGATGACGCGGGTCATTTCGTCACCGTCGAGCTCTACGACGCGCCCCTTGACCTTGATCTTGGCTTCGTCTGCCATGTCGAGTCCGGCTTCCTGCTTGCGGGCCCTAGCCTGTCGAAGCCGCTAGTGCCTCGTTGAGGGTCTTGCTCGGGCGCATGATCGCCGTCGTCTTCTCACTGTCCGGGTAGTAGTAGCCGCCGATGTCGACGGCCTCGCCCTGGGCCTCGGCCAGTTCGGCCACGATGGTGTCCTCGTTCTCACCCAACGAGTCGGCCAGCGCGGCGAAGTGCTCGCGCAATTCTTCGTCGTCGGATTTCGCGAGTTCCTGCGCCCAGTACAGCGCCAGGTAGAACTGGCTGCCGCGGTTGTCGAGCTCACCGGTCTTGCGCGACGGGCTCTTGTCGTTCTCCAGCAGCTTGCCGATCGCGGCGTCCAGCGTCTTGCCCAGGACCTTGGCGCGCTCATTGTCGGTCTTGATGCCGATGTCTTCGAAACACGCTCCGAGAGCGAGGAATTCACCCAGCGAATCCCAGCGCAGATGGTTCTCCTCGACGAGTTGGTGAACGTGCTTGGGCGCCGAACCGCCGGCGCCGGTTTCGTACATTCCACCGCCGGCCATCAGCGGCACGATGGACAGCATCTTGGCGCTCGTGCCCAGCTCCAGGATCGGGAACAAGTCGGTGAGGTAATCGCGCAGGATGTTGCCGGTCGCGGCGATGGTGTCCTGGCCGCGCATCGCGCGCTCGATCGTGTACCTCATGGCCCACACCTGCGGCATGATCTGGATCTCGAGGCCCTCGGTGTCGTGTTCCTTCAGGTACGCCTTGACCTTCTTGCGCAGCTCGACCTCGTGCGGCCGCTCGGTGTCCAGCCAGAACAACACCGTCATACCCGAGTTCCTGCCCCGGGTTACCGCGAGCTTGACCCAGTCGCGGATCGCTTCGTCGGTGACGACGGGCATGCGCCAGATATCGCCCTCCTCGACGTTCTGCGTCAGCAGGACTTCCCCGGTGTCGAGGTCGACGATGTTGGCGACACCGTCCTCGGGGATCTCGAACGTCTTGTCGTGCGAGCCGTACTCCTCGGCCTGCTGAGCCATCAGGCCCACGTTGGGAACCGTGCCCATCGTCCGCGGATCGAACTGCCCGTGGGTTTTGCAGAAATTGATGATCTCCTGGTAGATCCGCGAGAACGTCGACTCGGGATTGACGGCCTTGGTGTCCTTCTGCCGCCCGTCGGCGCCCCACATCTTGCCGCCCGCACGGATCATCGCCGGCATCGACGCATCCACGATCACGTCGCTGGGTGAATGGAAGTTGGTGATGCCCTTGGCGGAATCGACCATGGCCAGCTCGGGGCGGTGCTCGTGGCAGGCGTGCAGGTCGCGGATGATCTCCTCGTGCAACGACGCGGGCAACGACTCGATCTTGTTGTACAGATCGACCAATCCGTTGTTGACGTCGACGCCGAGCTCGTCGAAGAGCTCCTGGTGCTTGGCGAACGCGTCCTTGTAGAAGACCTTCACCGCGTGACCGAAGACGATCGGGTGCGAGACCTTCATCATCGTCGCCTTGACGTGCAGCGAAAACATCACGCCGGTCTCGTATGCGTCCTGCATTTGCTCCTCGTAGAACTCGACGAGGGCCTTCTTGCTCATGAACATGGAATCGATGACGTCGCCCTCGCGCAGCTCGACCTTGGCCTTCAGCTCGAGGGTCTGTCTGCTCTTGGTCTCCAGCACCATCTTCACGTTGCGCGCGCGGTCCAGCGTCATCGACTTCTCACCGTGGTAGAAGTCGCCGTGCCGCATGGTCGCGACGTGAGTACGCGAGGCCGGTGACCAGTCCGCCATGCTGTGCGGGTGCTTGCGGGCGTATTCCTTCACCGCCTTGGGCGCACGCCTGTCCGAGTTGCCCTGCCGCAGTACCGGGTTGACCGCGCTACCTAGGCATTTGGCGTAGCGCGCGCGGATCTCCTTGTCCTCGTCCGTCTTTGGACTCTGCGGGAAGTCCGGGATCTTGTATCCCTTGCCCTGCAACTCCTTGACGGCGGCGATCAGCTGGGGGACCGAGGCGCTGATGTTCGGCAGCTTGATGATGTTGGTGTCGGGCAGCTCTGTCAGCCGGCCCAGTTCGCCCAGGTTGTCCGGCACCCGCTGCTCTTCGGTCAGATCATCGGGGAACTCCGCCAGAATCCGGGCGGCCACGGAGATGTCGCTGGTCTTGATCTCGATGCCCGCCGGCTCGGCGAAGGCGCGCACGATCGGCAGGAACGCATAGGTCGCCAGGAGCGGCGCTTCGTCGGTCAGTGTGTAGAAGACGGTCGGCTGTTCGGCGCTCACGGTCCCTCTCCCGGCATCAATGATGGTTCAAAATTTCGGGGCTCAGCGTTCTGACTGCCACGTTATCAAGGGTGTTTGGACAGGTGTCGACCTGCAGGTGCACCGCGATAGTTGGCACCGACTCGGCACAGTAAGATAATCTCCGTATTGGTCATGAGCGCCAGCATCAAGCCCCGGCTTGCTGGCCGGCAACCCTCCAACCGCGGTGGGGTGCCCCGGGTGATGACCAGGTTGAGTAGCCACACAACCGGCTATCCGGCAAGCGCGGGTCCGCCATGACGGGCCCCTGAGCAGACAGGGAAACGTGATGTGCATTCTCCCGGCCTTTTCGCGCCTCATCGTGTGTCGCTGCTAACCCACGGCGCCGGCTGACGCCCCATTCCGGCGTCCCGGCCGTCGATTGAGCAGATTTCCCTACCAGCAGAAAGCAACCCCGTGACCTCCGACAACGCCGATCACGACACCGACCCGACCGCAAATTGGTCGTTCGACACCAAGCAGGTCCACGCCGGCCAGCAGCCGGACAGCGCCACCAGCGCCCGCGCCCTGCCGATCTACCAGACCACGTCGTACACCTTCGACGACACCACGCACGCCGCCGCCCTGTTCGGGCTGGAAGTGCCGGGCAACATCTACACCCGGATCGGCAACCCGACCACCGACGTCGTCGAGCAGCGCGTCGCCGCGCTCGAGGGCGGGGTGGCGGCGCTCTTCCTGAGCTCCGGGCAGGCCGCCGAGACCTATGCCATATTGAACCTGGCGTGTGCCGGCGATCACATCGTCTCCAGCCCGCGGCTCTACGGCGGGACGTACAACCTGTTCCACTACTCGCTGGCCAAGCTCGGCATCGAGGTCACCTTCGTGGAGGACCCCGACGACCTTGATTCGTGGCAGGCAGCGGTCCGGCCGAACACCAAAGCCTTCTTCGGCGAGACCATCTCCAACCCGCAGATCGATGTGCTGGACATCCCCGGGGTCGCCGGGGTCGCGCACGCCAACGGCGTCCCGCTGATCGTCGACAACACCATCGCCACGCCGTACCTGATCCAGCCGTTCTCCCACGGCGCCGACATCGTCGTGCACTCCGCCACCAAGTACCTGGGCGGGCACGGATCGGCGA
>NZ_LZMB01000361.1 GCF_001673555.1 Mycobacterium sp. 1165178.9 | reverse complement strand
CAGACCGTCGTAGTCGGCACCGATGGCTCGGACTCGTCGCTGCGCGCGGTGGACCGCGCTGGCGCGATCGCGGCGGACCACGGCGCAAAATTGATCGTTGTGACGGCGCATCTGCCCGTCCCCGAGGAAAAAGGCCGCTACGCAATTCCGCCGGGAAGCGACCACGGTCAGGACTACCGGACGGTGGGCGAGGCGCCCTACTACGCGATCCTGCAGAACGCCAGGGAGCGAGCGCACCAAGCCGGGGCCAAGGACGTGGAGGAGAAGTCGGTCGTGGGTGCCCCCGTCCACGCGCTGGTGCAGCTGGTCAAAGAGGTAAACGCCGACCTGCTGGTCATCGGCAATGTCGGACTCAGCAGCGTCGCCGGGCGACTGCTGGGCTCGGTCCCATCCGAAGTCTCCCGCAGGGTCAAGACCGACGTGTTGATCGTCCACACCACCGACTGAGGCCTCGTTCCGGATCGTTCGGCGTCCGACCCTTGTGCACATCCGTCTAAAAGTTCTCGTTCCGTAGCTATAGTGCCGACACCTGCAAATGGAGGGCATGGCCGATGAACGCGAGGGGCGACAAGCGACGCGCATTAGTCACGGAGGACTACTTAAAAACCGACGTCACCCTATCGTGGCATCTAGTCTGGCTATTCGCCATTTTAGAAGGAATTACAGTTCCACTATTGTCCCTATTTGCGCAGGGCGGACCCAGGGTAAGCCGAGCTTCGCAAACTGCAACTGTTGCTGAGCAGTTCGTCGCATTTGCCAACAAAATGCTCGTTGTCGGTATCTATGGTTTGGTTATAGGGTTCGTCGGGGCATCGGTGGTGTGCTTGTTGTTGAACTGGATTGTGTTTCCCAGAGTCAGGATCAGACTCAATGACGCGGCCATCGTGCGCGTGCTCCATCCTTTCATTGTGGGGATATGGGGCGGCGTTTTGCTAGCAGTCATCTTCTGGATACAGCTGTGTATCGCTGGTTTTCTGACCTTTCCAAGGGTAGTGAATTTGATGCTTTTCGGATTCATCTCCGCCGCTGGGAGCGTCGTGCTGACGGGTTGTGGCTATTCCTTCTCCATAAAAGCTTTGCCGAACTTGGGGATCCAATTGACTACCGCACAGCAGCGGCTACTGTTGTTCAAATTGCCGTTTGTCGCGTTTGCCGTGTTAGTCGGGATGTATGAAGGATTGGCAGCGCCGATTCTCCAGCGATGGGAAATGGCTCCTCACCATAAAGTGTTGGCGGCGTTGCTGGTAGGGGTCTTAGGTGGTGCGTTTAGTAGTTTTGTCGTTGTCGCGTTAGCTCACATCGACGCGATTAAGAAGCACATGTGGCTGAAATTTGCCGTGATGGAGCAAGGAAGCAATTAGATCAGGACCTGGGTTGTAGCCCCTTCGGCGCTCCAGATCGTGTCTGATGCTGCAGGGTGTCCGGCGCCTCGATAAGACAGCAGGGGCCAACTCGGCTCGTAGCTTCCGGTCTCGTCCCGGGTTGCCCTGGCCGGAGTGGACCGGGCCGAAAAGGGGTAGCCGCTTCTTAGCGCATTATTTTGAACCGGAAGAGAAGGAAACGCTGGTGAGCGGTGCGAATAAAGCCCGGAACAAGGTGGACCAGGTCGCGGGAAAGCTCAAGGCGGCGTTCGGCCGCGTGATCAACGACCCAGCGCTAGAGGCTGAGGGGAGAGCTGATCAGCGGGGCGCTCACCTGAGAGACGCGGGCGAAAAGGTCAAGGACGCATTCCGCCCGCGGCAGCGCCGTCAAATGCCTCGACGGCGTCGCCAGATATAGCCCATCACTCGCGTAGCTACCCAGTCAGCCGGCAGCGGGCAGGTGCTGGCGTCTTTGCTGGACACGCCAAATCGACGTCGGCGCGGCGCGGACGAGTTGCACTGGTGCCCGTGATGTCCGGCCCTAGGCCGCGCCTGACGGCAAGCCGGTGAAGCCGAAAGCCAGCGAAATCGCCGGCGCCGCCGCAGCCGGGACTATTTCTCCATGGCTGGGGCTGGCGCGAGGTCGATCGTTATGCAGCCCGACGATCCCAGCATCACACCGGTCAGCACCGCGACCGCCGCGGCGGCTTTCAGTATCTTCTTCTTGCCTGCGCTCATCGGTATGCCTTTCTGCGGGTAGGAACAACCGTGGCAACAAATACCGCCGGCCAGCCGATGCTATCGCGGTCCTTGTACGCGTGTGCAATATTGCGAAAACGCGGAAAACTTTTGCTGCGGACTGGAAAGACGAATTCGACCCGTTGCCGAAGATTTGTGGATTTGAGGTCGGACTTCCACGCGCTCGAGCTGATTCAGGGCGCGAGCAATATCGGCGAACGTCCGGATAGAAGAATCCGCGGCGCGTGCCGGTGGTCGGGACGACCTAGAGGCCGCGGGTACGGCGCGGCGGGTCGCCCGCGGTGCAGAAGTCGTCGACCTGCCCTTCGCGGCTTCGGGCAACGTCTCCTATTCGTCGGCAAGGCAACGGCTTTGAGTCGCCTCCGCGAGGGCGGGTGCTATCGACCCGGTCCTACGTCCTCGAGAAGATCGACGATGAGGGGCACCACGCGCGTACGTCGAACGCGTCACCGACAAGCGCTGACTAAAGCGTCTCGGTGTGGGGGTGCGGATCTGCCGACCCGGTGGCACCATAAGCGGGTGAACGGGCAAATCTGCACGGGTTGCGGCCTGAAGACTTATCGCTCGTACGGTAGGTGGTCGGATCAGCATCCATGGGCAGCTAGGGCGTTCGCGGCCCTCGTGCGGATCGCGAGGAGCGTCGACCGAAGCGACCAGGGTCCGACGACCGTGATGTTGTTGGTGGTCCCGGCTACGCTCATCGGCTTAGCCGTGGTCTCGGCCTATCCACTGGTGTTCGTGCCCCTGCTTGTTCTCTTCGGCGTCGCGCTAGTGCTGTTAGTCCGCAATGAGCAAACGCGACGCAACCCAGCTTGTTGGCGCGGAGACTGCCCCGCGACCCGCGCCGGGCGATGAGGAGGCGCTCCCTCGGATTGCTCGCTCGGCAGTGGAATGCGAATTCATCAATTGCCGGGACGAGAAAGTGACCGGAGAAGAATTTTCATCCGCGTAATGCAGTCCCAAATGTGGCGCGGTTTTCAGGCCGGCGATCTGCGGCGCGTGGTGCGGCGCCTTCGAATGCAACTGGCCCATTTTCGCCCGGGCCGTTTCTGGCCTCAGCTCGCTGAACCGCGGCCAGCATGCGATCACTGAGGTCCAGGCATTCCCTTTCGCCCACGCCGCCGTTGACGGAAAGTCCGATCTGCCGTACCTGTATAGCGAATCGGCGTAGGTCGTCACAGAGCTGTTCCACGGGCCCCCCTTGTTTGCTGCTCTTCCACGATAGATAGTGAACGGATGTTCGCCCAACCAAATGTCGAAATTTTAAACGTGACGCTGGTCACTTGCTCCTATCGATCCCGGCGGGCCACGACGCTCGCATGCCGCACGGCAAAGCGCTGCCACCAGCCGTAGCTGCGGAGTAGCGTCGTGCGCGGCACGGCGGATGAAGGAGCGCAGATGGACCTGCATCTGTCGGGGAAGATTGCCGTCGTCACCGGGGCCAGCAAGGGGATCGGTTTCGCGGTCACCAAGGCCCTCGTCGACGCCGGCGCGCATGTGGTAGCCGGGTCACGGACCCCCGGTAAGCAGCTGCCGCTGCTTGAGGAGAGCGGCCAGGTGTCGTATGTGTCCGTGGACCTTACTCAGCCCGGTGCTGCCGAAGAATTGATCGCCGCGGCGGCGTCGCGGGGCGGGATCGACGTCTTGATCAACAACGTCGGTGGGGCCACGGTTCGCCCGGGTGGACTTGCCAGCATTTCCGACGACGACTGGCGGAAGTCCTGGGAGCTGAACCTGATGGGCGTCGTGCGACCGACCCGCGCGGCGTTGCCACAGATCGAGCAGCGCGGCGGCGGTTCTATCGTCATTGTCAGCTCGATCAGCGCCTATGCTCCCGGCCCGAACACGTACGACTACTGCGCCGCCAAGGCGGCCGTCGCCAACTTTGCTAAAGCTTTGTCAAAAGACTTGGCGCCGAGAAACATTCGCGTCAATTCGGTTAGTCCGGGTGCGGTGTCGACCGACAAGTGGATGCGGCGGGGCGGGATGGCCGACGGGTTCGCCGCGATCAACGGCCAGACGGCCGATGAGGTCAGGGCGGAACTCGCAAGCACCGCGCCGACCGGGCGGTTCACCACCCCTGAAGAAGTCGCTGACCTTGTGGTGTTCCTGGCCAGCGGCCGCGCCGGGAATATCACCGGATCCGACTATCGCATCGACGGCGGATACGTCACCGCAATCTGATTACGGTTGGGCACCGATGGCCGGCGTCATCAACATCGCATCCGCCACCGACTGCAGCGCGGCGTCGATGGTCTCGATTCCGTCGATCGCTCAATTCGACAAAACGCGAGACGCCCTGTGGCTCCCCGGAATAGCCTCGATCTAGGTTTGGGCCCACCCGGAGAACCGTCCAAGCGGCGGGGAATGGTCCTACCTCCAAGGCGGCCCACCGGACGCCGCGACCACAAAGAGGAACATCAATGACCCCGACCGAGCACCTTGACCGCACGACCGAGCTCAAACTGATGAAATTGGCGGCCAGAATGGTTCTTGCCGCTGGGTTGGGGATGGCTCTTATGGGGCTGACCGCGGCCATGGCCAACGCGGACCCTGCCACGCCAAATCCTCCGCGGCCAAACCCAACCGCGCCCAACAATTCGCACTCAGAATCAGGCCTCTGTAATCAAGACAGCGCACCGCGTGGCGCCCCGGCTCCGCCTCCTGGGTACTGCGGGTAAGGGTCGACAAATGAACTGGACGACGTTGGTGGCCAACGCGCTCGTACCGCTCGCGTCCGTGATTTCGAGCGCCGCCGTCGCGATCTGGACGAAGCGCATCGACGCCAGGAACAAGGCGGAAGACCGCCGCCACGAACGCGTCCTCGACTTCGAGAAGCGGGCGGCCGATGACAAGAAAGCCGTGTTGAAGTCGCTGATCTCGGCGACCATCTACGTCAAACGCGCGGCCCAATACGAGGGCGCCGGCACCGCCGAGGAGATCGCCAGCCAGCGGCGCGCCGAAGCAATTCGAGAGCTCTATGACTTCCGAATGCGGCTCGGCCTCGACGATGGCGTAGCCGAGCTGATGGTGTACGCCGCACCGCCGGTGCGTGACGTAGTAAGTCGGCTGCTCGACGAGTGGGACCGTCAGTTCCGCGAACACGGTTATTCACTGACCCAATTGGATTCCTGCAAGCGACAATTGGCGCAGACCACCGCGTGCCCTGCCCCGCAGGAGGACGTGACTGTGTACTACGAGGGCGAACTCAAGTGGTCCGAGCTGAGGAAGGTGGAGACCGTGTGGCTGGACAGACTGGGCAGGGAATCAGATCTCGACCTCGACGCACTAGTGGACCTATGTGATCGCACTCTAGAGGCCGCGCACAAGGACTTGCGCGGCGGATACGGGCTCGAGTACTGACTTACGGAACGCACTGGCATTCAACGGGGCCGCAGCGGCCAACGAGCCGGATAGCTCCCATCTCGTAGCGTTGCAGCACAACCGCCTGACCCCCTTGAGGGGGAAGAAGCGCCCTCGGCGGCCGCTTTATTGACCACCGAGAGCTAGCATCGCCAGCGGTGCTAGCCCCGCCGCGTTGCCTGAACACTGCCTACCCACCCCGCAGCTTGAAAGAAACATTCCCAAAGGGATCTCTCGGCTCTGAAAGCCTCTGCATCCCGAGAGGCACTCACCCGCAACGGATTTGAGCGTGAACGATCATCGGAGCGCGCGTGAGTGCACTGGCCGGCGCAACGATGCGCCTGTGTCTAGCACGTTGCGCAACTGGTGACCGGCTGACTGCGCACCCGCCACACACCTCAAAACAAGCGGGCTGCCGTGAACGAAATCTGGCCCGCAGAGGCGAGACCATGACCACCACCGGGGTAGTGACGTACGCCCACGGTCAAATCGACCAGGCTCGAACAGAACTCGGATGCTTTAGCTGCGTGAGCACCTTCAACACGCAGCAAGTCATGGCGGGTACTGCGGGCAGTAGTACTCGATTGCCAGGTCCACGAACGCGGCGGGATTGGTGAACAGCGCGACGCGGTCTGTATGGGCGATATCTGCGGTTTGCTGTCCATTCTTCCGTTTCGTGCAGACGCCCTGCGCAGTCTGAATCGGGTCTACAGACAGGGGAACCACGACATTGTTGTCACGGAGGGCGACGAGGAAGCTGTCATCGTTCGGTGACGCGCTTGCGTGGCAAGGTACGCAGACGGCGACCGCACAACAGGCGATGGGGGCGATTGCGTATCTCCTCATGGGCGGATCCCTTCGTCTCTGCACCCATGGTCACCGTTGACGGCCTTTCCGCGCAAGCGGCCGTGCTTTACGGATCCGCCGCCGGCCACCCATGGCCGCCGTATGTATCTACGCCGCGACGTGTCCGAGCAAGGGACGCAAAAACGAGGCCTCAACATTCCCGCCCTGGAGCCAGTAAGCAACTGCGAACCCGATAATTGCCGTCAGCGCACAATCATTCGGCCGTTGACACCGCGCCACGCTAGAAAGCGGTCGCTTGATATCGCGGAGCATCGATGTTTAGACCGGAACGCGGTAAGCGCCGTTTGTGAGCCTCAGACGTGGCTCACGGGTTACCGCGACGGTCACTGGCGGGTGCGCCAGTCGCGCACGCGCACCACGACGGGCAACTCGCCCACCCTGGTGCGGTGGGCGAGTTGCCCGCCAGGCCCGGACCCGTCGAGTTGGCGTTCAACGCGCGGTCATCGCGGGCGGCGCTGGTGC
>NZ_LZMB01000360.1 GCF_001673555.1 Mycobacterium sp. 1165178.9 | reverse complement strand
CCGCCGCAGCGCCGCCGGCCAATCCTGGCTTAGATCAATGCCGATCGCACGCCGGTGGGTGGCCAATTCGGCGTCCAGCCCGCGCAGCACCTCGGCTTTGAAATCGAGCACTTGCGGCTGGTCGACCTCATACACCGTGGTCCCCCGAGGCCACCACAGCCGGTAGGGCCGGGTGTCCAGACCCGACGCCAGGATCACCACCTGCCGAATGCCCGCCCGGAGGGCGTCGGCCAGGAATTCGTCCACAAACCGCGTGTGCGCCGCCAACGCGTCCATCAGCGCCGTCATCGCCGGGTCGTCGCCGTCGTCTTCGGCGAACACGTGGTCCTTGATCGCCCGGGTGAGAAAGTCGATGCCGACGGCGCACAGCAGCGCCGCGGCGAACGGATCGTTCAGCAGCCCCTTTTCGGTGGCCACCGCCCGCGCGGCCGCACCGAATGTTGCGGTTACCCCCACGTGGGCCGTCTGCACCATGGCCGCCTCAGACGCCGGAGCGACGCCGCAGGGTCAGCCCGGCGGCCACCCGCCAGCCCAGCAACAACAGCGCGGTGACCGTCGTCGCGACCACCACGAAACTCGCCGCCACTCCCGCCGAGGTCGCCTTGCGCAGCAGCATGCCGATGACCACGGTGGACAACCACACGACGACCCCCGTCGGGGCCACCGCGGTCGGCCGCCGCCACCCGCGAGAGACCAGCCACCCGACGACGGTGCCGGCGAGAAACGGCCACGCCGTCACCGCGATGCCGCTGACATCGAGGCCTTCGTCATGGCTGCGGCGCCCCACGGCGCAGAAGACCAGCACCCCGACGACATCCACCGCGAGCCAGGCCGGCCGCTGGAGCCTAAGCATGCAGGCAGACTACCGGCACGCTGCGCGATCCTTGACCGCGCAGCCGCGGTGAACCTAGATTCGTCAGGAATGAATGCCCATTCACAGGGCGCCCTGGCGGTGGTGACCGGCGCGGGCTCCGGCATCGGCAAGGCGATAGCGCTGGGCCTCGCCGCGCGCGGCGAGCGCGTGGTCGCCGCCGACCTCGATCCGGCAGGGGCATCGGCCACGGCCGGCGAACGCCCCGACCTGATCACCGCGCTACCGGTGGACGTGGCCGACCCGGAACAGGTCGGCACCCTGCGGGACCGGATCCACACCGACCTCGGTGTGCCCAGCATCGTCGTCAACGCGGCCGGATGGGACCGCACCGACCAATTCCTCAATGCCACACCGGAATTCGCCCAGAAGGTGGTGGCCATCAACTACCTGGGGCCGGTGCACGTCTGCTCGGCGTTCCTGCCGGGGATGATCGAGACGCACGGTGGCGGACGCGTGGTCAACCTGGCCAGTGACGCCGGCCGGGTGGGCAGCGCCGGCGAGAGCATCTACGCCGGCGCCAAGGGCGGGGTGATCGCCTTGACCAAGTCGCTGGCCCGCGAGATGGCTCGCCATCAGATCACGGTGAACTGCGTGTGCCCCGGCCCGACCGACACCCCGCTGTTTCATGCGCAACCCGAGAAACTGCAGGAAGCCCTGGTCAAAGCCATCCCTTTTCGCCGCCTGGCCCGGCCCGAGGAGGTCGCCGCGCCGGTGCTGTTCTTCGCCTCCGAGGCCGCCTCGTTCATCACGGGCCAGGTGATCAGTGTGAGCGGCGGCCTGACGATGGCAGGCTGATCACATGAGCACTCAGACACCGCCCGCCTTCGACCGCACCGACCCGCTCGGCCTGGACGCCTCGCTATCCAGCGACGAGCTTGCCGTGCGCGACACGGTGCGGGGATTCTGCGCCGAGCACGTCCTGCCGCACGTCGCGGAGTGGTTCGAAATCGGCGACCTCCCGGTCCGCGAACTGGCCAAGGGGTTCGGGCAACTCGGCCTGCTGGGCATGCACCTGCACGGGTACGGGTGCCCAGGCGCGTCCTCAGTGCACTACGGCCTGACCTGCACCGAGCTCGAGGCCGCCGATTCCGGTATTCGCTCGATGGTCTCGGTGCAGGGCTCGCTGGCGATGTTCGCGATCTGGAACTTCGGGTCCGAGGAGCAGAAGCAGGAATGGCTACCCGGCATGGCCACCGGCGAGCTGCTCGGCTGCTTCGGCCTGACCGAACCCGACGTCGGCTCCGATCCCGCCGCGATGAAAACCCGGGCGCGCCAAGACGGTTCGGACTGGGTGCTGAACGGACGCAAGCTGTGGATCACCAACGGCTCGGTCGCCGACGTCGCGGTCGTCTGGGCCGCCACCGACGACGGGATTCGCGGTTTCATCGTGCCCACCAAAACACCGGGATTTTCCGCCAACACGATTCACCACAAGCTCTCGCTGCGGGCCTCGATCACCAGCGAGCTGGTGCTCGACGACGTGCGGGTGCCGGCAGGGGCGATGCTGCCCGAGGCCAAGGGGCTGCGCGGGCCGTTGTCCTGTCTGTCCGAGGCCCGCTACGGAATCATCTGGGGCTCGATGGGTGCGGCCCGCTCGGCCTGGCAGGCCGCGCTGGATTACTCCACGCAGCGCACCCAATTCGGCCGCCCCATCGCCGGCTTCCAGCTGACCCAGGCCAAGCTCGTCGACATGGCGGTCGAGCTGCACAAGGGCCAGCTGTTGTCGCTGCACCTCGGCCGCCTCAAGGACAGCGGCGGGCTGCGGCCCGAGCAGGTGAGCTTTGGCAAGCTCAACAACACCCGTGAGGCGATCAAGATCTGCCGAACCGCGCGAACCATATTGGGCGGCAACGGAATATCGCTGGAATACCCCGTCATCCGGCATATGGTCAACCTGGAATCGGTGCTGACGTACGAGGGCACGCCCGAGATGCATCAGCTGGTTCTCGGCCAGGCGTTCACCGGCAGCGACGCCTTCCGCTGACGCCGAGCACCGATGTCCGCACGCCTGGAGTACACGTCCGAGCATCACCAGTTCCGGGAACTGGTGCGCGATTTCGTGCGGCACACCGTCGTGCCCAATCACGAGAAATGGGAACGGCAAGGCCAGTGGGATCGCTCGCTGTTCATCGAGGCGGGCAAACTCGGGCTGCTGGGCTTCTCGGTACCCGAGCATCTCGGCGGCCCGGGCGTGCGCGACTTCCGCTACAACGCGATCGTGATCGACGAATTGCAGCGCGCGGGTGCCGCCGCCGAGGCCATCGCCTTCAATCTGCAAAACGACGTGGTGCTGCCGTATCTCACCGATCTGACCACGCCCGAACAGCAACAGCGCTGGCTGCCCGGCGTGGTCACCGGCGAGACGGTGCTCGCCATCGCGATGACCGAACCCGGCACCGGTAGCGATCTGGCCGGCATCCGCACGACGGCCGTGCGAGACGGTGACGACTACGTCGTCAACGGCGCCAAGACGTTCATCTCCAACGGGCAGATCGGCGATCTCTTCGTCATCGCGGTGCGCACGTCGCCGGACCGCCACCAAGGGCTGTCGCTCCTGGTCGTCGACCCCGCCACACCCGGCTTCTCTCGCGGCCGCAACCTGGAGAAGATCGGCCTGCACGCCCAGGACACCAGCGAGCTCACCTTCACCGATATGCGGGTGCCGAGGGCCAATCTGCTCGAAGACGAAGGCAGGGGTTTCTATCAGCTGATGAAGAACCTGCCCCAGGAGCGGCTCGCGCTCGGGGTGGGGGCGGTGGCCGCCGCCGAAGGCATTCTGGCGCAGACCCTCGATTACGTGCGCGACCGCACGGCGTTCGGCTCACCGATCGCCAGCTTCCAGAACAGCCAATTCGTGCTCGCCGAGCTCGCAACCGAAATCGACATCGCCCGTACCTATCTCGACGACTGCCTGGCCGACCACCTGTCCGGTGAGCTGACCGCCGCGCGCGCCGCCCGGCTGAAGTGGTGGACCACCGACCTACAGGTGCGCACCGCCGACCGCTGCCTGCAGTTGCACGGCGGGTACGGCTACATGCGTGAATACAGCGTGGCGCGCGCCTTCGTCGATGCCCGCATTCAGACCATCTACGGCGGCACCAACGAGATCATGAAGACGATCATCGCGAAAGACCTGGGCATCTGAGGTCTTCATGGTCACCGATTACAGCGATCTTCCGGTCGAGGAGGCCGTGCGCGCGGCCCGCGCGAGTTCGCGGCGCCGCCAGGTGCTGGATGCCGCGGTCAAGGTCATGGGCCGCAACGGGTTTCACCAGATGTCCATGCAGGACCTGGCCGCCGAGGCGAAGGTCAGCGTCGGCCTGATCTACAAATACTTCGGCGGCAAGGAGGACCTGCTGCTCGCGACGATCGTCCGGATCCTGGACGCGTTCCGCGACCAACTGGCACCGGTCATCGCGGCCGCCGGCGACGACGTCGTCGACCAGTTGATCGCGGGCGTGCGCCGCTACGTCCAGATCGTCGACGAGAACCTCGACGGCGTGGTGCTGACCTACCGGGAGAGCCGCACCCTCGGGCCTGCCGGCCGCGCTCAGATCAAGGACCTCGAAATCGCCAGCGCCGCACCGCTGCGCGCGGTGATCGAGGACGGCATCGCCCAGGGGGTCTTTCGCGCCGTCGACGTCGACCTCACCGTATTCGACATCATGCTGCTCGCCCACGGCTGGGCGCTCAAGCAGTGGCATTTCGGGACGATCTACAGCATCGATCGCTACATCGCGTTGCAGACCCGGCACGTGCTGACCGGATTGATCGCCGACGACCGCCGCGCCGACTACGCGCACGTGCTGAAATAAGGGTCATGAGACTCACCGCCCACCCAGTTCGCAGCATGGTCGCGCTGCTGGCCCTGGGCATCGTCGCCGGAATGCCCACGGCGGGCGCCGATGCCACGCTTCCCGCGATGACGTCCAGCGGCGCCGGCCCGATCATCGGCGGCGGCAGCAACGCCGGGATCGCGCAACAGCTGTTCAGCTTCGGCAAGCCTGACGTGCAGGAGGTCGACGGCTCGGACGCCGCGCAATTCATCACGACCGCCGCCGCGAGCACGAGTTCGCAACTGGCCGCGCCGTTCTCGCTGATGCGCCGGGCGCTTGGGTGCCAGACCAACAACGCCGGATTCGGGGCGCGGGCCTATCGACGCAGCGATGGGCAATGGGGAGGCGCGATGGTGGTCGCCGCCAAAACCGCAACCCCGAACGTCGACGGCTTGATCGCCTGCGCCAAGACCAATTGGCGCCGAGCCACGGCCGGCACGCCGAGTTCGCTCTGCGACTCCGGTTGGAGCACCCCGAACACCTTCGAGAGCCGCCGCGGCGAGACCTACTACGTCTTGCTCGCCGACACCGCCAACGACTTCTGCAGCGCGGTCAACGGAAAATTCAAGGACAACTCCAACGGGTGGCCGTTCTAGGGCAGCGGAGTCATAGGCTGGGTAGGCGCCGCAGGGGGCTTGCGGAAAGACAGAAGGGGTGAGCATGTCGCGTCATCACGTCGTCATCATCGGAAGCGGATTCGGCGGGCTGAACGCGGCCAGGGCACTCAGAAGGGCCGACGTCGACGTCACCCTGATCTCGAAGACGACGACCCACCTGTTCCAGCCGCTGCTGTACCAAGTGGCCACCGGCATCCTGTCCGAGGGCGACATCGCCCCGACCACCCGGCTGATCCTGCGGCGGCAGAAGAACGTCCGGGTGCTGTGGGGTGAGGTCAGCGAGATCGACCTGACGGCGAAGACGGTCACGTCGCACCTGATGGGAATGGAGACGGTGACGCCCTTCGACAGCCTCATCGTCGCCGCGGGCGCACAGCAGTCGTACTTCGGGAATGACCAGTACGCGGCCTTCGCGCCCGGGATGAAAAGCGTCGACGACGCCCTCGAGCTGCGGGCCCGCATCCTCGGCGCGTTCGAGGCCGCCGAGGTCGCCACCGATCCGGCCGAGCGGCAACGGCGACTCACGTTCGTGGTCGTCGGCGCCGGTCCGACCGGGGTCGAGCTGGCCGGCGAGATCGTCCAGCTCGCCGAGCGCACCCTGGCCGGGGCGTTCCGGACGATCACTCCCAGCGAATGCCGCGTAATCCTGCTCGACGCGGCACCCGCGGTGCTGCCCCCGATGGGTCCCAAGCTGGGTTGTAAGGCGCAACGTCGCCTGGAAAAGATGGACGTCGAGATTCAGCTCAACGCGATGGTGACCGCGGTGGACTACATGGGCATCACGGTCAAGGAGAAGGACGTGGGCGAGCGGCGCATCGAATGTGCGTGCAAGGTGTGGGCCGCGGGCGTGCAGGCCAGCTCACTGGGCGCGATGCTCGCCGAGCAGTCCGACGGAACCGAGACCGACCGCGCCGGCCGGGTGATCGTCGAGCCCGACCTGTCCATCAAGGGGCATCCGTACGTGTTCGTCGTCGGCGACCTGATGTCGGTGCCCGACGTCCCCGGCATGGCGCAGGGCGCGATCCAGGGCGCGCATTACGTCACCAAGCTCATCAAGCAGGCCGTGAAGGGCCAGGACGATCCCACCAACCGCAAGCCGTTCAAGTACTTCGACAAGGGCAGCATGGCACTGATCTCTCGGTACAGCGCCGTCGCGAAGGTCGGAAAGCTGGAGTTCGGCGGGTTCATCGCCTGGTTGGCGTGGCTCGGGCTGCACCTGTACTACCTGGTCGGCCACCGCAACCGCATCGCCGCCATGTTCTCCTGGGGCATCTCCTTCCTGGGCCGCACGCGCGGCCAGATGGCCATCACCAGCCAGATGATGTACGCCCGGCCGGTGGTGGACTGGGTGGAGCAGCAAGCTCAAGAGGGAAGTCTGGCGGCGGCCGAACGCATCGACGCGGCCGAGAAACAGGCCGGTTAGCTGAGCGCCCGATCGATGTCCGCGATCAGATCCTCGGTACCCTCCAGGCCGACCGAGATCCGGACCACGCCGTCACCGAGCCCGATCGCCGCGCGACCCTCCGGGCCCATCGCCCGGTGCGTGGTGGTCGCGGGATGCGTGACAAGCGATTTGGCGTCGCCGAGATTGTTCGAGATGTCGATCAGCGCAAGCTTGTCCAGCACCTCGAAAGCCCGCTGCTTGGCCTTGTCGTCGGGGCAGTTGAGCGCGAACGTGATCACCGTTCCCCCGCCGGACATCTGGCGCTTGGCCAAGTCGTATTGCGGGTGCGAGGACAGATACGGGTAGCGGACCCAACTCACCGCCGGATGGCTCTCCAGGAATTCCGCGATCCGGAAGGCCGAGTTGTTGCTGTGTTCGACCCGGACCGCCATGGTCTCAAGCCCTTTCACCAGCACCCAGGCGTTGAATGCGCTCATCGCCGGGCCGGTGTGCCGCATCAGTTTCTGCACCGGACCGTCGATGTACTCCTTGTCGCCCAGGATGGCCCCGCCGAGCACCCGGCCCTGACCGTCGATGTGCTTGGTGGCCGAGTACACCACCACGTCAACGCCGAGCGGAATGCCCTGCTGCAGAAGCGGAGTCGCAAAAACGTTGTCCAACACCACTTTTGCGCCCACGGCGTGGGCGAGTTCGCTCACCGCGGTGATGTCGACCAGCGACTGCATGGGGTTCGACGGCGTCTCGAAGAACACGGCAGTGGTGGGCACCGACAACGCCTGCTCCCACTGCGCCAGGTCGTCGCCGTCGACGAAGACGGTTTCGACCCCCCAGCGCGGCAGGATCTCGTTGCACACCACGAAGCACGAGCCGAACAGGCTGCGCGATGCGACCAGCCGGTCCCCCGCGCCCAGCAGCGCGCCCAACGAGGTGAACACAGCCGCCATGCCGCTCGCGGTGGCGAAGGCCGCCGGGGCGCCTTCGAGCAGGCGCAACCGCTCCTCGAACATCGTCACGGTCGGGTTGCCGTAGCGCGAGTAGACGAAGCGGTCCACCTCGCCGGTGAACGACCCCTCCGCAACCGCCGCCGACTCGTAGACGTAGCCCGACGTCAGGAACATCCCCTCGGCGGTCTCGTCGAAATTCGAACGCAACAGCCCGCCACGCACGCCGATGGTCGCCTGGCTGACGCCGTCGGGCAGCGCCGCGGGCACGCGAACGGAATCGTTGTCGGCTGGGGTCATCGCCGGTTCAGCCCTGTTTCCAAGGCAATCCGATGGCCCGCCAGCCCGTTTCGCCGCGGTGGCCGTTGGCGTCGAGTTGGCCCTCGAAGCCGTCCAGGATGTTGTAAGCGGGCGTGATGCCCAGCTCGGTCGCGACCTCGGCGGCGCCGATGGAGCGGTTTCCCGAGCGACACAAGAACAGCACCGGGCGCTGGGCATCGGTTTCGGCCGGCGCCACCTGCTCGCGCAGCTGGTCGGCGAAATTCGCGTTGCGCTGTCCGTCGGAGGAGTTCCACTCCAAGAACAACACCTCACGGCCGAGGCTGGACAGATCGGGCACACCGACGAATCGCCATTCGGCGTCGGTGCGCACGTCGACCAGCACCGCGTCGGGATTGTCGCTGAGCAGCTTCCATGCCTCCAGGGGCGAGATGTCCCCGGCGTAGGAGTGTGCGTGCTCTGTGCTCATGCTCGTTTAACCTCGTGCCTCGTGAACGTTGCCAGCCACAGTATCCTCGCCGCAGCGCTTCCGCCTGCGGGGGGCTCTGTCCACCGCAGCCTCAAGAACGCTCGGAGTGAGCGGCAACCCAAGCGTCGACCTGTGTCCACGTTCTTTCGAGCCAAGGGCCCATCCGAGCGGGCGGTGGAATACGACCGGCCGGCAACACAACCGTGCGGATGAGCAACTGCCGGTGAATGGGTAGCTGCCACCACGGTCGGGCCCGCCCGTCGGCGCAGAATCCGTTATGGGTCACCAACAGGATGTTGGCGTTCGGAGCGCCCGCCACCGCGGCGGCGACGCCGCCACTGCGCGGTGGCAGCGTGTGGGATTGTCGCAATGCGCGCCGGGCAGCGCGGAAGCCGCGAGTGGCGCGGAGCTGGGTGATCGCGTTGCGCCAGCGCGGCCAACTGAAATTGGCACCCTCGGGAAAAAGCAGCATCGCCTGACCGCCGACCAGCGATTCGGCCAGACGGCGGATTTGCCTGCGCGCGCGGTCGCCGCGACCGAGGAAGCAGAGGCCGCCCAGTTCGCCGGCGAAGTCGAGTACGGGCTCGCACTGCAGGATGGCTTTGAGCACGATCCTCAGCTGCAGCCGATATTCGATGACGAGCAGCCACGCCACCAGCACGCTGTCTCCCGGACCGCAATGGCGTGACAGCACGATCAGCGGCTGGTCGCGCGGGATCGCGTCCGGGGTCGTGGAGGCCGGGTCGAGGACGACCTTCACATCGAGTATTTTGCGCACCGCCGCATAGACGAAGATGAGGATGTCCCGCATGAGTTGGTCGCAATCCCGATTTCCGCCGAAAAGCCTTGCGAGCGTGCGCAGTTCGATGACCGCGTACGTCAGCAGTACACCGACCGTGCGCGGGAGTCGACTCGACCGGGTAACAAGGCCGGTGATGCCTGCGGCGGCCAGCAGCAGCGGCCCCACCGCCAGGAGGGCAACCATCGAGATGGTCACCAGCGGCACCGTGAAAGCGCGACGCAGCATTCTCATCGGTGCGCCTTGAGGTATTCCCGCGTCGCGTCATAAGCGAGGTCGGCGCGTCCCGCGATCCGGCGGGTGTCGCGGTAGCGCAGGTTCGACCACGTCGCGGGGGGCCGTTGCGGCAACCCGGTCGGAAGCACGTGGACCGTCACTTCTGAACCCACGCGTTCGAGATCGCTGATGAACCGGTGTCGTCGCGAGATCTCGAAGGCGACGAATGCGACCTCCCACAGAAACCGCGGTGCGGCGAGATCCTCCTCCAAGCGCCCCACATGCAAGACCCACACGGTGTCAGCGCCCCGCGCGACCGCCCTGCCCAGCGGGATGCTGTTCACCAGACCGCCGTCGAGAAAGTTCTCGTCGCCGATACGGACCGGTGGGAAGACGCCGGGCAGCGCGCACGACGCCAGCACGGCGTCGACCAATTCCCCGCTGTCGAACCAGTGCTCACGGGCCCGCTCGACGCTGGCCGCCACGCACTCGAACGGCACGGCCAGATCCTCGAATGTCCTCGCCGGCAGGTGGTCCTCCAGCGTCCGGCGCAGCGCGCCGTTGCCATGCAGCGCCGTTCTGCGGCTCACCAGGCCGGCGAGCCGGCCGACCAGCGAACCGCCGAACATGTCGGTCCGGCCGAGCGCCTCCCACATCTCCAGAAGCCGTTGCGCACCCTCAGGTGTCGGGTCTGCGGCGATGGCCGCGCCGTTGATCGCGCCAACCGACGTGCCGCACACCAACTCTGGCTGCACTCCCGCCTCCAGCAGTGCGCGCGCCATGCCGACTTCGGCGGCGCCGAGCATGCCACCCCCGCCCAGCACGAAGGCGTGGAACGTCATCCAGCAGGTATACCCACTCGACAGCTCCAACGACGGGCGTGACTACGGGGCCGATGGCGCGGTTTCCGGCACGCGTGCGTCCCGGATGTCCAAGGCGGCCGCCATCTGTCCGGCCCGGTCGCGCGCCGCCGTCACTTCCGGCGCGGTGGCCAGCGCCCGGTAGCCGCTCCCGACCACCCGCAGGTCACTTTCGGGCACGCTCAGAGCGCCGGTCAGCGCGGCGGGACCATGGGACGCGACGGCGTCGATCGCGCGGGCGGCGGCCGGCGAAACCATCATGGTGTCCACCGGCAGGCCCAAGATGGTGCGGGCCGCAAGTTCGAACGCGGAGAGCCGCTGGCTGCGCAGCGTCACCCAGACGGTGTCGGTGGGGTGGGACGTGACGTCGGCGAAGTACACCTCGTCGCCGTTGATCATCAATTCGACCGCGAAGACGCCGCGTCCACCCAGCGCCTTCACTATTCGCGCGGCGATCGACTTCGCGGCGTCCGTCGCCGCCGCACTCATCTTCTGGGGTTGCCAGGATTCCAGCACCTGCCCGCCAGAGTCACGATGACCGATGGGCGAACAGAATTCGATCACCGGACCCGCCGGCCCATCGCTGCGCACGGCGAGCAGCGTCACGTAGAACTCGACCTCGACCATGGTTTCGGCCAGCACCCGTGGTTGTCCCGTGCCCGCGTGACCCCCCACCGCGCGTTCCCACGCCGGCCCGAGGTCTTCCCGTCGCGCCGCCACCGACTGCCCCGGCCCTATGGGCCCGGCCACCGGCTTCACCAACAACGGGTATCCGGCGTGCGCGCCCACCGCCTCGAGCTCGCCCGGCGACCCGGCGAACCAGAACGGCGCGGTGGGCAGCCCCAACTCGTCGGCGGCCAGCCGGCGCAGACCCTCACGGTCGGCGCTGAGCCGCACGGCGCGGGCGCTGGGCACCAACTCGGTGTGGTTCCCGCCGGACCCGGTGGCTTCGAGGCTCTCAAGGGCCTCAATGGCTGGGCCGGCGACGGCGTCGGTCGCGGTCACCACGAAGTCGGGCTGCAGCCGTTGCAGCGCCGCGGACAGTTCGGCGGCATCGGTCAGCGGGACCACCACGGCCTGGTCGGCCACCCCGTGCGCGGGTGCGTGCGGATCCTGGTCGACGGCGACCACCCGGGCCCCGAGGCGTCCCAGGTCGATCGCCAACTCCCGGCTGATCTCGCCGGAGCCCAGCAGCACCACCGTCGGCCTGTCATCGGCGGGTTCGGCCTCGGCCGGCGCGGGAGCCTGCTGGGGTACGGCGAGCGCCGTCGTTTCGTCGTCCAGTCCGTCGCTCACGCCGTCAGTCACGGCTCAAGGATAGGTCGGTTCCTGCGATGCACCGCCGAGCTAGGGCTGGCCTGGGAGTAGCTGCACCATGAGGCCGTTGGCCTCGGCCAGCAGCGCGCCGTCCTCGTCGAGGAGTTCCGCGGACACGAACGCCTTGCGCCCCTCGGTGCCGGTGACCCGTCCGCGCACCACCAACGGCACGTCGATCGGGGTGATTTTGCGGTAGTCGACGTGCAGGAAGGCCGTCCGGCTGATCGGGCGGTTCGAGGCGTGGGAGACCATCCCGAACATGTGATCGAACAACAGCGGCAGCACGCCGCCGTGCACCGCGTAATTGCCCCCGACGTGAAACCGGGTGAAATGGCCCCGCATTTCGCAGCCGTCGGGCTCGTATCGCGTCAACGTCCACGGCGGCAACAGCAGACTGCCCATGCCGGGCAGGCCCGGCGTCCGTCCGGCCGGCGCCTGACCCTCCACGGCGGCCTGAAACGGTCCCAGCAACTCGGTCAGCGCCGTGACACGATCGGCCGCGTCGTCCCACAGGTCGTCGTCGGGGTCGGCGGACACGGCGAGGTCCTGCAGCCGGCGCATGGCCGCCACGAACCGCCCGAATCCCGGGCCCGGGTCGGCCACCCCGTATTCGGGGAAGCCGCCGTGATGCTCGTATTCGGGGTCGAGGTCTTTGGGATCGGAAGCGGCATCCGTCACGGACGGGCCGCCAGGACGTCGCGGCGCACGATGGTCTGTTCACGTCCGGGCCCCACACCGATGCACGAAATGTGTGCTCCGGCAAGCTCTTCCAGACGCAGCACGTAGTCGCGCGCTTTGGCGGGCAGGTCGTCGAATTCCCTTGCCTGCGAGATGTCCTCCCACCAGCCGGGCAGTTCCTCGTAGATGGGTTCGGCGCGCGAAAGGTCGCTTTGTGTCATCGGCATCTCGTGAATGCGCTCGCCGTCGATCCGGTAGCCCACGCATACCGGGACCGTTTCCAGGCTGGACAGCACGTCGAGCTTGGTCAGGAAGAAGTCGGTGATGCCGTTGACCCGGGTGGCGTAGCGGGCGATGACGGCGTCGAACCAGCCGCAGCGCCTGCGCCTTCCGGTGGTGACGCCGAACTCGCCGCCGGTCTTCGACAGGTACTCGCCGTTCTCGTCGAACAGCTCGGTGGGGAACGGGCCCGAGCCGACGCGGGTGGTGTAGGCCTTGAGGATCCCGAGCACGGCGGTGATCCGGGTGGGACCGATACCCGAACCCACCGCAGCACCACCCGCCGTCGGATTCGACGACGTCACATAGGGATACGTGCCGTGGTCGACGTCGAGCAAGGTGCCCTGCGAG
>NZ_LZMB01000359.1 GCF_001673555.1 Mycobacterium sp. 1165178.9 | reverse complement strand
CTAGCCACCCGCCTAGTCGCCGCGATCGAAAACACCCTCGACGCCACCCTGTCCGTACGCACCGTATTCGAGGCGCCATCCGTTAGAAGCTTGAGCCAGCAGTTGGGCAGACGGGCCAACGGGCCCAGCTTCGCGTCCGTGCACGGCCGCAATAGCACCGAGGTGCACGCCCGCGACCTCACGCTGGACAAGTTCATCGACGCCACGACGTTGACCGCCGCCCCGACGCTATTAGGTCCCAGCGCCGAAGTGCGGACGGTCCTGCTGACCGGGGCGACCGGTTTCCTGGGGCGTTACCTGGCCCTGGAATGGCTGCAACGCATGGACTTGGTCGACGGCACGCTGATCTGCCTGGTGCGGGCCGAGTCCAACGAGGATGCCTACCAACGCTTGGACAAGACCTTCGACACTGGCGACCCCAAGCTGCTGCGGCACTTCCAGGAACTGGCCGCCGATCATCTCGAGGTCCTCGCCGGCGACAAGGGCGAAGCCGACCTGGGCCTGGACCATGAGACCTGGCGACGCCTGGCCGAGACCGTGGATCTGATCGTCGATCCCGCAGCGCTTGTCAGCGGAGTCCTGCGCTACAGCGAGCTATTCGGGCCCAACGTCGTGGGCACCGCAGAGCTGATCCGCCTCGCACTCAACACGAAGCTGAAGCCCTACACATACGTGTCGACTGCCAGCGTGGGTGATCAGATCGAGCCGTCGGCGTTCACCGAGGATGCCGACATCCGGGTCATCAGCCCCACCCGCAGCAACGATGACAGCAACGTCAATGGCTACGGCAACAGCAAATGGGCCAGCGAGGTGCTATTACGGGAGGCCAACGACCTGTGCAAACTGCCGGTCACCGTGTTTCGTTGCGACATGATTCTGGCCGGCACCACATATGCGGGCCAACTCAACGTGTCGGACTGGTTCACCCAGATGGTGCTGAGCCTGTTGGCCACTGGCATCGCGCCCGGCTCGTTCTACCAGCTCGACCCCGACGGCAACCGGCAGCGCGCGCACTTCGACGGTCTGCCCGTCGAATTCATCGCCGAAGCCATCGCCACACTGTGTGCCCAGGCGGCCGACGGCTTTCAGACCTACCACGTGATGAACCCGCACGACGACGGCATCGGACTCGACGAATACGTCGACTGGGTGATTGAGGCGGGTTACCCGATCCGGCGTATCGCTGACTTTGCGGAGTGGTTACAGCGCTTTGAGACCGCCCTGCATGCCCTGCCGGATCGACAGCGCCTCGGCACCGTGCTGGATTTGTTGTTCAGCGATTCCAACCATTTACAGCCCGCAGAGCCGAGCCGCGGATCGCTTGCGCCGACCGAGCGATTCCGTGCTGCAGTGCAAGAAGCAAAGATCGGTCCCAACGGTGACATTCCGCACGTCTCGGCGGCGACCATCATCAAATACGTAACCGACTTGCAACTGCTCCGGTTTTGGGAGGATCCCGCTCATATGGCTCAGCAGATGGGCGAATATCCCAGCTCGGCGGAAGTAGTTCCCGCCGTGCGCCCGGGCACCGATTGCAAAACCACTGCAGGCAGCGGTCACGGTCACTCGCGTACAGGGGTGGCTCGCAGGCCGTGACAGTTTGCCAAATCACGACAGTTTTGACGACAGTGCGCCCGCAGGGTTCGCTGACTTTCGAGAAACCGTCGTCCGCAAAGCCCTCCACGCCCTTCGAAAGGACCACGCTCCGATGAGGCGATGCGCATCATCGAGCTCGACGAAATCCGTCATCACGTTCCGACGGCGGCTACACAGATCGCCGAAAATCCTTGGGGGATACTGCTATCCGTCATATTTCGCGGCATGGCCCAAAATCGCGTTGGGTCTGGAATCGTGACGCGAATCGGCTCACGCCTCATTTATCGCGTCGAGAACGCCCGCTTGACGCAGAAACTCATCTGGCAGCGCCAGTATCCCGCTTTAACCCGCCGGCTCTCCGCGGACGATGTCTTATTTCTGAACTTGGGCTATGAAGAGGATCCGCCGATGGGTCTGCCGCTGGTGGCGGCCGACGAGCCCAACCGGTTCTACATCCAGCTGTACCATCGCACGGCGACGCAGGCTGATCTCAACGGGGCAAAAGTGCTTGAGGTCAGTTGCGGCCACGGGGGCGGGGCTTCCTACCTCATGCGCACCTTGCACCCGGCCTCGTACACGGGGCTGGACTTCAACCCGGCCGGCATTGCGTTTTGCCGAGAAAGGCACAATCTGCCCGGCTTGGATTTCGTGCAGGGTGACGCGGAGAGCCTGCCTTTCGTCGACCAGTCCTTCGACGCGGTGATCAACGTCGAAGCCTCGCATTGTTACCCCCGGTTTCCTCGTTTCCTCGCCGAAGTGGCGCGCGTGCTCCGCCCGGGAGGACATTTCCTGTACGCGGATCTGCGTCCCCGCCACCTTATTGCCAAGTGGGAGTTGGCGATTGCGGAGGCGCCGCTGACGCAACGTTGTGGCAGGGTTATCAATGCGGAGGTGCTGCGCGGCATAGAGGAAAATCCGCGTCATTGGTCACTGAACGTGGTCGATCAGCATAGGTCGGCAGTCCTGCGCCGCTTCGGCCGTGCTTTCGCGGTCGGGCAAGGCAGTCCGGTCTACCGCGACTTGCAACGCGGGGATATTTCGTTCCGAATTTACTACTGCACCAAGGATTGAATCGGCGCCCCGCTGATCGCCGCGGTCAACGGTGCCTGTTTGGGCGGTGGTTGTGAAATGCTGCAGCAGACCGACATTCGGATCGCCGAGGAGCAGGCTGTCTTCGGCCTGCCGGAAGCCACATAGGGGCTGATCGCAGGCGCCGGCTCGACCGTGCGGCTCAAGCGACAGATTCCCTATACCAATGCCATGGAGATGATCCTGACGGGTGATCTGCTGACGGCCGCCGACGCCTACCACTTCGGTCTGGTGGGCCATGTGGTGCCGACGGGCCAGGCGTTGAACATGGCCCGCGAGATCGCGGCCCGCGTTGTGGCCCACGGCCCCTTGGCCGTTCGCAACGCCAAGGCCTCGGTGATCAACAGCGGATGGATAGGAAGACGCGCGACGGATCGAGCAGCGATTCGTCGTCGAGGTAGTACGCGTCCGAGGACGCCAAGGGCTGGCCGCCTTCGCCGCCAAACGCGAGCCTCGGTTTACGGGTAGGTAGCCGGGCGCCCGCGGTTCCTCAGCGCTCGACGACGGCGTGGGCGCGCACCGACGGCGCGACCCAATCCTCCAGGAACCGTCGCAGCGCGCGTCCGGTGCGCGGTGGACGGCCCGGGTCCACGATCAGCGACTGCACGGTGCGCAACATGATCTCGACCAGTTCGTCGAGTCGGCCTTCGGCGAATCCCGCTGCGGCCCAATCGACTTCGAATCGCTGCAGGATCGACCGGCCGAACGAAATGGCCATATCGGACGTGACTCCCGCGGTGAACGCGCTGGCCTTGCCGGGCTGGAACACCAGGCCGAGATACCTGTCGTGGGCGAGTTGCTCAAATGTGTAGGCGATCCCCTCCACCACGGCCTCGGTCGGGTCGGTGATCGAACCCAGATGCGCCGCAAGCCGATCCAAGAACCCGTCGACTGAGGACAGTGCCGTCGCACCCAACAGCGCCTCGTGGGTGGGAAAGTACCGGTAAATCGTCTGCCGCGTCACGCCAAGGGCCGACGCGACCTCGGAGACGCTGACGGTCCCGCGCGCGTCGATGGCGCTGCGCGTCGCGCTCACGATGCGCGCGACCGCCTCATCGTCGTCGGCCGGGATGTCACCCGACCAGCCGTGCCGGCGCATTGCGTGATCGTCGCACACCCGGGCCGCCGGTCTTGACAATACAAACGATAATGATTGTATGGTCCGAACCATCGCGGAGAAGGGGACCTGGGTGACGACGATCGACCAACCGGTGAGCGGGACCGACGAGACGCTGACGCGGCGGGGGCTGCGTCATGCCCTGGACAAGACGACCGACCTGGCCGAGCGTGAACTGCGGGTGCCGTTGCACTACTACCGCGACCCCAAGATCACCGAGATCGAGGAATCGCAGATTCTGCGTAGGGTGCCGCTGGCCATCGTCCCGTCGGCGCAGGTGCCGAACAAGAACGACTACGTCGTGCGTTCGGTGCTGGGCGATTCGTTGCTGGTCACCCGGGACCGGTCCGGGGCCAGCCACGTCTTGCTCAACTACTGCCGGCACCGCGGCGCGATGCCGGCCTGCGGCTCGGGCAACGCCTCGCGGTTCGTCTGCCCGTATCACGCCTGGACGTACCGCAACACTGGTGAACTGTTCAGCGTCCCGGGCAAGGCCGGCTTCGATTCGATGGACATCAAGGATTACGGCCTGGTGGAATTGCCTTCCGAGGAGCGGCACGGCTTCATCTGGGCGGTGCTGACCGCCGACGCGGCCATCGACCTGGACGCGCACCTGGGGGACTTCGGTACCGAACTGGCGCTGTGGAACTACGAGTCCTACGGCTACCACACGCAGCGCGAGTTCACGTCCGAGGTGTCGTGGAAGGGCGCGCTGGAGGCGTTCGCCGAGGGCTATCACTTCCCGTACGTGCACGGCGAGAGCCTCATCGGGCAGAACACCCTGGCCAACACGATGGTCTACGACGAGTTCGGCAAGCACCACCGCATCGGGTTTCCGTTCACCTGGATCACCAACGCCGAAGCGGAGCCCACGGCTTCGCTGGATCCCTCGGCGAACATGGGCGTGATCTATTGGGTGTATCCGAACCTCATCCTGGCCAACAGCCCAGTGGGGGTGGAGATCATCGACATGCTGCCCGCCGGTGAGCCGACCCGCTGCACGGTCCGCCACAGTTGGATGGGCCGCATCCCGGCCATCAACGACGAGATGAGAGCGGCCTACGACGCGGTTTATGAAGGGGTGCACGCGGCCGTGCGCGACGAGGACTTCGCCATGTTGCCGCAATGCGGCGAGGGTGTCCGGCACGGCCAGCACGACCACATGATCATCGGGCGCAACGAAATCGCCGTCCAGCACATGATCAAGGTGTTCGCCCAAGAACTAGGCGTCGCGCTCGCCTGAACACCCCGTGGGTAGCCGCAGGCCAACACGGGTACTGATCCTCTGAACCCGATGACGAGAGGATCCGATGGCGCACCGCGATCGCGATTACACCGACGAGCTACTGCAAGAACTGTTGTTGACTTACGGGCCGTGCGGACAGGAAAACGAGGTGCGCGCCGTTATCGCCCGCGAACTGCAATCCGTCGTCGACGACATGTGGACCGACGACGCCGGCAACCTGATCGGCTACATCGCCGCCGACCCGTCGGCCAACGATACCGGGGCGCCCAATCACCGCCACCGCACCGAGTCCATCCCCGGCACCGCCACCCGGGTGATGGCGCACATGGACGAACTGTCGATGATCGTCAAACGCGTGGAATCCGATGGCACACTGCATATGACCCAGCTGGGCACCATGTACCCGGGCAACTTCGGACTGGGTCCGGTCGCCGTTCTGGGCGACAACGAAACCCTCACCGCCGTACTGACTCTCGGCTCTGAGCACACCACCCAGGAGAGCCCACGAATCTGGGAGACCAAACCCGATCAGGGCGACCGTGCGCTCGACTGGCACCACGTCTACGTCTTCACCGGCCGCAGCACCGACGAGCTGACCGCCGCGGGGGTGCACGCCGGAACCCGGGTGTGCGTCGACCGCAGCAAGAGAGCCGTTGTCGAGATGGGAGACTACGTCGGCGCCTACTTCCTCGACGACCGCGCCGCGGTGACCGCCCTGCTGCACGCTGCGCGCCAACTGCGCGAGCGCGGGCAACGCCCCGCCGACGACGTGTACCTGGTGTTCACCACCAACGAGGAGGTCGGCGGTGTGGGGGGCACCTACGCCAGCGCCACCCTGCCCGGCGACCTCACCCTGGCCCTGGAGGTCGGCCCCACCGAACGCGAATACAACACCAGCGTCACCGGCGGTCCGATCATCGGTTACAGCGACGCCCTATGCGTCTACGACAAAGAGGTCGCCGACCGGTTGCTGAAAATCGCCACCGACCGCGATCTGTCACCCCAGGCGGCCGCCCTGGGCGCGTTCGAATCCGACGCGTCGCACTCCAAGGCGAGTGGGCTGACCGCGCGCGCCGGCCTGCTGTGCCTGCCCACGCTGAGCACCCACGGCTATGAGGTGATCGCTCGCCGCGCGATCGACGACATGGCCGCGATCGTCGTCGATTTCGTGCTGGAGCCGAGTCAAAAGATCGCCTGACACTGCCGAACGCCCCGTGTGGCGAAGGCCGGCTCATCCGGTTGCCGGTGGGTCGCCCAATTTCACGAGTGACCCGCGCATCCTTGCCCGAGCCGCAACCGTGCTCATAACCTGGCAACATCCGACCGCATCCGGGGGGTTCGGCCCGGCACGGTAGACGACGGCAAGCAGGCGGGCAGGTCATGGCATCACCGCGACGCACAGAACGGTGTCGTGATGCTGCGGGCGGCGGTCTATAGCGGTGGCCGGGCTGACCGGCGCGCGGCTGGACGAGCTGGCGACGATGGACATCTTCAAGGGATGTCCCACCGAAGACCTCGCCCCGTTGGCGGCTCGCCTACAGCCACTGCTCTCCCCGGCCGGCCAGGTGCTGATGCGGCAGGGGGAGCAGGCCGTCTCGTTCCTGCTGATCTCGTCCGGTACCGCCGAGATCAAACACGTGGGTGACGACGGCGTCGTGATCGTCGAGCATGCCTCCCAGGGCATGATTGTCGGCGAGATCGCCCTGCTGCGCGACATTCCCCGGACCGCGACGGTGACCACGGTCGAACCGCTGACCGGCTGGATCGGTGACACCAGGGCCTTCGCCAGCATGGTGCACATCCCGGACATCACACCGCGGCTGCTGCGCACCGTGCGTCAGCGTCTCGCCGCGTTCATCACGCCGATCCCGATTCGCGTGCGGGACGGCACGCTCCTGTTGCTGCGACCGGTGCTCCCCGGCGACAGCGAGCGCACCGTGCACGGACACATCTACTTCTCCAGCGACACGCTCTATCGGCGGTTCATGACCCCGCGACTACCTACTCCCGCGTTGATGCACTACCTGTCCGAGGTCGACTACGTCGATCACTTCGTGTGGGTGGTCACCGACGGCAGCGACCCGGTGGCCGACGCGCGCTTCGTGCGCGACGAGAGCGACCCGACCGTCGCCGAGATCGCCTTCACCGTCGCCGATGCCTATCAGGGCCGCGGCATCGGCACCTTCTTGATCAGCGCGCTCTCCATCGCCGCCGAGATCGACGGTGTCGAAAGGTTCTCCGCGCGAATGCTTTCCGACAACGGACCGATGCGCGCGATCTTGGACCGCTACGGAGCCGTCTGGCAGCGCGAAGACGTCGGCGTCATCAGCACCGTGATCGACGTGCCGCGCCCACGCCACCTGCGGCGTGACGAGGCCGAGCAGATCAAGCGCGTGGCCCGGCAGGTCATCGCCGCGGTCGGCTGAGACCGGCGCCGCATAGTGCCGCAACCGCGGCCAGTCTGCGGACGATTAGGTGACTTTCAAATCCGCTGGCGCATGCGCTAGCACGTCTGAGGATGACATCGTCCTTCCCGAGCCGCTAAGTGACGGAGGTTATTCGACCAGCCCAGGCACTGGCGTGGGGGAGACGGTATGGCGGTGTCCTGTGCTATCAACTCCTCATGCGGCCGTTCTGGATTGGTCCGGCGCTGGTCGGGGTGCTCACGTCGGCGATCGCCGCGTGCGGCCACTCACCCGCGCGCGCTCCATCGGCCGGTCCCCCGAAATCCGCTCCGGCGAGCGTCGTTGCCGTCAACCCCGCCAACATCAAACGGGTCATTCGCGACCTGCCGCCCGGCTACGAGGTGACCACCGGGATCCCCGGTGCCGCTTCGCCCCGACTGATTTGGAGCTTGGGGGACGACCCGCAGGCCAAGCCGGCCAAGTGCGGGACGCTGGCCGACCCCGGGAACGGACGTGACCAGTCGGCGCAGGGCGTCTCGGGCTCGGGGAGCGGCGGCGTCGTCGACGCTGTGGTGGTGGCCGTGCCAGGGCCGGTGGATCTCCCCGAGGACCTGGTTACCGCGTGCGCCCAGTGGTCGGAGACCGCCGGGCAGACCGTGGTACACGTCCACCTCACCGACGCGCCGCACGTCGATGGTGTCGACACGGTCGGAATGGTGGCCGACGTCAAGTCATCCGTCGAGTCGGGCACCGAAATAGATTCGCGCACCTACACATTCACCGCGTATCTGGGCAATTACTACGCGTTTACCACCCTGACCACAGATCCGGGTTCGGCGCTCCCGGTGCTGCCGCCGCAATTCGCCGCGGATCTGCTCGCCAAAACGGTGTCCACGTTGCGCAGTTGAGCTCTCCGCTTGGGTAGATTGGCCCCGATGTCCAAGATCCTGTCCGTGGTCGTGGCTGTCTGCGTCCTGGCCGGCTGCTCATCGGCAGCCCATCAGGAAGAGGCCGACATCAACAAGGTCGTCGGCGTGAAGTCCAGCTTCGGCCCCGAATACAAGGTCAGCGACATAACCGAACGGGGAGTCAATCCCGAGTTGCTGGCCGGCCGCAAACTGCCCGACGGTTTGACGTTCGACCCCGCGAACTGCGCGAAAGTCGCGTCCGGGCCGGACATGCCGGCGGACCTGCAGGGCAACATGTCCGCGGTCACCGCCGAGGGCCGCGGCAACCGGTTCGTGGTGATCGCGCTGGAGACCTCAAAAGCGTTACCGTTCAACGATCCTGGGAAGGACTGCAGCAAGGTGACCTTCACCGGGCCGCAGATGCGCGGCGGTGTCCAAGTGGTCGAGGTGCCGCAAATCGAGAGCACTCGCACGCTGGGCGTGCATCGCGTCGTGCAGGCGCTGACGCCGGGTGGTCCACGCACCGGCGAGCTGTATGACTATTCGGCCGTATTCGGCGACTACCAGGTGATCGTCATCGCCAACCCGCTGGTGGTTCCCGATCAGCCGGTCGCTCCGGTGGACACGCAGCGGGCGCGCGATTTGCTCGTCAAAGCGGTGACGGCGGTGCGTGCCTGACCGTTCTGCTTGTGGCGGCGGCCCGTCCCCCGCAAGCGGGAGGTACCCCCAGCGCCCAGCTTCGCCGCGCTTGCGACCGCCGCTAGCGCACGCCGCGCGGGCGGAACTGGATGCTCACCCGGGGGCCGACGGATGCTGTCGTCTTCGGCACGGCGTGCTCCCAGGTGCGTTGGCACGATCCGCCCATCACCAGCAGGTCGCCGTGCGCCTGGGGGAGCCGCAGGGACGGGCCGCCGCCGCGGCGGCGCATCGCGAAAGAGCGGGTGGCGCCCAGACTGACGATCGCCACCATGGTGTCCTCGGAACTGCTGCGGCCGATGGTGTCGCCGTGCCAGGCCACGCTGTCCGAGCCGTCGCGATAGCAACACAACCCGACCGTGGTGAACGGCTCACCGAGCTCGCCGGCGTAGATGTCGTTGAGCCGGCGCCGCAGCCGGGCCAGCTCCGGATGCGGCGGCTCCTCGACGGCGAGGTCATGAAAGCTCACCAGCCGCGGCACGTCGACGACCCGGTCGTACATCTGCCGGCGCTCCTCGCGCCACGGCACCGTCGACAGCAGGGCCTCCAGCAGGTCATCGGCATCGGTGAGCCAGCCGGCACGGATCTCGATGAACGCGCCATCGCCGAGTTGTCGGCGCTCGGTGTGCTGGAACAGGGAGCCTTGGACCGCGATCTCCACGGAGGAGAGTTTATCGCACATTCGTTCGATGGCGGGTGGCGCGCGGTGAGCGTGTGGCGGGACCGCGCGGCCCGGCACCGCTACGGTTGAGCTGTGGGTGTTGTCGAGCTGGGCACCAATTCCGAGGTCGGCGCGTTGCGCGTGGTCATCCTGCACCGCCCCGGCGCCGAGCTGCTTCGCCTGAATCCGCGCAACGTCGACCAGCTGCTGTTCGACGGCCTGCCGTGGGTCGCGCGCGCGCAAGACGAGCATGACCAGTTCTCCGCGCTGTTGCGGTCCCGCGGCATCGAGGTGCTGCAGTTGTCGGACCTGCTCACCCAGGCGCTGACGCATAGTGGAGCCGCCAGGATGCAGGGCGTGGCGGCCGCCGTCGACGCGCGACGGCTCGGAGTGCCTTTGGCCCAGGAACTTTCGGCATACCTGCGGGGACTCGAGCCGGCCCGGCTGGCCCAGGTGCTGATGGCCGGCATGACGTTCAACGAGTTGCCGTCGGACACCCGGACCGACGTGTCGTTGGTGCTGCGCATGCATCACGGCGGTGACTTCGTCATCGATCCGCTGCCCAACCTGGTGTTCACCCGCGACTCATCGATCTGGATCGGCCAGCGGGTGGTCATCCCGACGCTGGCCCTGCGCGCCCGCGTCCGCGAGGCGTCGCTGACCGATCTCATCTACGCCCATCACCCCCGGTTCACCGGCGTGCGGCGTGCCTACGAGTCGCGCACCGCCCCCGTCGAGGGCGGCGACGTGCTACTGCTGGCGCCCGGCGTCATCGCGGTCGGCGTCGGGGAGCGGACCACCCCCGCCGGCGCGGAAGCGTTGGCCCGCAGTCTGTTTGACGACGACCTCGCGCACACGGTGCTCGCGGTGCCGATCGCTCAGCGGCGTGCGCAGATGCACCTGGACACGGTGTGCACGATGGTCGACACCGACACGGTGGTGATGTACGCCAACATCGTCGACTCGTTGTCGGCCTTCACCATCCAGCGCACGCCTGAAGGGGTCGCCATCAGCGACGAGGCCCCGTTCCTGGAGGCGGCGGCCAAGGCGATGGGGATCGACAAGCTGCGGGTCATCGACACGGGCCTGGATCCCATCGTCGCCGAACGCGAGCAGTGGGATGACGGCAACAACACGCTGGCGCTCGCGCCCGGGGTGGTAATCGCCTACGAACGCAACGCGCAGACCAACATTCGTCTGCAGGACGCCGGCATCGAGGTGTTGACGATCGCGGGATCCGAACTGGGCACCGGCCGCGGCGGGCCCCGGTGCATGTCCTGCCCGGTCGCCCGCGACCTGCTGCCCTAGCCGACTAACGCCAGCTGGGCAGCCAGATCTCCATGTTCCACGTCTGCTGCGAAATCGGCAGACCGGTGAGCACCGGGAACAGCCACGCGAAGTTGGTCACCACCAAGGCCACATAGCAGCACACGGCGATCAGGCCCAGCGTGCGTCGTTCCGAATTCGGCTGCAGCCGCAGCCGCCGGGGCGGGGCGCCCGGGGTGTAGAGAATGTCGCCACAGATAAGCGCGATGGCCATCACCAAGAACGGCGCCATGGTTGCGGCGTAGAAGAAGTACATCTGCCGGTCGATGTCGGCGAACCAGGGCAGCCAGCCCGCGCAATAGCCGACGAGCACCACGGCGTACCGCCAGTCGCGGCGCACCAGCGTGCGCCACAACGCGAAAACGAGGACGGGCACCGCCAGCCACCACATCGCGGGGGTGCCCACCAGCATCTCAGCCTTGACACACGACTGCGCGCCGCAACCGGCGACGTTCTGCTCGTCGATGGCGTAGAGCACCGGCCGCAACGACATCGGCCAACTCCACGGTTTCGATTCCCACGGGTGATAGTTGCCGGCGGAATTCGTTAAGCCCGCATGGAATTGGAAAGCCTTGGCGGTGTAATGCCACAGCGATCGGATGGCGTCGGGCATTGGAACAATCGCGCGGGGGCCGATCGTCTGTCCCACCTCGTGCCGGTCGATGGCGGTCTCGGAGGCGAACCACGGCGCGTAGCTGGCCAGATACACCAGCACCGGCATGACGGCCAGCGCGTACACGGTCGGGCCGAGGTCGCGCCGCAGGGTGCCCAGCCACGGCCGAGTCACCTGGTACTGGCGCCGCGCAGCCACGTCGAACGCCAGCGACATGGCCCCAAAGAACAGCACGAAGTACAGGCCGGACCACTTTGTGCCGCAAGCCAATCCGAGGAGGATCCCGGCGCCGAAGCGCCACCACCGCACACCCAGCCGCGGGCCCCAAACCGTCTCGGCGTTGCGGCCCTCGTGCAGCGCGATGTGCAGCCGCTGCCGAACCTGGTCGCGGTCGACGATCAGCGCACCGAACGCCGCCACCACGAAAAACGTGAGGATGCCGTCGAGCAATGCGGTCCGCGAGGCGACAAAGCTGACGCCGTCGCAGATCACCAGCACACCCGCGATCGCGCCGATCAGCGTCGAGCGGCTGATCCGCCGGACGATCCGCATCACCAACGCCACCATGACCACGCCGAGCAATGCGCCCGTGAAGCGCCAGCCAATCCCGCCATAGCCGAAGACCGCCTCGCCGAGGGCGATCAGTTGCTTACCCACCGGCGGGTGAACCACCAGGCCGAACCCGGGGTTGTCCTCGACGCCGTGGTTGTGCAGGACCTGCCAGGCCTGCGGCGCATAGTGCTTTTCGTCGAAGACCGGGGTGCCGCCGTCGGTGGGCGAGCCCAGGTTCAGGAACCGGGTGATCGCCGCCACCAGCGTGATGACACCGGTCACCACCCAGCCGCGGATCTGATCGGTCGGCCCGAAATCGGCCACCGGCACCAGCGGCCCGGGGCTGACGACGGGCACCGCGCGCTCCGTCTCGGCACCCTCCGTGTTCAAGGGGGATTCGCGGGGCGGGGCGGTCATCACGTCGATCGTAGGCTGTCGGTCATGACCACCGGGCGCCTGTTGCTGGGCGCGACCCCTCTGGGCCAGCCGTCGGATGCCTCCCCCCGCCTGCTGGACGCCCTGGCCCGAGCCGATGTGGTGGCCGCCGAAGACACCCGTCGGGTGCGCACCCTGGCCAAGGCCCTCGATGTGCGGATCACCGGCCGGGTGATCAGCATGTTCGATCAGGTAGAAAGCGCCCGGGCCGAGTCGGTGATCGAGGCGATCCGCGCGGGCGCGACGGTGCTGGTGGTCAGCGACGCCGGGATGCCGCTGATCAGCGACCCCGGCTACCGGCTGGTGACGGCCTGTGTCGAGGCCGGCCTGCCGGTGGGATGCCTGCCGGGGCCGTCGGCGGTGACGACCGCGCTGGCCCTGTCGGGTCTGCCGGCCGAGAAGTTCTGCTTCGAGGGGTTCGCGCCGCGCAAGAAGGCGGCGCGGCGGACCTGGCTGGATTCCCTGGCCGACGAGCGGCGCACCTGTGTGTTCTTCGAATCGCCGCGCCGGTTGTCCGCCTGCCTGCGGGAGGCGGTCGATCGGCTCGGCGGCGCGCGCCGGGCGGCGATCTGCCGGGAGCTGACCAAGGTGCACGAGGAGGTGCTCCGCGGATCGCTCGACGAACTGTCGGCGTGGGCGGCCGACGGTGTGCTCGGTGAGATCACCGTGGTGCTGGCCGGCGCCACCCCGACCGCCGACCTGCCGTCGCTGGTCGCCGAGGTCGAGGAACTGGTCGCCGACGGTGCCCGCGTCAAGGACGCCTGCGGCCAGGTGGCCACCGCCCACCCGGGGGTGCGTTCGCGCCAGCTCTACGACGCGGTGCTGCGGTCGCGGCGCGACTAGCGGCGGTCGCAAGCGCGGCGAAGCCGGGCGTAGCGGGCTGCCGCCATCAGGACTAGGCCGCGCGGTCAGCCGGCCGCGCTCGCGGCGGCGATGGACGGCAGCCCGACGATTGGGGACGCCTTGTGCAGGCATTCGGCCCACTCGGCGTCCGGGTCGGAGTCGGCGGTGATGCCGCCGCCGACACCCAGCACCGCGGCGCCCGCGGCATCGAATTCGACCGTGCGGATAGCTACGTTCAGCTCGCAGCCGGCCACGGGTGAGGCCAATCCGATTGTGCCGCAATATATTCCACGACGATTAGGCTCCCACTGCGAGAGCAGTTGGCGGGCACGGTGTTTGGGCGTCCCGGTGACCGAGGCCGGCGGGAAGGTGGCGTCCAGCAGCGCCGAAGTCGCCAGGTCGGCGGGGACCTGCGCGGACACCGTCGACACCAGGTGCCACACGCCGGGGGCACGCCGCACCACCAACAACTCGGGAACGGTCACGGTGCCGACGATCGCCACCCGGCCGAGGTCGTTGCGCACCAGGTCGACGATCATGATGTTCTCGGCGACCTCCTTGGCCGACGCGCGCAGCGCCGCCGGCCAGGCATCCAGGGGCAGGGTGCCCTTGATCGGGCTGGACGTGACGGCCGTGCCGCGCCGTTGCAGGAACAGCTCCGGCGACAGCGACGCTACCGCGCCCCAGCTGCCGGCGAGGTAGGCCGCCCGGGCCGGGGAGGTGCGTGCGACGCCGTCGATGAAGAAGTCGAGCGGGTCGCCGCTGACCGTGCCGGTGAACTGGGTGCACACGCAGGCCTGGTACACCTCGCCGGCGCGGATGGCTTCCAGGCAGGCCAGCACCCCGTCGCGATGCGCCGCCCGGCCGGCGACGCCCCAATCGATGCGGCATTCGCGCGCCGCGGCTGCCGGTGCGGCCAGCGCGGCGGCGAGCCACCCCGGCATAGGCGCGCCGGACAGGCTCTCGTACCACCAGTGGCCGTCGCGGTCGCGCCGCAGCACGCAGTCGGTCCAACCGCCGGCCGCCTCGGGGATCCGGTTGGGCTGCGCGTCGGCGCCGGGGTCGGGATAAGACAGGTAACCGATCCAGCCGCCGCCCACAGCCTGCGGCTCCGGCGTCCGCGGCGCCTGGACCGCGAACACGTCGTCCCGGTGCACAGGGTGCACCGGCAGGCTCGGCGCGATCACCGCCAGGGCGCCGAACCACTCGCCGGTCAGCGCGGCCGGTGGCGGCAGGCCGAGCCGGCCGGTGGCGTCGCCCACGGCGCGCAGCACCAGGGGTGCGGCGCCAAGATCGCCGAGCCGCTCGATTCGCACAGCCCTAGCTTGTCAGAGCGGCGGGGTTTCACACCCGCGGTGCCCGCGGGCTCAGCCGCGGCTGATGTCGCGGGTGGTGGCCAGCGCGGCCAACTTCTGCGGGTTGCGCATCACGTAGAAGTTGGTGATCTTGTCCCCGGCGATCTCCAGAGTGATCACACCCTCGAGCTGTTCGCCGAGGTAGAGCAATACCGCCGGGGCGCTGTTGCAGGTCACCATCTCCACCCGCATCGCGCCCATTGTCGCGGCCCGGCGCATGAGGCCGGCGATCGCGCGGGCGACCTTTTCGGCGCCGACCACCGGTCGGCGGGCGGCGCTCACCACGCCGCCGCTGTCGGCCGTCCAGGTGGCGTCGGGGGCGAGCATCGTCATCAGCGCTTCCACGTCACCGCCGGCGGCCGTCGCCAGGAACTGTGCGGTGATTTCGGCGTTGCGTTCCGGGTCGACCGAGTCGAATCGTTTCCGCCGGGCCCGCACGTGTTCGCGGGCCCGGTGCGCCACCTGCCGAACGGTGGGCGCCGGCCTGCCCACCGCCGCGGCGATCTCGCCGTAGTCGAAACCGAACACCTCGCGCAGCACGAACACGGCTCGCTCGTCGGGACTCAGTGTCTCCAGCAACACCAGCATCGCCATCGAAATCGATTCCGCCAGAACGACATCGGCCGAGGGATCCTGCTCGTCGAGCAGCAGCGGCTCGGGCAGCCACGGCCCCACGTAGTCCTCGCGCCGTCGAGCACCGGCCCGCAGCGAGTTCAGCGCCTGGCGAGTGACCAGCTGGGCCAGGTACGACTTGGTGTCGCGCACCGTCGCCAAGTCGACCGCCGCCCACCGCAGGTAACTGTCCTGCAAGACGTCGTCGGCCTCGGTCGCCGAGCCCAGCATCTCGTAGGCGATGGTGAACAGCAGTGGCCGCAGCAAGGTGAACCGTTCGGCGTGCTCGCTGCCGGTCGGCGCTTGCGTCATCGCGCGGCGACCTCCTCGTCGGCCGGTGACTGCGCGGGCCGCTTGCCGCCCTTGATCCAGAAGTACGAACCGGGCTTGGCGGCCTCCCGCCGGATCGACCACACCGTGCCCTTGCAAATCGCCTCCTTGACCGAAGCCGCCGCCCGGCCGCCGAGGAACATGTTCACCGGGGTGTCGTCGGTGCGGGAGAACTGCACGGTGGCGTGCGTGCGGCCCAGGCTGATGCACTGCCCTACGAACGCCTGGCTCAGGGCCGCGGGAGCGTCGCCTGCGATGCGGCTGAGCACGGTGTTGGCGGCCTGAACACCCATCGGGCAAGCGGCCTGGCAGCTCATCCGCAACGGCTGGCCGGACGGCGCGGCGGCGTCACCCGCGGCGACGACACGCTCGTCGTCGATGCTGGTGAGCGTCTCGTCGGTGAGCAGCCGGCCGATCGGATCGGTGTGCAGCCCGCTGCGCGTGGCCAGGTCCGGCACGGCGAATCCGGCCGTCCAGATGGTCGCCGCGCTCGGCAGCACCACGCCGTCGGTAAGCACCACCTCGTCCCAGCGCACCTCGGCCACCGCCACGGACTCCAGCACGTTGACGCCCAACCCGCGCAATTGTTTCGCCACCGAACGGCGGCCCCGCCTGCTCAGCGACGGACCGAGCACCGGGCCGCAGACCAGAGTCACCGGGCGGCCGCCCTCGGCCAGCTCGGAAGCGGTCTCGATGCCGGTCAATCCGCCGCCCACCACGGTGATGGGTGCGGGCAACGGCAGATCGGTGAGCGCGTAGTGCAGGCGCTGCGCGCTTTCCAGATCCGCGACCGAATGTGCGAACTCGGCGAAGCCGGGCACCATCGATGCGGTGACACCGGTGCTTCCCACGGCGTAGATCAAGTAGTCGTAGTTCAGCTCGGCGCCCGAGGCCAGCAGGATCCGCCGGCCGGCGGTCTCGATGTGATCGACGCTGTCGACGACCAGCTGGATCCCCTCGCCGAGCATCGTCGCGTAATCGTGTGTCGCCGCGCCGCTGTCGGCGACCAACTGGTGCAAGCGGATTCGCTCGACGAAGACCGGTCGCGGGTTCACCACCGTGATGTCGATGTCCGGGCGCTGGCGCAGATGGTTGGCCGCCAGTGTTCCGGCGTATCCGGCGCCGACAACGACGACATGGTTTCTCCTGTGTGCCACCTCGGTCATGGCTGTCTCCTTTTTGTGAGGACCTGTGCCCTTGAGACACCGCAGAGCCGTCGGGCGTGACAGTTATGTCGGCAATTGTGACCCGTCTCACTGCGCGGTAGGCGGGCGGTTTGCGCGTGCACCCCTGCTGAGCTGCAACGAAGCCATGCCGAAACACGCGTGATACGCTGCGCTACGCCAATTCGTGGCCCGCCCCCGGGGCCGGATGCACGCACCATTGGAACGGCGAATTTGGGGCCGCTTGCACGCGCATCGGTGTGTATTGGGAGAAGCAACCTTGACGACGACGATCGTTTTGACTGGGCTCGGCGCCGCGCCGGTATCGGCGCGGTCGCGGAGCCCGCGCGGGCAGTTGTCGTAGGGCGTGATCTGACGTCACATGTTGTGCTCATTGAGGAAACGCGCGTTGGCCGCTGCCGTGTGCGCGGCGGTGGCCCTCAGCGGCTGCGGCGGTAAGAGCGACCCCGGGCCGCTGTCGGCGATGGTCAGCCCGGCCATCCCGCCCACCGCTCAGGAGATACCCAACCCGTTGCGCGGCCAGTATGAGGAAATGCTGAATCCGCTGTTCCCGCAAGCTAATTCGGCGCAACAGCGATACTCCGCGTGGCCCGCCTCGTACGATGCCAGCTTGCGGGTCTCGTGGCGGCAACTGCAGCCCGTCGACCCGCGCACGCTGCCTCCCGACGCGCCCGACGACCGCAAGTTCGATTTCAGCGCCATCGATGACGCGCTGGCCAAGCTCGGCAGCCGCAACATGCGGCTCACGCTGGGCGTGTACGTCTACAAGTCCTGCTGCGGCGACTCCTACGCCGGCAACACCAACATCGCGATTCCGGACTGGTTGCGTCCATCGGCGGCCAGCTATCCCACGCCGTCGACCGGTTCCGCCCCGGGCGTCACCCAGGTGGTGCCGAACTTCAACGACCCCGACTACCTCAATGGCGCCGGCCAGCTGCTGGCCGCCCTCGGCCGCCGCTATGACGGCGACGAGCGGCTGTCCGTGTTCGAGTTCTCCGGGTACGGCGACTTCGGCCAGAACCACCTTGCCTATCTGCGGGATTCGCTGGGCGCTGCGGGCCCCACCCCCGACGACAGCGTCGCAAAGCTGGGCTATTACAGCCAGTTTCGCGACCAGAGCATCACCAAAGCCTCCATCGCCCAGCTGGTAGCTGCCAACGTCAACGCCTTCGGTCACACCCAACTGGTGGTGGCTCCGCAGAATCCGGAGATCGTCCGCCAGCTGTTCGCCGACGACGTCACCAAGAAAGTGGCCGCACCGGTCGGCATCCGCGCCGACTGCCTCGGGGTGCAGACCCCGTTGCCGGAATGGGCCGAGGCCAACGACTCCCAGTACGTCCGGTCCAATGACCCGGTCGTCAACGCGATCAGGCAGCGGCTGATGACGGCGCTGGTGATCAGCCAGTGGTGCCGATTGCCCAACGGCGCCGACGCGCGGTCGTACTACGAGAAGGGGCTGCACGACGTCATCCGGTATCACGTGTCGATGACCTCGAGCGCCGATTTCCCAGACCGCGACGCGACGTCCGCGATGGACCCCAAGCTGTTTCAGTTGTGGAGCCAGGCCAATACCTCTGCCGGCTACCGGTATTCGGTCGAGGCCACGCCGGGATCCCAATCGATCCAGGGCAAGGTGGCGACGATCGCGGTCGACTGGACCAACTACGGCTCGGCGGCGGCCACCGAGCGCTGGGTGCCCGGTTACAAGCTCGTCGACTTCTCGGGCGCGGTGGTTCGCAGCCTGCCCGCGACGGTCAATCTCAAGACACTGGTCCACGACGAATCCAGCCAGTCACGCGCGGAACCGGTGGCGGAGTCGGCCAGCGAGTCGGTGCACGTGGACGTGACGGGTCTGGCACCCGGTCACTACACGCTGCGCGCTTCCGTCGAATGGCAACAGCACATCCCGGGCGCCTCGCACGTCGTGAACTACGCACCGATGGCCCTGGCGCGAGACGGCCGCGACGGCTCCGGGCTGTATCCGATTGCCACACTTGACATCCCGGGCGACTCGGTCAGCGGACCGTGATCGATCGAGCATGACCAGCCGGTCGCGGCCGGGATCACCCGAAGTCAACTACCATTCATGCGATCCCAAAAGGGTTGCGGTGGGAACCAATTGACTCACCGCTGACTGTGTTCGTAGGTGCTCAACCAGCTTCGGAAACCGGCTGGTACCGCGGGAACACGCCCGCGGGACCGGGCAGCGCCGTACCGGGCGCCAGTCGCGCGCCCACGGCAGCAAACGTCCGTTGGTCTTCTGTTTGCCCAAGCAGATCGAGCAGCTTGCCGGACGACTCGGGCATGACGGGCTGGGCCAGCAGCGCGGCGATGCGGACCGCCTCGCAGGTGACGTACAAGACGGTGCGGAACCGTTCCTGGTCGGCCTCGGATTCGCTCTTGCGCAACACCCACGGCTGCTGCGCCGAGAAATACTTGTTGGCCTCGCCGAGCATCAGCCAGATCGCCTCCAGGGCCAGATGCATCGCCTGGGAGTCGAAGTTGGCCCGCACCCGTTCCATCAATCCGTCGGCCGTGGTGAGCAACTCGGTGTCGGCGGCAATCAGCTCACCGGGTTCGGGAACGACGCCGTCGAGGTTCTTGGCGATCATCGACAACGACCGCTGCGCCAGGTTGCCCAACTCGTTGGCCAGGTCGGAGTTGATCCGGGTGACGATGGCGTCTTCGCTGAAGCTGCCGTCCTGCCCGAACGGAACCTCCCGCAACAGGAAATAGCGCACCTGGTCCAAGCCGAACGTGTCGACCAGAGCTATCGGGTCGACGACGTTGCCCACCGACTTGCTCATCTTCTCGCCGCGGTTGAGCAGGAAGCCGTGCGCGAAAACCCTTCGCGGCAGCTCGATTCCGGCCGACATCAAAAACGCCGGCCAGTACACGGTGTGAAATCGGATGATGTCTTTGCCGATCATGTGTAAGTCGGCCGGCCAATAGCGCCGGAAGCGCTCGGATTCGGTGTCGGGATAACCGACCCCGGTCAGGTAGTTGGTCAGCGCGTCGACCCATACGTACATCACGTGGTCGGGATGCTCGGGCACCTGCACGCCCCAGTCGAACGAAGTGCGCGAGATGGACAAGTCGCGCAGTCCGCCCGAGACGAAGCTGACCACCTCATTGCGCCGCACGTCGGGCGCGATGAAGTCCGGGTTCGCCTCGTAGTGGGCCAGCAGCTTGTCGGTGTACGCCGAGAGCCGGAAGAAGTAGGTCTGCTCCTCGGTCCACGTC
>NZ_LZMB01000358.1 GCF_001673555.1 Mycobacterium sp. 1165178.9 | reverse complement strand
GCGGCACGTCATTCGGCCCGAACTGCGTTGAGCGTGCGCCTGCCCTCGGCCGTGATGCGGATTCGGACCGCACGCGCCCCCACCGGTCGCGCCGATGATCCCGCCCGCCGCGGAACCCGAGCAGCACAAGGGCCCGAGCCTGATCGAGCGGATGGTGACCAGCAAGCTGCGCGTCCAGCGCCCCTCGTTCCGCACCGCGGAACCCGACTCCACCTATCGCCTGCCTTTGCAGACCCCGTCGCGCACCACCGGGATGACGGCCTATCGGCTGGGGCTGACGGTCGGCGGGCACGAGACCCTGTCGGCCATCTCATTCACGGCGCGTCCCGGCTCCATGACCGCGGTCATCGGGCCTTCGGCCGCTCGGAATTCCGCGCTGATCGCGCTGCTGGCCGGCACGAGAGCACCCAGCTCCGGTCGCGTCACCGTGGACGAACACGACATCCACGCAGAGCCGGAGTCCATGCGGGCCCGCATCGGGGTCGTCGCGCGCGACGACCGTCTGCACCAGCAGCTCACGGTCGGGCAGACCGTGCAGTACGCCGCCGAAATGCGGCTGGCACCGGACACCTTGCCCGAGCAACGCGACCGCGTGATCAGCCAGGTTCTCGACGAACTCGAGCTGACGTCGCACCGGGACACCAGAATCCGCAAACTCGCACCCGAGGTGCGTCGGTGCGCCGCCCTGGCTGTCGAGCTCGTTACCCGGCCGAGTCTGCTCGTGGTCGACGAACCGACCGCCGGACTGGACGCGGCCCAACAACGTCAGGTCATGGCGATCCTGCGGCACCAGGCCAGCCTCGGCTGCGCCGTCGTGGTCGCGATCTCGGATCGCACGTCCCTCACCGATGTGAACGCGTGCGACCAGGTGTTGGTGCTCACCGCGGCGGGCACGATGGCCTATCTGGGAACGCCACTGCAGATCGAGTCCGCGATGGGCACCACCGACTGGTCGAGAGTGCTTTCACAGGTCGGCGCCGATCCCGACGGATCCCACCGCGCCTTCCGTGCGAGGCAGCAGACGGCCGCACCGACCACCCCACCGGAAGTCTCGGCATCCGGGCCGGCGCCACCCCGGCTATCCAGGTTGCGGCAGATCCGATTGGTGGCCCGGCGCGAGGCTCACCTGCTCCCCGGCGATCGCATCTACTTCGCATTCCTGGCGATCCTGCCGTTCGTATTGGCGGGGTTGGCGCTCTGGGTGGGCATCCGCGGGTCGGGCTCGTTCGGACGACGTGGAGCCGGCCCTGGTGGAAACGGGGGCGCCTGGGGTGCATTTGGTGGCGGATACGCCGGGGCGACAGGTGGCGGAGGTCCGGGTGGTGCGGCCGGCGCCGCCGTTTGAAAGGCCAGGCGCGGACCATGCTGGGGATCTCCGATGGCGATCCCCAGGCCGTCGCGGATCTCGACGGTGGCCAGTCGGGATCCGCCGGCGAAGATGCCGCGTCGACTCAGATCGATAGCCACCCATTGGTTTCCGGTGAACCGCAGGATCACATCGACTCGGGGCGCTGGCGGCGGTTGCGAGGGGTTGTCGAGATGTTCCAGCGGAATGTCGCAACCCGGGCCGTAGCCCACGATCACGTCACGGCCAGGGGCAAAGACATACCTCGTCGGTCCGGCCCAGACGGTCAGCGACGCCGGATGTGCCGAAGCCTCGGTCGGCATGGCCGCCACCTTTCATCACCGGTCAGCTCGATTGATCTCGCGCGGAAGGACTGTCACGCCATCAGGCGCCGGCCGTCGCGCTCGCTTACGTGTCTACCCTCGTCCGAGCTCCAACCACCAGCGTCGCGCCATTCACACCGTGGTGCGCCGACCCGCGACGGAGGTGCCACGCGAGGCGTTGTCGAGCAGCCCACGCAGCACGTCGACCGCTTGCACCAGCACCTGACGGTCCGCGGGGTCGAGCATCGCCAATTGCGGTTCGATCGCGGCGGCGCGGTCGGCCCGAACTGCGTTGAGCGTGCGCCTGCCCTCGGCCGTGATGCGGATTCGGACCGCACGCGCGTCTCCCGGGTCGACCATCCGTGTGACCAGGCCCGCCTCTTCGAGGCGGCGCACCTGCGTCGTCATCGTGGGTTGCGAACAGTGATCGACGGCGGCCAGATCACCGATTCGGGCTTCGCCGTGAGCTTCGATGGTGGCCAGCAGCCTGGCCTGCGCCGCAGGCAATGGCATGTGGATGCGTTGGGTGGCCATGCGGTTCAGCCGCGCGACCACAGCGAGCAGATCGGCTCCCAGCCCCTGCGCTCCCTCGAACTTTGCGGCATCGACGACGTTGTCCATGCATCCATGGTTGCATAGCTTTGCTAAGCGAGGCCAAAAAGCCGACGCGTTTCGCGTCGAGCGCAGATCACACGATGTATTCGCGGGACTTGGCGCTGCGGCCTGGCAGAATCGTTGAAGTGAAAACCCCACCCCCGGTCCGTTTGCGCGATCGGGGTGGTCCCCTACAGCCGACCGAGTTGGCACAAGCCTCGGTCATGGGTGCTCTGTGCGCGGTGATCGCCATCATCGCCACGGTGATCCCTTTCGCTCAGGGCCTGGCGCTGCTGGGCACGGTGCCCATGGCGCTGTTGGCCTACCGCTACCGGCTTCGAGTGCTTATCGCCGCGACGGTTGCCGCCGGGATGATCACCTTTTTGATTTCCGGACTGGGTAGCTTGGCGGCCGTCCTTAACTGCGTCTACATCGGCGGGTTGACCGGGCTGGTCAAACGCAAGGGCCGAGGCGCACCGACGGTGGTTGTCACGTCGTTTGTCGCCGGAGGCGTCGTTGGCGGAGTAACGGTCGCGATGCTGACGGTGTTGATTCGGCTGCGGCACCTCATATTTCAAGTCATGACCGCGAACGTGGATGGAGTCAAGGCATTCTTGGTGCGAGTACACCTGCAAGGAGTCGCCGCCGGTGTGCAGCGGTGCTTTGCCTACGGGCTGCACTACTGGCCGTGGTTGATGCTCGGCTATCTCACTTACGGGGTGATGATGTCGTCCTTGATCGGGTGGTGGGTACTTTCGCGGCTGTTGGAGCGGATGCACCACATTCCCGACGTGCACAAGCTGGACACTCCCGACGGCGCTGGATTGTCGGACGCCGCGATCGGTCCTGTGCCCGTTCGATTGGTCGACGTGCGATTCCGCTACCCCGGCGCAAGCCAAGACGCGTTGCGTGAGATCAGTCTGGACCTGCGTGTCGGTGAACATGTCGCCGTCGTCGGCGCGAACGGTTCCGGGAAAACGACCTTGACGCTCATTCTAGCGGGCCGGGAACCGACGTCGGGCACCGTGTCTCGCCCTGGCGCAGTGGGTTTGGGGAGAGTCGGTGGCACGTCGCTCGTGCTTCAGCACCCTCAAACCCAGGTGTTGGGCACCAGAGTGGCAGACGATGTGGTCTGGGGCCTGCCGCCGGGCACCAAAGTCGATGTGAACAAGTTGCTAAGCGAGGTCGGCCTCGAGGGGCTCGCCGAGCGCGACACCGGAAGCCTGTCCGGCGGGGAACTGCAGCGGCTAGCGCTGGCCGCCGCACTCGCCCGCGAACCTTCGCTGTTGATCGCTGACGAATTCACCAGCATGATCGACCAGCCGGGCCGCGAACTCTTGTTGGATGTCCTGTCCGGTCTACCCGAGCGGCATCGCACGGCCCTGGTGCACATCACGCACTTCGACAATGAGGCGGCATCGGCGGATCGCACGATCAGTCTCAGCGATTCATCCGATAACAGCGGCATGGTCGAGATTGCGCCGGCGCCGGTGCCGACTGGCGCCGTCAGGTCCGGCTCCAGCAAGCCGGTCCTCGAGGTGGTGGGCGTCGGGCACGAATATCACAGTGGTACGCCGTGGGCGAAGACGGCGCTGCGCGATATCAATTTCACGGTGGAGCAAGGCGAGGGGCTGCTCATCCACGGCGGCAACGGCTCCGGGAAGTCGACACTGGCGTGGATCATGGCCGGGCTGACTGTGCCCACCGAGGGTGTTTGCCTGATTGACGGCGAACCCACCCATCGGCACGTCGGCGCGGTGGCTTTGTCCTTCCAGGCTGCCAGGCTGCAGTTGATGCGCAGCCACGTCGACCGGGAACTGGCTTCAGTCGCGGGCTTCTCGCACCGGGACCATGATCGCGTGGCCGCCGCGTTGATCGCAGTCGGACTTGACCCTGCGCTTGCCAAGCGGCGCATCGATCAGCTCAGTGGCGGACAAATGCGCCGCGTGGTGCTGGCCGGACTGCTGGCGTGTTCGCCCCGGGTCTTGATTCTCGACGAACCGTTGGCCGGGCTGGATGCCAGCAGCCAGCGCGGTCTGCGGCGAGTGCTTGCGAATCTGCGACGTACCCGCGGCGTGACGTTAGTGGTCATTTCGCACGACTTCGTCGGGCTTGACGAGGTTTGTCCGCGGACTATCCGTTTGCGCAACGGTGCGCTGGAAGCGGTGTCTACCACTGCCGCGGCGGGAGGCCTAGCGTGACGACAACATCGACCGCGGCGACCAATGTGAATCGGCGCCGTTCCCCATCGGTCGTCCTGCTGGTCCCGGTGCCCCGAAGATCGGCCATTCACGACCTGTGGGCCGGTACCAAATTGCTGGTCGTCTTCGGCGTTTCGGTGCTGCTGACGTTCTATCCGGGATGGACGACGATCGCGTTGGTGGCGGCATTGCTGGCGGCGGCGGTCTGGATCGCACGGATCCCACGGGGTGCGCTGCCGCCGATCCCGCGGTGGCTGTGGGCCCTTCTCGCGTTGGGGTTTGTGACCGCCGCGCTGGCCGGCGGCAGCCCCACGGTACCGGTCGGCGGCGTGGTGGTCGGGCTCGGTGGAGCGCTGCAATTCCTCAGGATCACCGCGCTGTCGATCGTGCTGCTGGGCCTCGGAGCGATGGTGTCGTGGACCACGAATGTTGCCGAAATCGCGCCTGCAGTAGCGACGTTGGGTCGTCCGCTGAGAGTGCTGCGCATTCCCGTAGACGAGTGGGCGGTAGCCTTGGCTCTCGCGCTGCGCGCCTTCCCGATGCTGATCGATGAATTCCATGTGCTCTACGCCGCTCGGCTGTTGCGGCCCAACCGAATACCCTCAGGTCGCAGGGCGCGGCTCCGCCAGCAGAGCCGGGGCGTGATCGACCTGATGGCCGCGGCAGTCGTCGTGACCCTCCGTCGCGCTGACGAGATGGGCGACGCTATCACCGCCCGGGGCGGCATCGGCCAGCTATCCGCCAGCCCGGCACGGCCGAAACTAGCTGACTGGTTGACACTCGGGATCACTGTTTTCGTCTGCGTCGCAGCAGTGGTGATCGAGTCCCTGCTGCCGCAAGTGGGTTGATCGCCGACTGGCGGGCCTCAGGGCCGCATCCGGTCGAGCAGGTTGGACAACACGACGATGCTCTCACTGCGTTCGATGTCGGCACTGGACCGGATTCGCTCCAATGCCGTCTCCAAATGCCGCATGTCGCGGGCCAGCACATGCAGGATCGCATCCGGTGTGCCGGTGACTGTCGCGGCGCTGAACACCTCGGGGATATCCACCCACGCCGCCCGCAGTTCGTCGGGCGCGATCCGGCCGTGGCAGAACACCTGCACATAAGCCTCGGTGTTCCAGCCCAGGGCGTTGCGGTCGATCACGGTGGTGAAGCCCTTGATAACGCCGCTGTCCAGCATCCGGTCGACGCGCCGCTTCACCGCCGGCGCAGACAAATTCACCTTCTCGCCAATCTCGGCGAAGGTGGCCCGCGCATGCTCGGTCAACTCGGCCAGGATGCGCTCGTCGGTCTCGTCCAAGCGGTCCATCACGTTCCCTCCGCAGGGGCAAACAACAGATCACTGTATTCCCAAGATTAGCGCAATGAATCCACGCTAGACACGCAATATGTGTGGTTTGATTAATGAAAGCCCGCTAAATATCGTTGATTCATGACGAACCAGCAGGTGGTAGCGCCGCCCCGAACCGCGGCGCCGGCGGCCGGGCCCGCCACGCTCGGTCGCACACCGAACGTCCGTCGCTACGCGATGACGCCGCCGGCCTTCTTCGCTGTCGAATACGCGATCAACCCCTGGATGGACATCAGCGCGCCCGTCGATGTCGACCTCGCAAAAGCGCAGTGGGAAAGCTTGCGTGAGACCTACCTGTGGTTGGGGCATCGCGTGGACGTGATCGAGCCCGTGCCCGGGCTTCCGGACATGGTCTATGCGGCCAACGGCGGGTTTGTCGCCCACGATGTCGCGATCGTCGCCAGGTTCCGGTTCGCCGAGCGGGCCGGTGAATCGCACGCTTACGCCCGGTGGATGTCGTCGCTCGGCTACCGTCCGGTGTACACCCGTCACGTCAACGAAGGGCAGGGCGATCTACTGAAGGTCGGCGACATCGTGTTGGCCGGCTGGGGATTTCGTACCGATCGACGTGCGCATGCGGAAGTCGCCGCGGTGCTGCGCGCGCCGGTGATCTCGCTGGAGCTGGTCGACCCTCGCTTCTACCATCTCGACACGGCCCTAGCTGTGCTCGACGATCACACCATCGCGTTCTACCCACCGGCATTCAGCGTCGCCGCCCAAGCACAGCTAGGTGCGCTGTTCCCCGACGCCATCATCGCTGACACGGCCGATGCCTACGTACTGGGCCTCAACGTCGTGTCCGACGGTCTGCACGTGATACATCCTTGCGCGGCAACGGGTTTCGCCGCGCAGCTGAGCCGAGCCGGGTTCGAGCCGATCGGTGTCGATTTGTCCGAGCTGCTCAAGGGCGGCGGTTCCGTCAAGTGCTGCACATTGGAGGTATTCCCATGACGATTCTCGATGCGCAGACATCACAGAAGGTCACCGCCAACCGAGTGGAGTCCGCGATCAGGTTGGTGGAAAGGCGTGCAGCGCATAACTATTCGCCCCTTCCGGTAATCGCCGCAAGCGCCGAGGGAGCGTGGATCACCGACATCGAGGGTCGGCGCTACCTGGATTGCCTGTCCGCCTATTCCGCGGTGAACTTCGGTCACCGCAACCCGGAGATCACCGCCACCGCACATGCGCAACTCGACACCGTGACGTTGCTCAGCCGCGCATGTCATTCCGACAAGCTCGGACCCTTCTGCGCCGCTCTTGCCTACCTGTGCGACAAGGACATGGTGCTGCCGATGAACTCGGGCGCCGAGGCTGTCGAAAGCGGCCTCAAGGTGGCTCGCAAGTGGGGCGTCGACGTCAAGGGTGTTCCCGCGGATCAGGCCAACATCATCGTGGCCGACAACAACTTTCATGGCCGCACGATCAGCATTGTGAGCTTCTCCTCGGATCCCACTGCGCGAACGGGATTCGGGCCCTTCACGCCGGGATTCCGTTCGGTGCCGTTCGGTGATGGCGCGGCACTGACTCAAGCAATCGACGAGAACACCGTGGCGGTGCTGTTAGAGCCGATCCAGGGTGAAGCCGGCGTCATCGTGCCGCCCGACGACTATCTGCCGGCGGTCCGCGATCTATGCAACGAGCACAACGTGCTGATGATCGCCGATGAGATCCAGTCAGGCCTGGCGCGTACCGGCTACACGTTCGCCTGTGATCGGTGGCGGGTAATCCCCGACGTCTATCTGCTGGGCAAGGCGCTGGGCGGCGGAGTGGTTCCGCTGTCGGCGGTGGTGGCCGACCGGGACGTCCTGGGCGTGTTGCGCCCTGGCGAGCATGGGTCCACCTTTGGCGGCAACCCGCTGGCTGCGGCGATCGGCACCACCGTCGTGTCCATGCTGGCGCGCGGCGAATTCCAGGCCCGGGCGACCGCGCTGGGTGCGCACCTGCATCGGCGGCTGCGACAGCTGATCGGCCACGGCGTGCAGGAGGTAAGGGGCCTGGGTTTGTGGGCCGGCGTCGACATCGACCCCTCGCTGGGCAGCGGCAAGGAATTCAGCCAGCGGCTGGCCGATCGCGGCGTATTGGTGAAAGAGACGCACGGTTCGACGCTGCGCTTCGCTCCGCCTTTGGTGGTCACCGCCCAAGAGATCGAGTGGGCGGTAGGCCAGCTTGCTGCGGTACTGCGGGAGGCTGTTCCATAATCAGCTGATCCGGCCACAGGAGGGGCGCTTGCCAGCCACGTCGATCAGCCTGAAAGAACAGATGCTGAGGCGGCGCCCCGTGCTGGGTGCGCACACCGCGCACGGGGCCGCCGATCATCTCAAACGCGGCATCGGAACGTTCCAGCTGACCATGTTCGGGGTCGGCTCGACGGTCGGCACCGGCATCTTCTTCGTGATGTCGCAGGCGGTCCCTGAAGCGGGCCCGGGCGTGATCGTCTCCTTCCTTCTCGCCGGTATCGCCGCCGGGCTCGCGGCCGTCTGCTACGCCGAATTGGCCTCGGCGGTGCCGGTTTCCGGGTCGTCGTATTCGTATGCGTACACCACGCTGGGAGAGGTCGTGGCCGTGGGCGTGGCGGCCTGCCTCCTACTGGAATACGGGGTGGCGACCGCCGCGGTCGCGGTCAACTGGAGCGGCTATCTGAACAAATTGCTGAGCAATGTTCTGGGATTCCAGCTGCCGCAAGCCTTGTCGGCCGCGCCGTGGGACACCCAGCCTGGATACGTGAACGTGCCGGCGGTCCTGCTTATCGCCATGTGTGCGTTGTTGCTCATCCGCGGCGCCAGCGAATCGGCCAAGGTCAACGCGATCATGGTGATGATCAAACTCGGCGTATTGATCGTGTTCGCAGTCGTCGCCTTCACGGCGTTCGACGCGAGCCATCTTCATGACTTCGCGCCCTTCGGCGTTTCCGGTATCGGTTCGGCCGCCGGCACCATTTTCTTCTCCTATATCGGCCTCGACGCCGTGTCCACCGCCGGCGACGAGGTGAACAACCCGCAGAAAACCATGCCGCGCGCGCTGATCGGCGCGCTGCTGACCGTCACCGGCGTCTATGTCCTGGTCGCGGTCGCCGCGCTGGGCACGCAGCCGTGGCAGGACTTCGCCGGCCAGCAGGAAGCCGGGCTGGCCACAATTCTCGACAACGTCACGCACGCGGGCTGGGCCGGCACGATTCTGGCTGCCGGAGCGGTCATTTCGATCTTCAGCGTCACCCTGGTCACCATGTACGGCTTGACCCGCATCCTGTTCGCGATGGGCCGTGACGGGCTCTTGCCCGCCAGGTTCGCGATGGTGAACGCGCGCACCATGACCCCGGTGACCAATACGGTGATCGTCGCTATCGTGGCGTCGACCCTGGCCGCCTTCATACCGCTGCAAAAGCTCGCCGACATGGTGTCGATCGGCACGCTCACCGCGTTCGTCGTCGTATCCCTCGGAGTGATCATCTTGCGGGTGCGCGAGCCCGACCTGCCACGGGGATTCAAGGTCCCGGGTTATCCCGTCACGCCGATCCTTTCGGTGGCGGCCTGCGGCTACATCCTCGCCAGCCTGCACTGGTACACCTGGATAGCGTTCACCGGCTGGGTGCTGCTGGCGTTGATTTTTTATTTCGCGTGGGGCCGCCACCACAGCGCGCTCAACGACGAGGTGGTCGAGCCGTCATCGGACGATGTCCGGTAACCAGAAGTCACTGGCGTGCCGCGGCGGTGTTGGCCGCCGCCTGAGCCCGCTGCAACGTCGCCGCGACATCGCCGCGGCCCAGGAACATTTCGTCGAAGTACGGTTGTAACGCCTCGTTGCCGGCGGCGAAGCCTGCCCCTCCGGGGGCCGGGATGCGCGGACCGTTCAGCACCGCGAAGAAGGGGGTGACGTCGACACCCCTGCTGGCCCAGTACCGGAAGTAGACCGGTTGGGCGGTGGACACCGCGGGGATCGCCGCTCCGTAACGACCCAGATATTCGTTGCCCTGTTCGCTGCCCATCCATGCCAGCACCTGACGCACGGCGTCGGGGTGCTTCGTCGCCGCATTACCCGCGGCGGCAATGCCATTGGTGACGCTGACGCGGCCCGCCGGGCCGGTGGGCATCATCGCCACACCCCAATGGAAGCGGGCATCGCGCGCCACCGGCGCCAGGTTGTAGGTGCCGGATTGAAAGAGCGCCATTCTGCCGGCCAGGAATTGGTTATGGGAGAAGTCGCCATTGTCGTTGGTATCGGCGGCGGGCGGCGCGACGTGGTCGCGGTTGATCAGGTTGACCAGATACCGAAAGGCCGTCACGGCGGCGGGGTTGTCAAACGCGAAGGTGTCGCCTCGCTGGAACACGCCGCCGGCCGAACCGATGTAGTTCAGGTAAATGCCCTGGGGATCATTGGCCGCGTTGTACGCCCACTGCCGCACCCGTTTAGCATCGAAGCCTGGTGTATCTCCCCGGTTTCCGTCGGCGTCGACGGTGAGTCGGCCCAGCAGCGGACGCAATGTGTCGCCCTCACCGGGGCCCCACCGCAGGGTGTTCAGCTGGGCGGGATCGACGCCCGCGGCGGCGAGAAGATCTGCGTTGTAGTACAACGCGATTCCGGCGTCGGTCAGCTGCGGCACGCCCCACAGCGTGCCGTTTCGCGTGAACTGCTCGACGACCGGCCCCTCCCACTCCGAAGCGGCCTTGGGCCCGAGCACTTCGCCGATGTTCAGGAGCCGGCCGCTGTCGGCGTACGCCGCGAGGTAGGCGTTGGACAGCCAGAAGACGTCGTCGGCGCTGCCACCGGCCACGTCGGTGCGCAGGGTGTTGAAGTAGGTCGAGTACGCCACCAAGTTCAGGTGTATCTCGATGCCGGGATGGGCGCGGTTGAAGGCCTCGAAGGATTGTCGATAGGACGCACCGATCTGGTCGCCCCAGATGCGGACCGTGACGACGGTCTTGCCACCATGCGACTGCGCGGAGTAGTCCAGCAGCACCGCCATCGCGGCCAGCAGCACCGCCACCAGCGCAACGGATCCCGCGACCAGTGTGGAAAAGCGCGGCCGCCTCACCGTGCGCACCCAGATTGCCGTGGGGGACGTGAATTCGCGGAACGGACAGCCACGGCGGCAATCTCGCCGCATCGCCGCCTCACTTTAGTCCCGAGATGACGATCGACGCGACGATGTGACGCTGGAATACCACGAACAGCGCGATCAGCGGGGCGATCGCGACCGTGGTCGCCGCCATCACCAACGTCCATTGGGAATTGAACCGCGACTGCAGGTCGGCGGTCGCGACGGTGAGCACCCGCCACTTGTGGCCGCTGGTGATCACCAACGGCCACATAAAGTTATTCCACTGCGAGACCACGGTGATCAACGCCAGCGCGGCCAGGACCGGGCGACTCGACGGGATCACCACGTGCACAATCACGTCCAAGGTTTTCGCGCCGTCCAGACGCGCCGCGTTGATCAAGTCGTTAGGGACGATCCGGAAGTGCTCGCGCAACAAGAAGATCGCGTAGGGGGAGCCGAACATGAACGGCAGCACCAACGCCCAGAACGTGTTGCGCAGGCCGAGCTGGGCCATCATGAGATACATCGGCACCACCGTGACCGTCCCCGGCACCATCAGCGTAGCGATGTACACCCAGAACAGCGCGTCACGCCCGGGGAATTGCAAGCGGGCGAAGGCATATGCGGCCAGCACCGAAAACGTCAACTGGCCCACCAGAATCACCGCCGTCATCAACGCGGTCACCGCCGCCGCGCGGCCGAACCCGGCCCCGCCCAGGTTGGCGAAATTCGACAGCGTGGGTGGCCGCGGCAGCTGCAAGGGGGTACCCGTGACGAATTGGTGCGCCGAGGTGAACGACGTCATCAATCCAAGAGCGAACGGCGCCAACGTGATCACTGCGCCGAGCGACAGCCCGGCATAAATCGCCACATTGGAGGCGATCCGGCTAGGTGAGGTCATAGCTGATCCTTCGCCGGAAATACAGATGCTGAACCACGGTGACGCCGATCAGGATCACGAACAGCACCACCGCCATCACCGACGCCCGGCCGATGGCCGCCGAACCGAAAGCCTCGGCGTAGATGCGGTGGGCCACCAGGTCGGTACTGTTGGCCGGGCCGCCGCCGGTCAGGGCGTACACCATGTCGAAAACTTGTGCCGTGCTCACGATTCCGGTCACCAACACGAAGAAGGTCGTCGGTCGCAGCATGGGCATGGTGATGCGCCAGAACCGCTGCCATGCGGAGGCGCCGTCGGTGCGCGCGGCGGAATGGACGTCGTCGGGAATGGCCAACAGGCCGGCCAGAAACGACAGCGAGACATATCCGACGTTGGTCCACACCACCACGGCCGACACGAGCGGCAGCGCGAAGCTGGGGTCTGACAGCCATTCGATGCTGTGTCCGAGCACAGTGCTCACGGCGCCGTCCGTGGGCGCCAGGATCCAGCGCCACAGCACCGCGATGGCCAGCGGTGCGCAAATCCATGGCAGCACGAACAGGGTGCGAAACAGATTGGTGCCGCGAAGCTGGCGGGCCAGCATGGTCGCGGCCAAGAGTCCCAGCACGGTCTGCGCCGGTACCACGATCGCCACGAAGATCGCGGTGACGATCAGGGAGTTGCCGAATCCGGCGTCGGTCAGGACCGAGCGCCAATTGGACAGGCCGACGAAGTGCAGCGGACCGAGGAGATCCCATCGGCACAGGCTCAGCCAAAGCACGACCAGGATGGGCAGCAGCAGAAATGCGAGCACGCCGAACAGGCTGGGCGCCAGCAGCGCGTAGCCCAGCGCGGTGGATCGAGGGTGAATCCCGCGTACCGCGCTGGCCATCTGGTAATTAAAGCGGGCGCTGGCTGGGTTTGGGGTGACCGGTCGTTACGGTGGAAGCGTGACACCGAACCGGGGGATCGATGCCGACTTCCTCGACCTGCCGCGCCACGACCTGGCCGAAGCCGCGCTCTCGGCGGCGAAAGCCGCCGGGGCGACGTATGCCGACCTGCGGGTTCATCGCATCATCACCGAGATCATCCAGCTGCGCGACGGCGAGCTGGAGACCGCGGTGATCAATCGTGAGGTGGGCCTGGCGGTCCGAGTGATCGTCGACGGCACCTGGGGATTCGCCTCGCACGCGGAGTTGGTGCCGTCGGTGGCCGCGGAGACGGCGCGGCGCGCGGTACACGTCGCGACCACGCTGGCGTCGCTGAGTAGCGAGCGTGTCGAGCTGGCGCCCGAGCCGGTCTACGCGGACGCGGCCTGGGTGTCGGACTACCGAATCGACCCGTTCGAGATCTCGACGACGGATAAGATCGCCGTGCTGGAGGACTACTCCGGTCGGCTGCTGAGCGCCGACGGCGTCAATCATGTGTCGGCGGTGCTGACTGCCGTCAAGGAGCAGACGTTCTATGCGGACACCTTCGGATCCTCGATTACCCAGCAGCGGGTGCGGGTGCTGCCCTCGCTGGAGGCGGTGACCGTCGACCCCGCGGCCGGCAGCTTCGATTCGATGAGGACGCTGGCGCCCCCGATGGGGCGGGGCTGGGAGGCCGTGGTCGACGACGAGGTGTGGAACTGGACCGACGAGGTGGCGCAGCTGCCGTCATTGCTGGCCGAAAAGATCAAGGCGCCCAGCGTTATCCCAGGGCGCAAAGACTTGGTGATCGACCCGACCAACCTATGGCTGACGATTCATGAATCGATCGGGCACGCAACCGAATACGACCGCGCGATCGGTTACGAGGCCGCCTACGCCGGCACGTCGTTCGCCACACCGGACAAGTTGGGCACCATGCGGTATGGGTCACCGGTGATGAACGTGACCGCCGATCGCACCGTCGAATTCGGCCTGGCCACCATCGGTTACGACGACGAAGGGGTGGCCGCCCAAAGCTGGGATCTGGTGCGGGACGGGATCTTCACCGGCTACCAGCTCGACCGGGTGTTCGCCCAACGGCTGGGGCAGCCGCGCTCCAATGGATGCTCGTATGCCGACTCGCCGCATCATGTGCCCATCCAGCGGATGGCCAACGTGTCGCTGCAGCCGGCTCCCGAGAACCTCAGCACTGACGACTTGATTGGCCGGGTCGAGGAAGGCATCTATATCGTCGGCGATAAGTCATGGTCAATCGATATGCAGCGGTACAACTTTCAGTTCACCGGCCAGCGCTTCTTTCAGATCCGTGACGGCCGGCTGGACGGTCAGTTGCGTGACGTCGCGTATCAGGCCACCACGACCGAGTTCTGGAATTCGATGGAGGCCGTGGGAGGACCGTCGACCTGGCGCCTGGGCGGCGCGCTCAACTGCGGCAAGGCTCAACCCGGGCAGATCGCGGCGGTCAGCCACGGCTGCCCGTCGGCATTGTTCCGCGGCGTAAACGTGCTCAACACCCGCACCGAGGGTGGTCGATGATCCGCGCCGGCGACGATGCAGTGGGGGTACCGCCCGCTTGCGGGGGACGGCGCGATGCTGTGGGGGCACCTCCCGCTTGCGGGGGAGAGTGGCGCCGATGATCACTGCACAGCATGTCGTCAACATCGTGCTCGATGAGGCGGCCAAGCTCGGCCGTGCCGACGAGACCATGGTGCTGGTCAGCGACAAGGTCGAGGCCACGCTGCGCTGGGCAGGCAATTCGATGACTACCAACGGTGTTTCGGTGAGCCGCAGCGTGACGGTGATTTCGGTGGTGCGTCGGGGGTCCAGTGCGCGCATCGGCACGGTCGTGTCCGGCGAGGCCGATCCGCGGGTGTTGCCCGGCCTCGTGGCGGCATCGCAGGAGGCGGCCGGCGCGGCGCCGGAGGCCGGTGATGCCGCGCCGCTGCTCGCCGACCCCGGCGTGCCGGTCGATTGGGACGCGCCGGTACCGGGCACCGGGCCCCTGGTTTTCTCCGATGTCGCCGACTCGCTGAGCCGTGGGTTTCGCGGCGAGGACCGACTGTACGGCTTTGCCCACCATAGTGTTTCGACGACGTTTCTGGCGTCGTCGACCGGATTGCGCCGACGTTTCACCCAGCCCACCGGTGCGGTGGAGATCAACGCCAAGCGCGGCGACGCCAGCGCGTGGGCGGGCGTTGGCACACCCGACTTCGTCGACGTGCCAACCGATTCGCTGCTCGAGCAGCTCTCGACCCGGCTGGGCTGGGCGCAGCGCACTGTCGAGTTACCGGCGGGCCGCTACGAGACGATCATGCCGCCGTCGACGGTGGCCGACATGATGATTTACATGGCCTGGTCGATGGCCGGCCGGGGCGCCCAGGAGGGGCGGACCGCGTTCTCGGCGCCCGGCGGCGGGACGCGGGTGGGCGAGCGGCTCACCGAGTTGCCGCTGACGCTCTTCTCCGATCCGATGGCTCCCGGCCTCGCCTGCACGCCGTTTGTCGCGGTCAGCAGTTCCTCGGAGACCGTGTCGGTGTTCGATAACGGCGCGAAGATCAGCCAGGTGGATTGGATCCGCGATGGGGTGATCAACGCGTTGGCCTATCCGCGGGCAACGGCCGCCAAATACGATGCCGACGTCGCAATCGCCGCCGACAATCTCGTGATGACGGGAGGGACGGCCACCCAGGACGACATGATCGCGGCCACCGAGCACGGCCTGCTGCTGACCACGCTGTGGTACATACGCGTTGTCGACCCCACGACACTGTTGTTCACCGGGTTGACCCGCGACGGTGTCTACCTCATCGAGGACGGCAAGGTGACCGCGGCGGTCAACAACTTCCGGTTCAACGAGAGTCCGCTGGACTTGCTGCGGCGGGCCACGGAGGCCGGTGTCAGCGAGAAGACCCTGCCGCGCGAATGGGGTGATTGGGCCACCCGCGCCGCCATGCCGTCGCTGCGGATCCCCGACTTCCACATGTCCTCGGTGAGCCAGGCCCAGTAGACTCATTGCCGCCGGGCAACACGCGTTCTAGCGTGTGACGAATGGCGGCTCCGGTTTCTGTTCGGAAAGACCAGCTCGCGCGGTTGGTGTCGTTGTGCCCGGGCGACGGTCGCGTCGCGGCGCTGGTTCGCCGGGTGTGCGCACAGACGATGTCGCTGCCGCCGTTGCCCGCGAGCGCCGACGTGGGCGAGCCGGAATCGGAAGCCGAGGCCGCCGTCGCCGAGTTCGCCGAACAATTCAGCGCCGACGTCTCGTCAGTCACCGCCGAGCAGCGGTCGCGCTTGTGGAAGCAGCTAGGGGACCGCACCTTTGCCGTCGTTGTGCAGGTGTACATCGCCGACTTCATTCCTCGGGTGCGGGCCGGGCTGGAAGCGCTCGGTGTCGGCGCGCAGTATCTGGGCTGGGTCGCCCAACCGATTACCTGGGATCACACCACCGATCCGGCGGATCTGGTGTTCAACGACTTTTTAATCGCGGTGGCTCGAATGCGTGAGCTCGACCCCGTGACCTCCGAGTTGGTTCGGCTGCGTGGGGCGGCGCAGCACAATTGCCGCATGTGCAAGTCGCTTCGCGAGGGCGGCGCGCTGGATGCCGGCGGGTCGGAAACGCTGTACGAGGAGATCGAACGGTTCGAGTCGTCGGGTTTGCTCGACGGCCGCGCTAAAGCAGCGCTGCGCTATACCGATGCATTAATTTGGACTCCTGCGCACCTCGTCGCCGACGATGTCGCCGAGGTGCGCTCCCGGTTCTCCGAGGCCGAGGCCGTGGAGCTCACCTTTGACATCATGCGCAATGCCAGCAACAAAGTCGCGGTGTCGTTGGGCGCCGACGCCCCCCGCGTCGAGAACGGCACCGAGCGGTACCTGCTCGACGCCGATGGGCAGACAGTATTCAGCTGACGTTGGCGGACGCGAGCCCGCTGGTGCTGAGCTGTACCGGCCTTCGCTGTCGGCGCCCTGACCTCGAGTCGCAGCCCTTTGCGGCACTTCCGGGACGGGTTGGCCAAGAGGCCGGCGGCACGGGCCTGCCGGGCCGAGGGCACGAAATGTTAACCATTCATACACCCGCGCGCAAGTGTGCGTTTCCGCTGTGTGGGGGGGTCATTCGCTAACTTAAGCGCGGTCACTGACACTTATATGAACAAATATGTGACGGTAACGAGATGGCAGCGTGACCCCAGCCGGATGGCCATGGATCGTGCGTCATTGGTCTGCGGTCCGCATGGCTTTCCGTCTCAGCTGTTTGCAGGGTTTCTAACTTGGGGTTGCGTCGGGGGCGACTGGGTTCCGCGCAAAGGGAGGTTCGGAAATGACACGCACCCGTACACGTTCGCGCGTTCGAGTGTCATCGGCGTGGGCTGCCGGTGTCGCGCTAGGCGCCTCGATGCTCGGCGGCGCAGTGCTGTCAGCTCCGCTAGCTTCGGCGAACTGCAATCTGAGTCCGGCCGACGATCAATACATCAAACTGCTCGCGCAGAACAAGATGGTCCACAACGCCGACTACAGCGATTGCCACGAGGCCGCCGAGGGGCGTTGGTTCGCCGATCAGGTGCGGTCCAACCCCAATCCGTTCGGTGAGGGCCAGGAACTGATCAACATGATCACCCGCACTACGCCGATGACCCAAGAGCAGGCGGAGTGGGAGGTCGAGTCGGCCATCTACGTCTACGCGCCCGAACTGATTCCCAAGATCAAAGACCAAGCGACGAAAGCAAACTGGCCAGCCGAGTCTTAGGCATCCCAGCGCCGTTGTGGCGCAATGGTTTTGTAGTTCAGAACGTCAGCGGCGTGAGGGCTTTGCCCTCCGGCCGTTTTCGCCTGTCCGCATTGGCTAACTCAAGACTGCCGTGATTCGCCGTTGATCAACGGCGCCTGCAAGCAGTGTCGCAGTGCTGCTTTTAGGCGGCCCTGTTACCGAATTAGACCCGAATTGTTTCTCGCACAGTAATTTTAGCTAGTTGCAGTTCACGCATTGTTCGTAGGAATGCTCGTTTGCCGCGCTCATCGCTAGTGGTACCCGATGGTTATGGCGAGGGGAAGATAGCAAATTCCACGATGAGGGGGTCCGGAAAATGACAACGACACGATCGCGCGTGCAGGCGCTGACTGCTGGGGTCACGGGCGTTGCGCTAGGGGCCGCGATGTTCGGCGGTGCTGTGCTGACGGCGCCGCGGGCGTCGGCGGCCTGCAGTTTGAGTCCGGCCGACGATCAGTACATCAAACTGCTGGCGCAGAACAAGATGGTGCACAACGCCGACTACAGCGATTGCCATGAGGCCGCCGAGGGCCGCTGGTTTGCCGATCAGGTCCGGGCCAATCCCAATCCGTTCGGTGAGGGCCAGGAGCTGATCAACATGATCACCCGCACCACGCCGATGAGTCAGGCCCAGGCGGAGTGGGAGGTCGAGTCGGCGATCTACGTCTACGCGCCTGAGTTGATTCCCAAGATCAAGGCTGAAGCCGGGCAGGCAGGGCCCGCTCCCTCATAACTGCGGGCATAGGGGTGTTGCGGCGCTCCGGAAACGGGTCGCTCGCCGAGCGCTTATAAAGCCGCCGCCGCCCGACGGACACTGGTTCCGGTCTTCCGCTACGGTTTCCTACGGAACTACTCCGTCGGGGGCGGTAGCTCAGTTGGTTAGAGCCGCGGACTCATAATCCGTTGGTCGCGGGTTCGAGCCCCGCCCGCCCCACCGTATTTCTGTATGACCTCGGCTGATGCTTGACATTTCGGTTCCGGGTGATGCGCGACAGTGTTTCGGCTGATGCGTGACAGTGGTTTCGGCTGATGCTTTACAGCAATTGTCAATATCTGTGGATCGAGATTCTTCAGGCGGCCTCCTTTCGGGCTTCCTCGGCGGCCGGTTCGTCGGGACGTTTGACGAGCTTGCCGTTCTCGAACTTGGCGCCGGCACGGACAAGGGCGACC
>NZ_LZMB01000357.1 GCF_001673555.1 Mycobacterium sp. 1165178.9 | reverse complement strand
CCGGCCGGTGCGCACGCCGCGGAGCGAGGGTGTACGCCAGATCCGTTGGTGCAAGGTCCAACGCGTGCGCGTCGGCCCACCGGGCGAGACGCTCCGCGGTGTGCCGCAGTCCGCTGGCCGACGTGGCCGACAGTGCGAACAGCAGCGGGCCGTCGACGCCGGGAGGGGTTGGTGCGGCCGCCTCGGGTGCTTGTTCCACGATCGCGTGCACATTGGTTCCCGAGAACCCGTACGAAGACACCGCCGCCCGCCGGGGCCCGTGGTGACCGTTGCTGGGCCAGTGCGTAGTCTCTTGTGGCACAAAGAGGTTCGTCTCGATCACGGCCATGTCGTCAGGTAGTCGCGTGAAATGCAGATTGCGCGGAACCACACCGTGCTGCAGTGCGAGGACGGCCTTCATCAGCCCCAGAGCGCCCGCAGCCGATTGGGTGTGCCCGAAATTGGTCTTCACCGATGCCAGCGCGCATGGCCCGTCGAGACCGTAAACCTCTGCCAGACTTGCGTATTCGATGGGATCACCCACGGGGGTGCCGGGCCCGTGCGCCTCGACCATGCCGATGGTACGGGCGTCCACACCGGCCACGGCCAACGCCGACCGGTAAGCCTCGACCTGTGCCGTCCTCGACGGCGTCACGATGTTCACGGTGTGGCCGTCCTGGTTGGCGGCCGTACCCCGGAGCACGGCCAGGATCCGGTCGCCGGCACAAAGCGCGTCCGGTAATCGCTTGAGCATCAGGACGACGCTTCCTTCGCCTGCCACGAACCCGTCGGCGGCGACGTCGAACGCATGGCAGCGTCCGGTCGGCGACAGCATTCCGATGGCGGAACCCGAACAGGACTTTCGGGGTTCGAGCGACACCGACGCGCCGCCAGCCAGGGCGATGTCGCTCTCGCCGTCATGCAGGCTGCGGCAGGCCACATGGACCGCCGCCAGGCCGGACGAACACGCGGTATCCACCGTCATCGCCGGACCACGCAGTCCCAGCGTGTGGGCGATCCGCCCGGAGCCCATGGCGAAGCTGTTGCCCATGTATCCGTAGGGCCCCTCCAACGCGTCGGCCTCGGCATGGACGAATTGGTAGTCGTCATGCATCAACCCCATGAACACTCCGGTGCGCGAGTCGGCCAGAGCATGCGGGGTGAGCCCGCCGTGCTCCATGGCCTCCCATGAGGTTTCCAGCAGCAGGCGATGCTGCGGATCCATCGCGGTCGCTTCTTTCTCGGTGATGCCGAAGAAGTCGGCATCGAAGCCCGCGACGTCATCGAGGAACGCCCCCCACTTACACACTGACCGGCCCGGCACACCGGGCTGGGGGTCGTAGTACTCGTCGGCGTCCCACCGCTCCGGCGGAACTTCGGTCACCAGGTCGTCGCCGCGCAGCAGCGCCTCCCACAACTGGTCTGGTGAGGTGATGCCGCCGGGCAGCCGGCACGCCATGCCGATGACGGCGATGGGGGTATGAGGTGCCTTGACTAGCTGGGCCGCGGACATAGCCGCTTCCGGGTTCCGAGGTAGGTGCGGATTAGCCCGAACAAAGCCGTTTCCTCCTCATAGCAAAGGTGGAGTTTCGCTGTGGGCTGCCTTATCGCTGGGTGGCGACCGGTCAGTTGTCGGGGATGTTAGCGGATCACCACCGGTCCGCGGTGGTATCTGGAAACCCAGGTTGTGTGCGAGACAAGAGTTAACTGGAGGTTCTAACGGGCGATCGGCCCGCCATAAAAGGGCGTGTTATGCAGCGACGCCGCCCGCGCTTGAGGCTTGTGGGGCTGTTCAGAGTCGGTTGATGGTTGACGTTACTGTTTCGGTTGATCCTTGACACTCCCTAGATGAGGGAGTTGAGCGTGGCCGAGCAGAGGTATCAGGCCGTGTTGGCGGTG
>NZ_LZMB01000356.1 GCF_001673555.1 Mycobacterium sp. 1165178.9 | reverse complement strand
CGCAGGTGGCCGAGTTCACCCACACCTGCTTCATGGTGACGCCCTACGAGTCCTACGTGGCCGTCGCGGAGACGCTGAACCGAATCACCCCGGGCTCCGGCGAGAAGCGCTCGGTGCTGTTCAACTCCGGCGCGGAGGCGGTGGAGAACGCCGTCAAGGTCGCGCGCGCGTACACCCGCAAGCCGGCCGTCGTGGCGTTCAACCACGCCTACCACGGCCGCACCAACCTGACCATGGCGCTGACCGCCAAGTCGATGCCCTACAAGGGCGGCTTCGGCCCGTTCGCGCCCGAGGTATACCGCGCGCCGCTGTCTTACCCCTATCGCGACGGCCTGGTGGACAAGGACCTGGCCACCGACGGACAAAAGGCCGCCGCGCGCACCATCAGGGTCATCGACAGCCAGATCGGTGCCGACAACCTGGCCGCCCTCATCATCGAGCCGATCCAGGGCGAGGGCGGGTTCATCGTTCCGGCCGAGGGATTTTTGCCCAGCCTCCTGGACTGGTGCCACGACAACGACGTGGTGTTCATCGCCGACGAAGTGCAAACGGGATTCGCGCGCTCCGGCGCCATGTTCGCGTGCGAGCACGAGGGCATCGAGCCCGACCTGATCTGCACCGCGAAGGCCATCGCCGATGGATTGCCGCTGTCGGCGGTCACCGGCCGGGCACAGATCATGGACGCGCCGCATGTTGGCGGTTTGGGCGGCACCTTCGGCGGAAACCCCCTGGCCTGTGCGGCCGCGCTGGCCACCATCGAGACGATCGAGAATGACGGATTGATCGATCGGGCCCGGCAATTGGAACGTCTGATCACCGAACCACTGCTGCGCCTGCAGGCCGGGGACGACCGGATCGGCGACGTGCGTGGTCGGGGAGCCATGATCGCCATCGAATTGGTGAAGTCGGGAACCGCCGAGCCCGACAAGGAATTGGCCCAGAAGCTGTCCGTCGCGGCGGCCTCCGCCGGAGTGATCGTCCTGACCTGCGGCATGTACGGCAATATCATTCGGCTGCTGCCCCCGCTGACCATTGGCGACGAGCTGCTTGCCGAGGGCATCGACATCCTCGGCGCGCTGCTGCGCGACATGTAGACACGGCGACTACGGCCCCGCGCGTGGGCAATCTCACAAACACCGCCGCGGCCAGATCGTGGTGGAATAACGTTACTTTAGCTAACGTTCTATAGGTCAGCGCGGACAGCGCAAATTGACTCGCTAACTTTCATTTGCAAGGGATCTGTTTATGTCGACTGCAATTCATGACGAACAACTCGACCGTCGCGTCGAAGAACTCATTGCCAACGACCCCCAGTTCGCCGCCGCCCGACCGGACCCGGCGATCACCGCGGCCCTCGAACAGCCCGGGCTGCGGCTGCCAAAGATCATTCGGACCGTGCTGGACGGCTACGCCGACCGGCCGGCGCTGGCGCAGCGCGCCGTCGAGTTCGTCACGGACGCCAAGACCGGGCGCACGTCGGCCGAGCTGCTCCCCCGCTTCGAGACCATCACGTATGGCGAACTGGGCGAACGGGTTTCGGCCCTCGGCCGGGCGTGGCTCAGTGACTCCGTGAAACCCGGCGACCGCGTGTGCGTGCTGGGCTTCAACAGCGTCGACTACACCACCATCGACATGGCGCTGGCCACGATCGGAGCCGTGTCGGTGCCGCTGCAGACCAGCGCGGCGATCACGTCGCTGCAGCCGATCGTTGCCGAGACCGAACCCAGCCTGATCGCGTCGAGCGTCAACCAGCTGACCGACGCCGTGGAGCTGATCCTGTCCGGTGAGCACGTGCCCGCCAGGCTCGTCGTGTTCGACTACCAGCCCGAGGTCGACGACCAGCGCGAGGCCGTGGACAGCGCCGTGGCGCGGCTGTCCGACACCGCCGTGGTCGTCGAGGCGCTCGCCGACGTGCTGCGGCGCGGCAAGGACCTGCCAGCGGTTGCCGAGCCGCAGACCGATGAGGACTCGCTGGCGCTGCTGATCTACACCTCCGGTAGCACCGGCGCGCCCAAGGGCGCGATGTACCCGCAGAGCAACGTCGGCAAGATGTGGCGCCGCGGTAGCAAGAACTGGTTCGGCGAGAGCGCCGCGTCGATCACGCTCAACTTCATGCCGATGAGTCACGTCATGGGACGCGGAATCCTTTACGGCACCTTGGGCAATGGCGGCACCGCCTACTTCGCGGCCCGCAGCGACT
>NZ_LZMB01000355.1 GCF_001673555.1 Mycobacterium sp. 1165178.9 | reverse complement strand
GAGCGCGCGCAACGACACACTCGATCACGAGCACCTGGGGCTCAGCGACATTCACCGCGTCACCGGTCACCAACAACTCTTCGACACCGTTTTCGTGTACGAGAACTACCCCAAGGGCAGCGCGGGCTCATGGGGCGAGCAGCAGTTGACGATCGCCGACTTCCGCGATTACTACCACTACCCGCTGACGGTCCAGGCCGGGCCGGGCCGGGAACTGGACCTGCGTGTTCAATTCCGCACCGACGTGTTCGACGTTGCCGGCATCGAGGCGCTCATCGAGCGGCTGCAGCGGTTGCTGGTGGCCATGATCTCCGAGCCGACGCGGTCGATAGCGTCGACGGGTCTGCTGGAGGACGGTTGGGGCGGCCGAGAAAGGTTTGCCCCGTCGGCGACCGCGACCATGGCCGAACCCGAACGACACGACAACGGTGATGGTCATCGCGCGCCCGAGACGGTGGTCGAGCAGATGCTGGCCGACATCTACACCCAGATCCTGGGGGTAGACCACTTCGGGGCCGATGAGTCGTTCTTCGACCTTGGTGGAGATTCGCTGTCGGCGATGAAGGTGATTGCCGCGATCAACGCCGCTTTCGACAGCCGCGTTTCGCTGCGCACCCTCTTCGCGGCGCCGTCGGTGAGAGCGTTGAGCCAGCACGTCGGCAGTCATGCCGGCGCGGTGGACGAAGTTCACGACGGACGACAGGCCGGCGACGGCTGAGGTTGCGTCGATCGCGTAGCGGGCTGGACCAATTCGCCGACGCCTCGGCGCCGACGTGCGCCTGATCTAGTGCCGAGCGGCGGCTACCACATCAGTGGCACTACGCGATAGCGAACTTTCTGTCTGTACTCGCGGTATCCATCCAGTTGTTCCTCGAGAAGTCTTTCCTCGTCGCGGATGCGCACGCCGAGCACGATCAGGTGCGGTATGACGAAGATGAGGCCCCAGTAGGAACCGAGCGCGAGGGGGACGCCGAGCATCATGATCACGTTGCCGGTGTACATCGGATGGCGGACGAGGCCGTACAGACCAGTGGAGGTGAGCTTCTGGCCTTCTTCCACTCGCACTGTCGCGGCCGCGTAGCTGTTTTGGATGACCACCAGCATCACCACACCCAGTCCGCTGGCGACCAGCGCATCGCCGACCAAGCAGATCGCCGCGGGTACCGACGACCACCCAAAGCGGTGGTCAAGAGCGCTGACCACTAGCGTTGCCGTCAGCGACATCCATACGCCACCCATCACGAACTTCTGTACAGTTCGCGACTCTGCCGCCGGGCCCCCGCGCATCCGCCGCTGCAGCGCAACGGGATTCGTCCGTAACAAGTAGATGCTGGGAATCCATGCCGAAATGGCATACACCGCCAGAAACACCCACGCTTGCCAGTAGTTCAGCGTGAATGCCGCCAAGAAGAGGATCAAGCCGAACACGCCCGGCTCAATCAGGCCGAATACCAACATCTTAGGAATGGTCTTCAAGAATCTTCCTTATCCTCCGTCCGGTGCACCACGCTAACAGCGCGCACACCGCGGCGCCGGAAAGCCGCTGTTCCCAGCGCACCACCGATTGCAGCGGCCACAACAGCGGCGCAGGGCTGACACTACCGTCGGCTGCCGGATGGATGTGCACGATTGGTCAAAGGGCGAGCGGCCAGCGGCGTCGGAGCGCCCGTTCGGCCGGCTTCGCGATGGGCCCAAGCTGCCTGACCCCCACCAAATCTGGGTCCGGCCCAGCGATTTACTACAACGCTGGCCTGCGCGTTGCGCGTTTGCTGTACCGTAGCCCGCTATGGCGGGGGGTTCCCATCGGCCCAGAGCCGGCACGATCTCGCTGGACGACTTAACTCGCAGGATCAGCGGCCCCGACGCCACTCGTAATGGCCATGCTGTTGCCCAGACAGCGGATGCGCCGATTGAACTGTCTCGGGGCCGGTTCATCGCCGCGATCGTCGCGCTCGGCAGCGCGGAGTTGATGGCGTCGATAGAGCTCACGATCGGGATAGTGGCGCTTCCCAAGATCCAGAACGAGCTGAACCTGTCGAGTGCCGGGCGAAACTGGGTTGTGTTCGCGACCCTGTTGGCGTGCAACGGATTGATACTGGTCGGCGGTCGTCTCGGTGACACGATCGGCCGCAAGCGCGCCTTCGTCATAGGGACCGTGCTGTCAACCGTCGCATCGGTGATGTCCGCGATCGCGTGGGACGAAGGCAGCCTCGTGGTGGCGCGGATGTTGAAAGGTGTCTCTATCGCGATACTCGCACCGACGTGCTTGGCCCTGGTCGCGACGACGTTCCCGAAGGGCCGCTTACGCAATGGCGCGATGGCGGTGTTCACCGCCATGGGCAGCGTCGGCTCGGTGCTGGGCCTGGTGGTGGGCGGGATAATCACCGAAGTGTCATGGCGGCTGGCGGTTTTCGTGACCGCACCGATCGGGCTGCTGGCGCTGTACCTGGCCCACATCGCGCTGCGGGAAACCCACAGGGAGCGGATGAAGCTCGATGCCACCGGCGCGATGTTGGCCACGCTGGGGGTCACCGGGGTGGTCCTCGGCTTCTCGATGCAGTCGGGGAAGGGAGTGCTGTCGGCGGGCACCATAGGAGCGGGTGCGGTGGCCCTGGCGGCTTTCACCGCGTTCGCCGTGGTCGAGCGCAGGGCGGAAAACCCGGTCCTGCCATTCAGTTTGTTCGCCGACCGCAATCGGCTTGCCACGTTCGCGGCCTTGTTTCTCACCGGTGGGTTGATCATGGCTTTGATGCTCGTGGTCACCGTGTACGTGCAGGACATCATGGGCTATAACACGCTCCAATCCGGTCTGGCCTTCATCCCGTTCGTCGTAGCGGCGGCGGTCGGGCTGGGCGCGGCCTCGCGGCTGGTGGTGTCATTTCCCCCGCGGGTGGTGGTGATCGGCGGCAGCATCCTGATGTTCGGCGGCGCGCTGTACGCCTCGAAGTTGCATCGCGGCGTCCCATACTTTCCTGACCTGGCGCTACCGATCGTCGTCGCCGGTATCGGCGTCGCCCTGATCGTGGTGCCGCTTTCGCTGTCGGTGATCGCCAGCGTCGGTCCCGACCGGATCGGGCCCACCTCTGCCATCGCGGTGGTGCTGCAGGGGCTGGGCGGGCCGGTGGTGCTGTCCGTCATCCAGGCCGCCATCACCTCGCACACCCTGTCCCTGGGCGGCATCAGCGGCCCGGCGAAGTCGATGAATGCCGCCCAGCTGTATGCGCTCGACCGTGGCTATACCTATGGTTTGCTGTGGCTCGCCGGCGCGGTCGTCCTGCTGGGGGTGGTGGCGCTGTTCATCGGCTATAGCGCGCAGGATGTGGCGCGGGCGCAGGAGGCCAAAATGGCCGCTGAACTGTAGCTGGCGTCGTGCCACCCTCGCCCATGCGAACGGGGGTGTGGGGCGGGTGAACCACCGTCCACCCAATTTGCCCTTTTCGAACATCCACTGCGACGGCCCCGGTAATCTCAGGCCTGTGTTTGAGACGTCCATCCCGGATGTGCTGCGTGAGCGTGCGAGTTTGCAGCCCAACGACCCAGCGTTCACATTCATGGATTACGAGCAGGATTGGGACGGAGTCCCCGAAACCCTGACCTGGTCTCAGCTGTATCGCAGGACTTCGAACGTCGCACACGAACTCGGCCGCAGCGCATGCAGCGGTGACCGCGCCGTGATACTGGCACCGCAGGGGCTCGAGTACATCGTCGCGTTTCTCGGCGCATTGCAGGCCGGGCTTATCGCAGTGCCGCTTTCGGCCCCCACGGGCGGCGTCCACGACGAGCGCGTGGACTCGGTCCTGCAGGACACGTCGCCATCAGTCATCCTCACGACGTCCTCGGTCGTCGGCAATGTCGCCGAGTATGTCGAGGCGCGCAACGGTGGTTCCACCCCGTCGGTCATCGAGATCGATGCCCTCGACTTGGATTCCAGAGCGGCGTCCGACGGCGACGGCAGCAGGTCCGATATCGCCTACCTGCAATACACGTCCGGATCGACGCGCCGGCCGGCCGGCGTCATGATCTCGTACGAAAACGTGCTAACCAACTTCCAACAGTGGGTGCAGGCCTACTTCGCCGATTCCGGCATGGACATGACTGTCGTGTCGTGGCTGCCGTTCTACCACGACATGGGTCTGGTGGCGGGAATCTTTAAACCGGTCCTCGCCGGAGTACACGCCGTTCTCATGAGCCCGGTGGCATTTTTGCAGCGCCCCGCCCGCTGGATGCAGCTGATGGCGACCCATCGGCGCGCCGTCACGGCGGGACCGAACTTTGCCTACGAACTGGCGGTGCGCAAAACCACGGACGAGGACATGGCCGGGCTTGATCTCGGCGACGTTGTGGCGTTCATCAGCGGTAGCGAACGAATCCATGCGGCGACGCTGCGGCGTTTCTCCGACCGGTTCGCCAAGTTCAATCTGGACCACACGATGCTTCGGCCTTCGTATGGACTGGCCGAGGCGGTGTTGTATGTGGCGACCAGCGCGTCGGGTCAGCCCCCACGGATCGTCAGGTTCGATCCCGATGCGTTGTCCGCCGGCCGCGCGGAGCATTGTGCCGGCGGGGGGACTCCGCTGGTCGGCTATGAGTTGCCGCCCTCGCCGGTGGTGCGAATCGTCGATCCCGAGACGGCCACCGAGTGTCCGGACGGGACGACCGGTGAGATCTGGGTGCACGGCGCCAATGTCGCGTCGGGATATTGGGGCAAAACCGAAGAAACGCAGCACACCTTCCGCGCGAAACTCGTCAATCCGTCGACGGGTACACCCGAGGAGCCGTGGCTTCGGACCGGCGATTTGGGTTTCGTTTCGGATGGCGAGCTGTTCGTCATGGGGCGCATCAAGGATCTTTTGATCGTCTACGGGCGTAACCACTCTCCCGACGACATCGAGGCGACGATCCAGGAGATCACGCGGGGGCGCTGCGTGGCGATCGCGGTTCCCGACAAGGAGACCGAAAAGCTGGTCGCGATAATCGAATTCAAGAAGAATGGCGACTCCGCAGAGGTCGCGGCAGAAAAGCTTTTGGCCGTCAAACGCAAAGTCGCCTCGGCGATATCCAATTCCCATGGGTTGGGAGTGGCGGACCTCGTCGTGGTGGCTCCCGGCTCGATCCCCATCACCACCAGCGGCAAGGTCAGGCGAGCGGCCTGTGTCGAGCAGTACCGGCAGAATCAGTTCGCCCGCTTGGACGCTTAGGCACTAGGGCGTCGGCACCATTTGTCCCCGGGCGCGTGGGATGCTCAAACCATGACAACCGCCCGTGTCCCGGGCCTGCCGCCCGGTGAGGCCAAGGCCGCCGCCGATGAAGCCGCGGTGCCCAACTACATGGCCGAACTCAGCATCTTCCAAGTGCTTCTCAACCATCCGCCGCTGGCGCGCGCAATCAACGATCTGCTCGCCACCATGCTGTGGCACGGTGCGCTCGACCCCCGGTTGCGCGAGTTGGTGATCATGCGAATCGGTTGGCTCACCGCATGCGACTACGAATGGACGCAGCACTGGCGGGTTGCGTCGAGGCTCGGTGTGGCCCCCGACGACCTGCTCGGCGTGCGCGACTGGCAAGCGCACGCCGGGTTCGGCCCTACCGAGCGCGCTGTGCTGGCCGCGACCGACGACGTGGTGCGCGACGGCGCGGTGAGCGCCGAGAGCTGGGCGGCCTGCGAGCGTGAATTGAAGGGCGACACAACGGTTCTCATCGAGCTCGTCACCGCCATTGGCGCGTGGCGGATGGTCTCGTCGATCCTGCACAGCCTTCAGGTCCCGCTCGAAGAGGGCGTCTCCAGCTGGCCGCCGGACGGCCGACCGCCAACGCAAGCCGTAATCGATTGACATATCAATCCGTAGCTCCTTAGCGTCGGGCAATGAGAACCAGGGTCGCCGAGATGCTCGGAGTCGAATTCCCCATCTGCGCCTTCAGCCACTGCCGCGACGTGGTGGCGGCGGTGACCAACGCTGGCGGCTTCGGGGTCCTCGGCGCCACCGCGCACAGTCCCCGGCGCCTGGAGAGCGAGCTCACCTGGATCGAGGAGCAGACGGGGGGCAAGCCCTACGGAGTCGATCTGCTGCTTCCGCCCAAATACGTTGGCGCCGAGCAGGGCGGCATCGACACCACGCAGGCCCGCACTCTGCTGCCCGACGAGCATCGCGCCTTCGTCGAGGACCTCCTGGCCCGCTACGGCGTCACCGCGTCCGCCGAGGAGTCGCCCGGGTCAAGGGGCGGCCTGAGCATCTCGCCCAAGATGTACGAGCCGCTGCTCGACGTGGCCTTCTCCAGCAACATCCGGCTGATCGCCAGCGCACTCGGGCCGCCTCCGGCGGACGTCGTCCGCCGCGCACATGAGCGGGACGTGCTGGTGGCCGCGCTGGCCGGCACCACCCGGCACGCCCAACGGCACGCCGAAGCGGGCGTCGACCTGATCGTCGCGCAAGGCACCGAGGCGGGTGGTCATACCGGCGAGGTGGCGACGATGGTCTTGGTACCCGAGGTCGTCGATGCCGTCGCGCCGGTGCCCGTCCTCGCCGCCGGTGGAATCGCCCGTGGTCGCCAGATCGCCGCGGCGCTGGCCCTCGGCGCCGAGGGCGTGTGGTGCGGCTCCGTGTGGCTGACCACCGAAGAAGCCGAGACGGTACCCGTGGTCAAGGAGAAGTTCCTGGCGGCCACCTCGTCGGACACCGTGCGATCCCGCTCGATGACGGGCAAGCCGGCACGCATGCTGCGCACGGCCTGGACCGACGAGTGGGAGCGGCCGGAAAACCCGGATCCGCTGGGCATGCCGTTGCAGACCGCGCTGATCACCGAGCCGCAGGTGCGTATCAACCAAGCCGCTGCCCACCACGGCGCCAAGGCGCGTGAGCTGGCCACCTACTTCGTCGGGCAGGTAGTGGGCTCGCTCGACAGGGTCCGCCCGACGCGCTCCGTGGTGGTCGACATGGTCGACGAGTTCATCGACACCATCGGCCGGCTCGACGGCCTGGTCGAGAAGTGACGACAGGTGGACCGACAAGCGCGCGGCACTGACGCATTCTTGACAGCCGTCACCGCGAACGCCCAGGTCAACGCGCTGGACCTGGCCGAATGCTGTGGCACCCCTGATGAATGTGTACAGAATCGCCGACACGCCATTCAGGGATTTGACCGCGTCATACCCGTCGTGCATGATCGGTCCGGTAAGCACCTCGTTAGGTGAGGCGTCTACACGAATACAGGCCACTGACCCCGAACGTCGAAAGACGCCCCGGGTCAGGACAGCTCCTCCCGGCTTAAGGGTTGAGCCCAGGTGGCTTCCGGCTCGGATCGTTTTCCAGGTCAGGACACGTCGTGTGGTGCCGAAGCTCTGACGAGAGGGGTGCGGTTCTCCGACGGTCGTCGGGTTCTGCTCCTTTGCTGCGCATAGATTGCATGCGACCCGCGCATACATCGTGACCGCGAGGAGGTGAGGGACACATGAGTTCCAGCGATAGTCCGGACCGAAGTCCGAACCGTGTTTCGTCCCGATCCGGTCTCCGGCGCGACCTTCTCGGCTGAGTCGGCGCAACGCTAAGTCGTTATCGGCCAAGCGTTCTGAGATCACGCGGGGTGGGACACGCCAGTCCGATCAATCCCCTTTGGATCTCCCCCTAGGAGGCGAAAATGACCGCAGCTTTCTACGACGTAACCGTAGCGTCCACCCGCACGCTGACCGTCGTGCGCGACACCGACACGTTTCCGGTTCCCGTGACCAAGGCCCACCGCCGGGACGACAACCGGGCGTTCGCTGCCGGCGGCGACCCCCTGGTGGACGGCGCCGCTCGCCTGCTGAGCGTGCCGCTGCGTCACGTGTACGCCGCCCTGTGGCGGGTCGGCGTCCTCGAAGTGCGGGCCTGAGGCCGAACTTCGATGGACGTCGAGCGACTCCCACTCCAAGGGGTCACTTGGGCGCAGAGGTAGTTCTGCGCCTTGGCGACCCCTTGGAGCGCGCCCGGATTTGCGGGTCTTCGTAGAATCGTCTTACTGGCGTCGATCCGGCCATCACCGGGGAGCCTTCGGAAGAACGGCCGTCCTGGCCCAGTAGAACCGAACGGGTAGGCCCGTCACAGCCGTCATCGAGCGGCCACGCGAAAGCGCGGCAAGCGGGGTGGTACCGCGGCGCTCGCGCAGCCAGCGCGTCGTCGTCCCCGGTTTGCACCGTGGCACAGGAGACAACGCGCATCGTGACCGACACATCCGGCCCCGAAGCTGACTTTGAGCCTCAGCTCGTGGACTCCGTCCAGGCTTACCCGAAGCCGGGCGCGCCCGACTTTCCCGCGCTCGAGCTCGAGGTGCTGGACTATTGGGCCCGTGACGACACCTTCCGGGCCAGCATCGCGCGGCGCGACGGCGCACCGGAATACGTGTTCTACGACGGGCCCCCGTTCGCCAACGGGCTGCCGCATTACGGGCACCTGCTCACCGGCTACGTCAAGGACATCGTCCCGCGCTACCGCACCATGCGCGGCTACAAGGTGGAGCGCCGCTTCGGCTGGGACACCCACGGCCTGCCGGCCGAACTCGAAGTCGAGCGCCAGCTGGGCATCACCGACAAATCGCAGATCGACGACATGGGCATCGCCGCGTTCAACGACGCATGCCGCGCCTCGGTGCTGCGCTACACCGACGAATGGCAGGCCTACGTCACCCGCCAGGCGCGCTGGGTCGACTTCGACGACGACTACAAGACGCTGGACCTGCCCTACATGGAGTCGGTGATCTGGGCGTTCAGACAGCTGTGGGACAAGGGCCTGGCCTACGAGGGCTACCGGGTGCTGCCGTACTGCTGGCGCGACGAAACCCCACTGTCCAACCACGAATTGCGGATGGACGACGACGTGTACCAGAGCCGCCAGGATCCGGCTCTCACGGTCGGATTCAGGGTGGTCGGCGGCGACCTGGATGGCGCCTATTTGTTGGTGTGGACGACCACGCCGTGGACCCTGCCGTCCAACCTCGCCGTCGCCGTCAACCCCGACGTGACCTACGTCCAGGTGCGGGTCGGTGAGCGGCGTTTCCTGTTGGCCGAAGCGCGGCTGGCTGCCTACACCCGCGAGCTCGGCGAAGAGCCGGAGATCCTGGCCACTTATCTCGGCGCCGACCTGTTGGGCACCCGTTACCTGCCGCCGTTTCCGTACTTTATGGACACGGCCGACGCGTTCCAGGTCCTGCCCGGCGATTTCGTCACCACCGAGGACGGTACCGGCATCGTGCACATGGCGCCGGCCTATGGCGAGGATGACATGGCGACCACCGACAAGGTCGGTATCGTGCCGGTCACGCCGGTCGATTCCAAGGGGCGGTTCGACGCAGGAGTCCCGGATTATCAGGGGCAGCACGTCTTTGACGCCAACCCGCACATCATCCGCGACCTGAAGAACGGTAGCGGTCCTGCCTCGGCCAACGGCGCGGTGCTGCTTCGCCACGAAACCTACGAACACCCCTACCCGCACTGCTGGCGCTGCCGCAATCCGCTGATCTATCGGGCGGTGTCGTCGTGGTTCGTCGCGGTCACCGAATTCCGGGACCGCATGGTCGAACTCAACCAGCAGATCACCTGGTACCCCGAGCATGTCAAGGACGGCCAGTTCGGCAAGTGGCTACAGGGCGCCCGCGACTGGTCGATCTCCCGAAACCGCTACTGGGGCACCCCGATTCCGGTGTGGAAGTCCGACGATCCCGCTTACCCACGGATCGACGTCTACGGCAGCCTCGACGAACTCGAGCGCGACTTCGGGGTGCGGCCCACCAACCTGCACCGCCCATTCATCGACGAGCTGACCCGCCCCAACCCCGACGACCCGACCGGAGCCAGCACGATGCGGCGGATCCCCGACGTGCTCGACGTGTGGTTCGACTCGGGATCCATGCCGTATGCCCAGGTGCATTTCCCGTTCGAGAACGAAGAGTGGTTCGACGGTCATTACCCCGGCGACTTCATCGTCGAGTACATCGGGCAGACCCGCGGCTGGTTCTACACGCTGCATGTCCTGGCCACCGCGCTGTTCGACCGGCCGGCCTTCAAAACCTGTGTGGCACACGGCATCGTGCTGGGCTCCGATGGCCAGAAGATGAGCAAGTCGCTGCGCAACTATCCCGACGTCAGCGAGGTGTTCGACCGCGACGGCTCCGACGCCATGCGCTGGTTCCTGATGGCCTCGCCGATTCTGCGCGGGGGCAACCTCATCGTCACCGAGCAGGGCATCCGCGACGGCGTGCGGC
>NZ_LZMB01000354.1 GCF_001673555.1 Mycobacterium sp. 1165178.9 | reverse complement strand
GCGACACCACGCCGATCAGCCCGAAGATGATCGACGCGCTGCGCCCGATGATGCGTCTGGTGGTGACCAACGGCACCGCGAAGGAGATCGCCGGCTGCGGCGACATCTACGGAAAGACCGGGGAGGCGGAGTTCCCGGGCGGATCGCACTCCTGGTTCGCCGGATACCGCGGCGACCTGGCCTTCGCCTCGCTGATCGTGGGGGGCGGCAGCTCCGAGTGGGCGGTCCGGATGACCAAGTTCATGTTCGAAACCCTGCCGCCGAACTTCCTGGCCTAGACCGATGGGGGCGCAGCGGGCCGGCGCTATCCGGCGTAGCGCCCCCGGTCCGCTTCAGCGGTAAATTGCGAACATGACGGATTCCGGCGGCGACATGGTGGCGTTGCGCGTCTCCGACGCCGACCGCAACGGCACGATGCGGCGACTGCACAACGCGGTCGCGCTCGGGCTGATCGATATCGACGAGTTCGAGCAGCGCTCGTCACAGGTGTCCTATGCGCGCACGCGCGGCGAATTGGACGGCTTGGTCGGCGATCTGCCGGGACCCGGCGCCATCGTCACCTCCGCGGCCGACCGGGTGGAACTGCGGGGCTGGGCCGGTTCGCTGAAGCGGCACGGCGAATGGACGGTGCCCACCCGTCTGGCCCTGGTCCGCCGCCTGGGCTCGGTGGAACTCGACCTCACCAAGGCCCGGTTCGCGGGACCGGTGGTGGTCATCGAACTCGACATGAGGTTGGGTTCGGTGGAGATTCGATTGCCCGACGGGGCAAGCGCCTCGATCGACGACGTCGAGGTGTACGTGGGAAGCGCCAGCGACCGCCGCAAAGACCCGCCCGGTGAGGGCAGGCCCCACGTGGTGCTGACCGGCCGGGTCGTGTGCGGCTCGGTGATCATCCGGGGACCGCGCCGTTCGCTGCTGCGCCGCCAGCGGTTCTGATCGGCGGCGGGCCTCGAGGGTGTGTTGGAGGCGGGAACGTGCGAATTCCCGCCGTGACGACTCACTGAACGCCGCCGATGCTCCCTCGGCGCTTCGCGCGGGGGGTGCACCCGCCCGCCGCGACGCGCGGCCGGGTCGCGCGGCCTGCGATTAAGCTGGCGCCATGTCCGCTCGCACCGCACTCGCGCCCGGAGAGTTGTCCCCGACTCTGCCGGTGCCCAGCCGCATCCCGCGCCCCGAGTACGCCTGGAAGCCGACGGCCCAAGAGGGCAGCGAGCCGTGGGTGCAGACCCCTGAGGTGATCGAGAAGATGCGCGTGGCCGGCCGGATCGCGGCCGGCGCTCTGGTGGAGGCGGGCAAAGCCGTCGCACCCGGGGTCACCACGGACGAACTGGACCGGATCGCCCACGAGTACATGGTCGACCACGGCGCCTATCCTTCGACGCTGGGTTACAAGGGCTACCCGAAGTCGTGCTGCACGTCGCTCAACGAGGTCATCTGCCACGGGATCCCCGACTCGACGGTGATCGCCGACGGCGACATCGTCAACATCGATGTCACGGCCTACATCGACGGGGTGCACGGCGACACCAATGCGACCTTCCTGGCCGGCGATGTCGCGCAAGAACACCGGCTGTTGGTGGAGCGAACCCGGGAGGCGACGATGCGCGCCATCAACGCCGTCAAGCCCGGTCGTGCCCTCTCGGTCGTCGGCCGCGTCATCGAATCGTACGCAAATCGGTTCGGCTACAACGTTGTTCGTGACTTCACCGGCCACGGCATCGGTACCACGTTTCACAACGGATTGGTCGTCCTGCACTACGACCAGCCGTCGGTGTCCACCATCATCCAACCCGGCATGACGTTCACCATCGAACCGATGATCAACCTCGGCGGTCTGGACTACGAGATCTGGGACGACGGCTGGACGGTGGTCACCAAGGACCGCAAGTGGACCGCGCAGTTCGAGCACACCCTGCTGGTCACCGACACCGGCGTCGAAATCCTCACCTTGCCATGACGTTTCCCGGATGACCGGAGCGTTGCTGGTCGCGGGCACCAGCTCCGACGCCGGGAAATCGGTGGTGGTGGCGGGCCTGTGCCGGTTGTTGGCCCGCCGCGGCGTCCGCGTTGCCCCGTTCAAGGCGCAGAACATGTCCAACAATTCGGTGGTGACCGTCGAAGGCGGTGAGATCGGCCGCGCCCAGGCGATCCAGGCGCGCGCGGCGGGACTGGAACCCAGCGTGCGATTCAACCCGATCCTGCTCAAGCCGGGCAGTGACCGCACCTCGCAGCTGGTGATCAGGGGCCGGGTCGCCGACTCGGTCAGCGCGAAAACCTATGTGCGGCATCGCGATCGGCTGGCCTCCATCGTATTCGACGAATTGACCTGCCTGCGCGCAGAATTTGATGCGGTGATCTGTGAGGGGGCCGGTTCGCCCGCCGAGATCAACCTGCGCGCCACCGACTTGGCCAACATGGGTCTGGCCCGGGCCGCGAATCTACCGGTGGTCCTGGTCGGGGACATCGACCGGGGCGGCCTGCTGGCGCATCTGTTCGGCACTATCGCGGTGCTCGAACCCGACGACCAAGCCCTGGTCGCCGGCTTCATCGTCAACAAGTTTCGCGGTGACCCCGCGCTGCTCGAACCCGGGTTGCGTCAGCTGCATGACATGACGGGCCGCCCGACCTACGGCGTGTTGCCGTACGCCGACGAGCTGTGGTTGGACGCCGAAGACTCGCTGTCGGTGGTCGCGCGGCGCGTCATCGGCATGCCCGCGCCCCCGCGTGGTGACCAGTGGCTGCGGGTGGCCGCCGTCCGGCTGCCCCGGATTTCCAACTCCACTGACGTCGAGGCGCTGGCCTGCGAGCCGGGTGTGCTGGTCCGCTGGGTCGCCGACCCCGCCGACCTCACCGACACCGACCTGATCGTCATACCCGGCAGCAAGGCCACGGTCTCCGACCTGTCCTGGCTGCGCGATCACGGCCTTGCCGACGCGATCTGCGCGCACGCTCGTGCCCGCAAGCCGGTGCTGGGCATCTGTGGTGGATTCCAGATGCTGTGCAGTCGCCTAGACGATCCGGTGGAATCCGCGACCGCAGGCGTGCCCGGGCTCGGGCTGCTGGACGTCGACATCGCCTTTCATCCCGACAAGACGTTGCGTCGCTGGCAGCACCCGCTCACCGGCTACGAGATCCATCACGGGCGGGTCGCCCGCTGCGCCGAACAGAGCTGGTTCGCGGCGGGTGCGGAGCCGCATCCGCAGGGCGTGGTGCGCGGAGCGGTCTTCGGGACCCATTGGCACGGCTTGCTCGACAACGACGATTTCCGGCGCGCGTGGCTCCGCGGGGTCGCCGAGGCGGCCGGCCGCAGCGGCTTCGTGGTCGGCGACGTCAACGTCGCCGCGCGCCGCGATGCCCAGCTCGACCTCGCCGCAGATCTGCTGGCGTCAAATCTCGACATCGACGGTATTCTCAGGCTGCTTGACGGTCCACCGCCGCAGCGGCCGCATCTCGCAAGTCGCTTGCGGCCGTAAGCCATTCGCTGCGATGCCGGCTCGAATGTCGCCGTTGACGGCGCGGTCAAAAAGTTAAGTCCCTGTATTAAATGCCCAGAATCATCGCGCTCGCATGCCGTTTGGCTGTAGCGTGCTGGGGTGTCCTCGATGATGACCACGCTGGACGGATTCCCCGTGCCGGTGGTTGTAGCCGGCCCGGAGGCCGGCGTGGTCGTTGTCATATTGGGTGACGAGGACCGCATCCCGGCGGCGTATGACGCCGTCTGCGAGCGCCTACACACCGCCTCGCTTCGGACGGTCGTGATCGGCTTCGATCCGCGCTTGACTCCCAAGTCGGTGATCGGCATCCTCGACGCGCTGAGCATCGGGTGGGCCGTGGTGATGGGCGACCGCGCCGGCGCCGAACTCGCGTGGGAACTGACGGCAACCCGGCTGGGCCGTTTCGTCGGACTGGTCGTAATCGATCGCGGCCATCCGCAGGCCGCCGATTACGAAGGCGCCATCACCGATGGGCACTGCCCGCCCGTCGAGATCGGCACCACCGTGTTGGTCAGCTCGCCGGCCGCGCGGGCGGTGGCCCAGGCCAGCCAGCGCTACGTCTACGCCGAATACCGGGTGGTGCACCTGGGGCGGCGCAGCGTGCAGGAGTCGACGGCGCAGCTGGCCGCCGAGATCATTTTGCGCACCAGTACCTGGTAGCGCCTGGTTGACTACGGTCATGGCCAGTGAAGAAAGTGCTGTGACCGAGCCGAACGCCGCGATGTTGTCGTTGACCGCGCTCGAACGACTGGTCGGCACCGGCGAGGTGGACATCGTCATCGTGGCGTTCGCCGACATGCAGGGCCGTCTGGTCGGCAAGCGGATCGACGCGCGGTTGTTCGTCGGCGACGTGGCCACCCACGGCGCCGAGTGCTGCGGCTATCTGCTCGCTGTCGACGTCGACATGAACACCGTCGGCGGC
>NZ_LZMB01000353.1 GCF_001673555.1 Mycobacterium sp. 1165178.9 | reverse complement strand
CGGCGGCCACCTGTTGCGGGTCGCCGCCGCATTCCAGCGCCACCGCGGCCGCGCACAGCGCGTTACTCACCTGGTGGTCGCCGTAGACGCCGAGCTGCACCGGCACCTGCGTCACCCCGGACGCATCGCGGCGGTGCAGCGTGAACCGCGGCCGGGCCAGCTCGTCGAGGGAAACCGGCCCGGCCCACAGGTCGCTGGGGCCCGCGCTGGTGCGCTCGGCGCGGCTGACCCGGACCACCCGGGCCGCGGTCACGTTCGCCATCGCCGCCACGGCCGGATCGTCGGCGTTCAGGATCACCACACCCGATGCCGGAACGGACTGGGGCAGTTCGGATTTCGTCTGGGCGATGGCCTCGCGCGAGCCGAACTCGCCGAGGTGCGCGGTACCGACGTTGAGGACCACCCCGATGGACGGGGTGGCGATTTCGGCGAGCGCGGCGATGTTTCCGGGATGGCGGGCCGACATCTCCAGAACCAGGTAGTCGGTGTCGGCCGTCGCCCGCAGCACCGTCCACGGGTGTCCCAGCTCGTTGTTGAACGACCCGGGCGGGGCCACCACCTCACCCAGCGGCGCCAGGACGGCGGCCACCAGGTCCTTGGTCGAGGTCTTCCCCGAAGATCCGGTGATGCCGACGATCCTCAGCCCGCCGGCCACCAGTTCGGCGGCGACCATCCGGGCCAGCTTGGCCAGCGCGCCCAGCACCGCCGCGCCGGACCCGTCGGCGTCGTGCTCGAGCACCCCGGCTAGCCCGCGGTCCGGGTCCGCCACCGGCGGTCGGGGGGGCACCACGATGGCCGGAACCCCGACCGGTCGTGCCGCCAGGACGGCCACCGCACCCGCTGCGACCGCCGCCGGCGCAAAGTCATGCCCGTCGGTCCGCGCTCCCGGCAGCGCCAGGAACAGGCCGCCAGGCTTGACGGCGCGTGAGTCGAATTCCACCGCTGCGGTGACGTGACGCCGCGCGGCGTCGTGCGGGGAGATGTCGGACAGGGTGCCCCCGACGATGTCGGCGATCTGGGCGACGGTCAGGTCGATCACCGCTGTACCCCGTCGAGGTCCCGCAACGCCTCGGCCAGCTCCACCCGATCGTCGAAGGGGCGAGTGTGTCCGCCGGCGCGCTGCCCGGTCTCATGACCCTTGCCGGCGATCAGCACCACATCACCCGGACGCGCCCACGCGACCGCGCGCCTGATCGCGTCGCGCCGATCGGCAACCTCGACGACCTCTGCCGCGCAACCACTTTCGGCCGCGCCGGCCAGGATCTCTCGGCGAATCGAGGCCGGGTCCTCACCGCGCGGATTGTCATCGGTGACGACGACCAGGTCCGCCAGCTCGGCGGCGGTGGCACCCATCGGCGCCCGTTTGCCCGGATCGCGTTCGCCGCCGGCGCCGAACACCACCGCCAGGCGCCGGCCCGGACGCACCAGCGTGGTCAGCACCGCGCGCAGGGCGCCCGGCTTGTGGGCGTAGTCGACCAGGGCCAGGAAGTCCTGGCCGGCGTCGATCTGTTCCATGCGTCCCGGCACGCGGGTCTGCCGCAGCCCCGGCGCCGGCCGCTCCGGCGACACCCCCACCACATCCAGAAGAGCCAGCGCCACAAGGCAATTGGCGACGTTGTAGTGACCGGGTAGCGGGACTGCGACCTGATGCCGGGCGCCGGCGGGATCGACGACGGTGAACTGTTGTCCCCCGGCGCCCATCGGGGCCACGCCGACGGCGCGCCAGTGCGCGGGCTGACCCTCGGCGCTGACGGTGATCGCGTCGCCGGCCCGGGCCGCCATGGCCCGCCCGGCCTCGTCGTCGACGCACACCACGACGCGGTGCGCCCGTAGCGGCGAATGCGGCTCGAACAGCAAGGCTTTGGTGTTGAAGTAGTCTTCCATGGTCGGGTGGAAGTCCAGGTGATCGCGGGACAGGTTGGTGAAACCGCCCGCCGCGAAGCGGGTTCCGTCCACCCGGCCCAACGCCAGCGCATGGCTGGAGACCTCCATGACGACGGTGTCCACACCCCGTTCGGCCATCGCGGCCAGCATCGCCTGCAGTGCCGGCGCCTCCGGAGTGGTCAGCGCGCTGGGGACGTCGGCGCCGTCGATGCGAATCCCGATGGTCCCGATCAGCCCGGCGGTGCGGCCGGCGGCGCGCAGACCGGCCTCGACCATATAAGTGGTGGTGGTCTTGCCGGACGTGCCGGTGATACCGATGACCGCCATCCGGTCCGACGGATTTCCGTACACCCTTGCGGCCACGCCGCCGAGCACACCGCGGGGGGCGGGGTGCACCAGCGTCGGAACGGTCGGGGTGGCCATCTCGGCGACTCCGGCGGGATCGGTGAGCACGGCGACCGCGCCGCGTTCGATCGCGTCGGCGACAAAACGGGCCCCGTGGGTCGCCAGACCGGGCAGTGCGGCAAACAGGTCACCAGGCAGCACGTCCTGGGCGCGCAGCGTCACCCCGGTGATGGTCACGTCGGGCACGGTGCTGCCCTGACCTGGACCGTCGGCCAACACCGCGCCGAGGAGTTCCGCGAGTGCGGGCAGCCGCACGCCCGCGGCGGCGCTGGGGCGTAACCCAGTGGGCACGGGCACCACTCTGCTCACACCTCCCTCCGACGCGGCGTCGTCCTCATGATCGGCCATGACACCCTACCTAGCAGAATCCGGGCATGAGGCGATCCGCGCGCCGACGAAGCCGCCGGGCGGCTTACCGGGGTTTCGGCACCTCCGGCCGCCTGGCGGCGACCCGCTAGGTGGCCTGCAACGTCAGCGGCGGGCCGGGGTCGGGCGACAGCGGCACGTTTTCGCGCTGCATGAGCCAGCCGGCGATGTTGTGGAACAACGGGGCCGCCGAGTGACCCGGCGTGCCGTCGGCGTTGCGCTCCGGGTTGTCCATCATGATGCCGATGACGTACCGGGGGTTGTCGACGGTGGCCATTCCGGCGAACGTGATCCAGTAGACATTGTCGAAATAACAGCCGCAGGCCGGGTTGATCTGCTGCGCGGTGCCCGTCTTGCCGGCCATCTGATAGCCCGTCACCGCAGCGGCGGCCCCCGTGCCCTGCTGGTAGCCCATCGGGTCCTTTTGCACGACCGCACGCAGCATGTTGCGCACGGTCTGCGCCGTCTGCGGCGACACCACCCGCACGCCTTCCGGGCGCGGCTCTTCGGTGCGCGTGCCGTCGGGGGCGATGGTGGCCTTGATGATCCGCGGCGGCATCCGTAGCCCGTCGTTGGCGATCGTCTGATACATCGCGGTCATCTGCAACAACGTCATCGAAAGACCCTGCCCGATGGGCAGGTTCGAGAACGTGCTGCCCGACCACTGGTCGATCGGCGGCACCAACCCGGCGCTCTCCCCCGGCAGGCCCACGTTGGTGCGTTGCCCCAGACCGAATTTGCGGACCATGTCGTAGAAGCGCTCCGGCCCGACGCGCTGCGCGAGCATCAAAGTGCCGATGTTGGAGGACTTTCCGAACACGCCGGTGGTGGTGTAGGGCATCACGCCGTGCTCCCACGCGTCGTGAATGGAAACCCCGCCCATCTCGATGGTGCCCGGAACCTGCAACACCTCATCGGGATTGGACAAGCCGTACTCGATGACCGACGACGCGGTGATCACCTTGTTCACCGAGCCGGGCTCGAACGGCGAGGACACCGCCAGGTTGCCCAGCTGCTTGTCGCCCTGACGCCCGATGTCCTGGGAGGGGTCAAAGGTGTTGTCGTTGGCCATGGCCAGCACTTCGCCGGTCTTGGCGTCGAGCACGACGGCCGAAACATTATGCGCGCCAGACACGTTCTTGGCCTGCTGAACCTGCTGCTGCACGTAGAACTGGATGTCGTCGTCGAGGGTCAGCTGGACCATCGAGCCGTTGACCGCCCGATGCCGGTTGCGGTAGCTGCCGGGGATGACCACACCGTCGGATCCGCGGTCGTAGGTGACCGAGCCGTCGGTGCCGGACAGCACCGAGTCCATCGCCTCTTCCAGGCCCAGCAGGCCGTGACCGTCCCAGTCGATGCCGCCGACGATGTTGGCCGCCAGCGATCCCCCCGGATACTGGCGCAGATCCTGGCGTTCGGAACCGACCTCGGGATACTTGTCCGAGATCGCGCTGGCGACAGCGGGATCGACGGCGCGCGCCAGGTAGACGAAGTTCTCGTCGGTTTGCAGCTTCTTCAAGACGGTTGCCGAGTCCGGCTTGTTGCCCAGCCGACCGGAGACCTCTTTGGCGATATCGCGCAACCGCTGCTGCGGATCCGGGGCGCTCGAGTTCTTGGCTTTGGCTTCCTCCAGTTGCTTGCGAATCCGTTTCGGCTGGAAGGTCAGCGCCCGCGACTCGATGGTGAAGGCGAGCTGGTCCTTGCGACGGTCGATGATGCTGCCGCGCACCGCTTTTTCCACATCGGTGACCTTGAGCTGACCGGCGGCCTGGGCGCGCAGCGACGAGGCGTTGGTCACCTGCAGGACGAACAGCTGGGCGGCCGCCATCAGCATCAGCACCAGGATGACCACGTTGCCGGCGCGATGCCGGAAGACGAATGACCCACCGCGGCTGGTCAACTCCACGATCTGGCGGGTGCGACGCTGCCGCGCCGAGTGCCCTGACGCCGCCGCCTCGGACCGCTGTGCCGCCCCGACGCCTTTGGCTTGCTTGGCTTTCCGAAACCGCTTCGGCTCGCGAACGTCTGCTTGCGCAGGCTTCGCGCGCCGCTTGGATTGCCGTACGTCCTTGGCCTGCACGTCCTTACGGGGACCACGGGTCGGCCGCGCGGACTGCGACCGCCGTGCCCGAGGGGATTCACCGCGGCTCACCTGGGCACACCTGGCGGAACGACGACCGCGGACCCGGGCAGGCCGCTAGCCGGCGCGCCGGGGGCCGCCGGTTGGGCCGGCGCCGCCGGGCGGCCCAACTGCAACGGGACCGGGATCTCGGCGGGCAACGGCGCGGGCACCTGGCCAGGCGCCGGAATCGGCAACCCGCCCAAGGGAATCGGCACCTCGGCCGGGGCCAGAGGCGTCGCGGGTCCGGCCGGCATGGGCAATCCCGGCGTCGGCAACCCCGGCAGCACGCCGGGCGCGCGTCCGGTGACCGGGCCGGTTGCCGGTGCAGCGGGCATGCCGGGCAATGCACCCGTCGCCGGTCCGCCTGGCATGCCGGGCAGCGTACCCGTCACGGGCAACCCGGGGCCGGCAGGCGCGCCGGGCACCGGAGGCGCCGCCGGCGGCAGGTGTTGCCCGCCCACCGTCGACGCGCCGTCGGGGGCGCGCAGCAGCGCTTCGGGCCCGGACCTGGCCGGGGCGGGGCCGCCGGGGGCCGGCTCGACCCGGGTCGAGACCTCCGGGGGCGCGGCCGGTGGCTTGGGGGGCTGCGGCACTTCGTCGGGAAGCTTGCTGTTCAGCGGCGGCGGCGGAACGCCGTCGGCCGGCTTGGGTGTGCCGACCACCACCCAGTTCCCGGACGGGTCCTGGACCAGATGCGCGGTGTCCCTGCTCGGGATCATGCCCTGCTTGCGGGCCGCCTCCGCCAGCGCAGGGGCGGCCTCCGCTTCGCGCACGTCGCGCTCCAGCGCTTCCTTCTGCTGCTGCAGTAACCGGGTCCGCTCCCGGGCATGGCTCAACTTGTAGGAGCGTTCGGCGGAGTCCGTGGACAGCCACAGCGTGAGCCCGAGGCCGACGCCCAGCGCACCGATGATCAGCACGACGAACGGAACCTTGCTGGCCAGCGTCCGCGGCCGCAGGTCGATCGATGCCAGCCGGGCGGCCAGCCGTTCGGTCAGACGAGGACGAACCACCTTGGGCGCTTTGGCTTTCCGCGCCTTGGCCCGCGCCTTGGCCTGGCTGGCGCTCTTGGGCCGCGCCGGCCGGGCGATGGGGCTGGTCTGCGGTCCGTGCTTGGGCGCGCGGGCTTCGCGGGCGGGCGCCGAGGCCCGGCCGCCGCGGGTGCGCCGCGCCGACGCGGATTCGGTCGCGGGACGGGTGCTGCGCCGGGCAGGACCGTCGCGTCCGCCCCGACGGTCGCTGCCACCGCGCCGCTTCTGCGTCTCGCGTTCTGCTCTCATGCGTCGCCTTCCCCCCCAGCCTGCTCTGATTCCATTCGTTGCAGCGCCCGCAACCGCACCGCGGCGCTGCGTGGATTGCGTTCGACCTCGGCGGCGTCCGCGCGTTCGGCGCCGTGTGTAACGGACCGGAATCGCGGCTCATGGCCGGGAAGCTCGACCGGGAGGTCCACCGGGGTGCGCGACGCCACCGCCTGCGCGAAGAGCCGCTTGACTATCCGGTCTTCCAGCGATTGGTAGGCCATCACCACGATGCGGCCGCCGACGTTCAGGGCCTCCAGCGCGGCCGGGAGTGCGCGGCGCAGCGTGTCCAGCTCGTCGTTGACCGCGATCCGCAGCGCCTGGAACGTGCGCTTGGCCGGGTGTCCTCCGGTGCGCCGGGCCGCGGCCGGAATCGCCTCGTACAGCAGGGCTACCAAGTCCGACGTCGACCTGAACGGCTCACGGGAACGTCGGCGCACGATGTGCGCGGCGATGCGACGTGCGAACCGCTCCTCGCCGTAGCGATGCAAGATGCTCGCCAGCTCCGCCTCGTCGTAGGTGTTGACGATGTCGGCCGCGGTCAGCGGCGACGACGGGTCCATCCGCATGTCCAGCGGTGCGTCCTGGGCGTAGGCGAAGCCCCGCTCCGCGCGATCCAGCTGCATGGACGACACCCCGAGGTCGAACAGGATTCCATCCACCGATTCGGCTGCCGCATAACCGGATTCGTCCAGCGCCCCGGCGATGCCGTCGTAGCGCGCGTGCACCAGCGTGACCCGGTCGGCGAAGCGCGCCAGCCGGGCCCGGGCGATGTCCAGCGCAGTGGGATCGCGGTCGATTCCGATCAGCCGCAGCCCCGGCAGGTCGGTGAGGAACCGCTCCGCGTGGCCACCCGCGCCGAGGGTGGCATCGAGCAGCGTCGCCCCCGACCCGTCGTGGTGGTGACGGGTAAGCGCGGGTGTGATCAGTTCGACGCAGCGTTCCAGCAGGACCGGGACATGGCCGTAGTCGTCGGAACTCGAATTCTCAGCCACCGCAACGCCTCCACGGATCTGCCGGCAGCCGTCGGCCACCCCGGCCGCCACGAGCCGGGCCCTCGCGCCGCCTCGGGTCTGTGCCGCCCGGACGGGCCTTACCAGGTGCGGCGCCCCTGCATCGAGGTCTCTGACCGAAGTCGCGAACCTGGCGTTGGGGAAGTACGCCAGGGTCGGTTCGGGCAGAGGCCACGTTGCACGGGCATGCGCCTCAGATGATGTCGCCGAGTGCTTCATCGCTGGCCGCGGAGAAGTTCTCTTCGTGGGTCTGCTGGTAGTCCTGCCAAGCCTGGGCATCCCAGATCTCCAGGTTGTCGATCGCGCCGATGACCACGCAGTCCTTCGAAAGGTTCGCGTACCGCCGGTGGTCGGCCGACAACGTGATCCGGCCCTGCGCGTCGGGATGCTGCTCGTCGGTGCCGGCCGCGAGGTTGCGGAGAAACGCCCGGGCCTCGGGGTTGCTCCGCGAGGCCTTGCTCGCCCGGCGGGCCAATTGCTCGAATTCCGCCCGCGGATAGACGGCGAGGCTGTGGTCCTGACTCTTGGTGACCATCAACCCCCCTGCCAGCGCGTCGCGGAACTTGGCGGGCAGCGTCAGCCGCCCCTTGTCGTCGAGTTTGGGCGTGTAGGTGCCGAGAAACACCAGCTCACCTCCCCTTTGGGGTCACCCAAACGCTGCAGCCACCATACCCCACAATCCCCCACTCTGCCCCATTCTCGCGATGTCGCCGTGGCGTTTTCGGGGTTATCCGTCGTCAGGGCGCGGTCAAAGCGGCATGAAGGGTGTGTCGGGAGCGTGCCCGGGCCTGTCCAAGGGCGTCGGACGAATCGCGCTTACCAGGCAAAATACGCATTGTGGGGCGTAGTGGGGAACTCTAGTGGGGCGCGGTGGGGCGTGAATGCTGCGACGCGCCTCGGTTAGGGCTCGGTTGAGCTGCAAAACGGCATCGACGGTTGATTGTCACGGCCGGACGGTCGACGCCGCCGAGCCCTGGGGAAACAAATCGGGGCAGCCGGTGGCTACCCCGAATGTGTGAATGCGCCTAGTCGTCGAAGCGGCGGCGGAACCGATCCTCCATGCGGCTGGTGAACGAACCCCCGCTCTTGTTGCGGCGCTGACGCAGCGAAGTGGGTGCCGGCCCGGAATGATCGGCCCTGCCGGACAACCGGGGACCGGTGATCGCGAAGATCACTCCGCCGAACATGACGATGAACCCGAAGACGCTGAGAATCGGGAAGTTTCCGATCATCGTTGCCCTGAACGCCACCCCGGAGACCAGCATGGCCAAGCCGATGACGAACAGCGCCACGCCCTGCAGCCGCCGACGGGCGGTAGGTGCGCGAAAGCCCCCACCGCGAACGCTTGACGCGAATTTGGGGTCCTCGGCATAGAGCGCGCTCTCGATCTGATCGAGCATCCGCTGCTCATGATCGGAGAGTGGCATTCGTCCCTCCTTGCCGACGGTATGGCACGTGACTATCGGTAACACGCGGATGCCCGTTGGGAGGGCATTAATTCAATGATACGAGGTCAATCTGCCCCATACCACTGGTTCGCCGCCGATTCTATCCCGCCCACCTCCCGGCGCTCCGCGAGACCGGAACGGCCGTGCGCTACAACCGGCTTCCCGAACCGCGACGGTTCACCGGTCCGGTGCTGCGACCGCCCGCCCGGCCGTCGCAGCTGGGTCCGATAATGGGCAATAGGGACCTGGACCACAGCGACCACATAGTGCCCGCGAAATAGTGCCCGGGACCCGCACCAGCCTGGACGCCCGATGAGGAGGAGACCGCGAGTTGGCGATATGCCTCATCGATCTGCTCCCCAGCGACATGGAGCGTCGCCTGGGCGATGCCCTGGCGGTCTACGTCGACGCGATGCGCTACCCACGGGGCACCGAGAATCAGCGCGCTGCGATGTGGCTCGAACATATCCGGCGGCGGGGCTGGCAGGGCGCCGGCGTCGTCGAAACCCATGAATCCGAAGACGCAGGCGCACAACCACCCTCGGCGGAAGACTTGGCCGGCGCCCCGCTGCTCGGCGTGGCATACGGCTACCCCGGTGCTCCCGGGCAATGGTGGCAGCAGCAGGTCGTGCTGGGCATGCAGCGCGGGGGCTCGCCGCCCCAGGAGATCTCCCGGCTGATGGACAGCTACTTCGAGTTGACCGAGCTGCACATCCACCCGCGCGCCCAGGGCCGCGGTCTCGGCGAGGCGTTGGCGCGACGGCTGCTGGCCGGTCGCGCCGAGCGCAATGTATTGCTCTCCACGCCGGAAACCAATGGTGAGCCCAACCGCGCGTGGCGGTTGTACCGGCGGCTGGGCTTCACCGACGTCATCCGCGGCTACCACTTCGCCGGCGACCCGCGGGCGTTTGCCATCCTGGGCCGCAAGCTCCCCCTGTAACACCCGAAGTCGGCACACATCGGAAGACTCCACTAAGTGGGACATCGGATCTGGCACGATGACCTGGTGCGAGCCAGCTCTCCCCCGTCCAGCAGCCGAGGATCCCGAGCGTTTCGAGCTCGGCGGCGCCGCCTGACGGCCATCGCGATGTTGCTGCTGCTGGTGCCGCTGGCCACTGGATGTCTGCGGGTCAGGGCGTCGCTCACCGTCTCCCCTGACGACCTGGTGTCCGGCGAGATCGTCGCCGCCGCCAAACCCAAAACCTCCAAAGACACCGGTCCACAACTGGACAGCAATAACCTGCCCTTCAGCCAGAAGGTGGCGGTGTCGAACTACGACAGCGACGGCTACGTCGGCTCGCAGGCGGTGTTCTCCGATCTGACGTTCGCCGAGTTGCCGCAGCTGGCCAACATGAACTCCGACGCCTCCGGGGTGAACCTGACGCTGCGCCGCAACGGCAACCTGGTGATCCTGGAGGGCCGGGCGGACCTGACCTCGCTGACCGACCCCGAGGCCGACGTGGAGCTGACCGTGGCCTTTCCCGGCGTAGTGACCTCCACCAACGGCGATCGGGTCGAACCCGACGTGGTGGCGTGGAAGCTCAAACCGGGCGTGGTGAGCACCATGACCGCCCAGGCCCGTTACACCGACCCCAACACCCGGTCCTTCACCGGAGCGGTGGTGTGGCTGTGCATCGCGTCGTTCGCGGCCGCGGGCGTCGTGGGCCTCTTGGCCTGGGTCAGCCGGGACCGGTCACCGCGGTTGACCGCGCCGCGCGACCAACCGCCGCCCAGCTAGCTAAGCCTGCCCGGCCGGTGACCAGTAGGCGAGCATCTCCGCGAACGTCTGGAAAGCCGGTCCGGAATTTCCGTAGGTCGCCTCGAGATGGATGCTCAGCGGAAAGCCGAGCTCGGCGACCCCGTCGATGACCCGTTTGTAGAGATCGACCATCTGCTGGCGCTTCTGCGCCGGTTCGCCGGCGGCCAGCTTCTTGACGAACTCCTGCTCGGCGGCCACCGCCGGATTGCCTGGATCCTGAATGAGCCAGTTGATCAGTCCGACCCGGCTCTCCATCTTCGGTACGAAGCCGAATGACAGCAGGATCTCCGGCCGGTGGTCGGTCTTTTCGGCGAACTCGCTCAGGAAGCCCACGACCGCGTCGGAGTACAACAGCTGGGTCATGCCATAGGTGGCTCCCTGGTCGCACTTGAAGGTGAACCGGCCCTGTTCGCCGTCCCGGGTGGGGATCAGGATGACGCCGCGGTTGGTCAGCAGCTCGCGGTAGATCGACAGGGCATCGGTGGGGGCCACGCCGGAGCCCTCGCCGTCGTTCATGGTGCGCGGCACGCCGACGAACACAACGCCTTCCATGCCGGCCGACGTCAGCTCAGTCAGCCGCGCGCGCAGCGACGGCTCGTCCATGAACGCGGTGACCTGCGTGCACAGGCCCTTGATGCCGGGCAGTTCCGGCTTGACGACCGACCAGAAGTCGAGCACGTCCAACTTGGGCTTCATCTGGATGGGACGATCGTCGTCCTCGGCGATGATCCCCGGAATCATCACGTGTCCGATCCGGCCGTCGAGGCCGGACTCGGCGGAATTTCGCACCACTTTCCGCGCCTCTTCGAGCGCCCGCTCCCGACCTTCGTCGGCGTTCGGCGGCACCAGCTCGAGCGCAATGGTGTTGAGGGTCACGCGGCTTCTCTCCATCTGACGACTCCCGGGGGCGCCCTGTGGGCCGCGCGGATTCCGCGCGAGCCCCAGCGCACCCGCCAGCATAGGGGCGGGTTATTGAGGCAGGCGAAGCAACTGGGCTCACCGGCCGGGGTCATGTGCGGCGGCGGGGGTGGGGCGGCGAATACACTGGTCGGGCCTGGAACACCCAGCCAGCCGAGCAGAAAGGGGCGCCGCGCTGAGCCTTGGAGCTTCCGAAGCAGCGGCAACCGTCGAGTTGACCGGCGCCATCACCGACCAATTGCGGCGGTACATGCATGACCGGCGCACCGAGACCGCGTACATCGGTGAGGATTACAGCGGACTGATCGCCGCGCTGGAAGATTTCGTGCTCAATGGCGGCAAGCGGCTACGGCCCTTGTTCGCCTACTGGGGCTGGCGCGCCGTGGCCACCGAAGCCCCCGATGAGCAAGTGCTGCTGCTGTTTTCCGCTCTCGAGCTGCTGCACGCCTGCGCGCTGGTGCACGACGACGTAATCGACGACTCCTCGACCCGGCGGGGCCGTCCGACCACGCACGTGCAGTTCGCGCAGCTGCATCGCGACCGGCACTGGCAGGGCTCCCCGGAGCAGTTCGGCATGTCGGCCGCCATCTTGCTCGGCGATCTCGCGTTGGCGTGGGCCGACGACATCGTCTTCGGTGTCGAGCTGACGCCACAGGCCCAAAGACGGGTGCGACGGGTGTGGGCGAACATCCGCACCGAGGTGCTCGGCGGGCAGTACCTCGATATCGTCGCCGAGGCCAGCGCGGCCGCCTCGATCGCCTCGGCGATGAACGTCGACACCTTCAAAACCGCCTGCTACACGGTGTCGCGGCCGCTGCAGCTCGGGGCGGCCGCCGCGGCCGACCGGCCCGACGTCCACGACGCCTTCAGCCAGTTCGGGACGGACCTGGGGGTGGCGTTTCAGCTGCGCGACGACGTTCTCGGGGTTTTCGGCGACCCCGCGGTCACCGGCAAACCGTCCGGGGACGATCTGCGATCAGGTAAGCGCACCGTGCTGCTGGCCGAGGCGGTGGAATTGGCGGAGAAGTCAGACCCGTTGGCGGCCAACCTATTACGGACCTCGGTCGGGGGCCGCCTGAGCGACACGCAGGTGGATCAGCTGCGCGACGTCATCGAGGCGGTGGGCGCCCTGGCCGCGGCCGAGCAGCGGATCGCCGCGCTGACCCAACGGGCGCTGGCCACGCTGGCGGCCGCACCCATCAACACCGCGGCCAAAGCGGGGCTGTCCGAATTGGCCAAGCTGGCCACGAACCGGTCGGCCTGAATCGATGACGACGCCCACGGACACCCCCGCCGCGGATTCGCCGGCCGCCAAACCCTCTCGCGGCGAATGGTTTTCACAGCTGAAGGGGTTCGTCGCCGCCGGTGACTCCGGACCGGCGAAGCTGGGCCTGCTGGGATCGGTGCTGATCACCCTGGGCGGGCTGGGCGCCGGCAGCACCCGCCAGCACGACCCGCTGCTCGAGTCAATACACATGTCCTGGTTGCGTTTTGGCCACGGCCTGGTGCTGTCGTCGATCGTGTTGTGGATCGGTGTCGGCCTGATGCTGATCGCGTGGCTGAGCTTGGGCCGTCGGGTGCTGGCCGGCGAGGCGAGCGAGTTCGTCATGAGGGCCACCACCGGCTTTTGGCTGGCGCCGCTGCTGGTGTCGGTGCCCGTCTTCAGCCGGGACACCTACTCGTATCTGGCGCAGGGCGCGCTGCTGCGCGACGGCCTGGATCCGTACGCGGTCGGTCCCGTCGCCAACCCGAACAGCTTGCTGGACAACGTCAGTCCCATCTGGTCCATCACGACCGCGCCCTACGGCCCGGTGTTCATCCTGGTGGCGAAGATCATCACGATCATCGTGGGCAACAACGTGGTGGCGGGCACCGCGTTGCTGCGGTTGTGCATGCTGCCCGGCCTGGTCCTCCTGGTCTGGGCGACGCCGCGCATAGCGCGCCATCTGGGTACCGACGGTTCGACGGCGCTGTGGATCTGTGCGCTGAACCCCCTGGTGCTCATTCATCTGATGGGCGGGGTGCACAACGAGATGCTGATGGTGGGCTTGATGGCCGCCGGCGTCGCGCTGACGTTCGGCGGCCGCCACGTTGCGGGCATCACGCTGATCACGGTCGCCATCGCGGTCAAAGCCACCGCGGGCATCGCGCTGCCGTTTTTGGTGTGGGTGTGGATGCGGCACCTGCGCGATCGGCGGGGATATCGGCCGGTGCCAGCGTTTTTCACCGCGACGGCGTTATCGCTGTTGATCTTCGCCGTGGTCTTCGCGGTCCTGTCCGCGGTGGCCGGCGTCGGCCTGGGCTGGCTGACCGCGCTGGCCGGGTCGGTGAAGATCATCAACTGGCTGACGGTGCCGACCGCGGCCGCCAACCTGATCCATGCGATCGGCAGCGGGTTCTTCCCGGTGAGCTTTTATCCGATCCTGCGCGTCACCCGGCTGGTCGGCATCGCGGTCATCGCGATTTCGCTGCCGCTGTTGTGGTGGCGCTTCCGCCGCGACGATCGGGCTGCGCTGACCGGCATCGCGTGGTCGATGCTGATCGTGGTGCTGTTCGTGCCGGCCGCCCTGCCCTGGTACTACTCGTGGCCGCTGGCGATCGTGGCCCCGCTGGCGCAGTCCCGACGGGCGGTCGCAGTCATCGGCGGCTTGTCGACCTGGGTGATGGTGATCTTCAAACCTGATGGCTCCCATGGCATGTACTCGTGGCTGCACTTCTCGCTGGCCACCGCCTGCGCGTTGTTCGCCTGGTACAGCCTCTACAGAGCTCCCGCACGGCAACCCGAGGGAGACGGCGTCACCGTCGGATGAGCGAACGAGCTCAGCAGGCCATCGCTTGCGCCCGTCGCACGACTTCCCGCGCCTGGTGGGCGTGCAGGGCGTCGACGGGCCGGGCGTTGTTGAGCGCATCCCGGCTGCCATCTCGGGTGACCGTCAGGGAGGGATCCCGGGTGAACAACCAGCGCACGATCTCGGTGTCGTGATAGCCGCCGTCGTGCAGGATCGTCAACAAACCCGGCAGGCTCTTGACCACCTCACCGGATTTGGTGAAGAACAGCTGCGGTACCACCAGGCCCTCCTCGCGCCGGACCGCAACCAGGTGCCCATCCCGGAGTTGCTGATGCACCTTGGTGACCGGCACCCCCATCAATTCGGCGACCCGCTTCAAGTCGTAAATCGGCTCGTCGGGCTCTAGCACATCGTCGCCGGCAGGAATACTGCTCATCCGGGCAAGTGTATGCCTAGATGCCGACCTTGAACCCGTGTTCTGCCGGGCAATCCTGGGCGCGCACTTACGATGGCCCCGTGGCCAAAGCCGAACCGCCCGGCCCTTCCCCGCGCGGGGGCGGGACCCCCTCCTCCGGCCGGGCCGGCCCGCACCGTCGCCGACCCGAAGCCGGGTCGGCCGATCCGTTGGACAACGCTTTGCTGGACGGCCGCTACCGGGTTCAGTCCCGGATCGCCAGCGGCGGCACGTCGACGGTGTATCGCGGCCTGGACACCCGGCTGGACCGACCGGTCGCGGTGAAGGTGATGGATTCCCGCTACGCCGGCGACGCGCAATTCCTGACCCGGTTTCAGCGCGAGGCCCAAACCGTGGCCCGGCTCAAGGATCCCGGGCTGGTGGCGGTCTACGACCAGGGCCTGGATGCCCGGCACCCGTTTCTGGTGATGGAGCTCATCGAGGGCGGCACGCTGCGCGAGTTGCTGGGCGAACGCGGACCCATGCCACCGTACGCCGTGGCGGCGGTGCTTCGTCCGGTGCTCGGCGGTCTGGCCGCCGCGCACCGGGCCGGACTGGTGCATCGCGACGTCAAGCCCGAGAATGTGCTGATCTCCGACGACGGCGAGGTGAAGATCGCCGACTTCGGGTTGGTCCGGGCCGTCGCGGCGGCCGGAATCACTTCTAGCAGCGTGATTTTGGGCACCGCGGCCTACCTGTCGCCCGAGCAGGTGCGCGACGGCGACGCCAGTCCGCGCAGCGACGTCTACTCCGCGGGCATCATGACCTATGAGCTGCTGACCGGGCGCACGCCGTTCACCGGCGATTCGGCGTTGTCGCTTGCCTACCAACGGCTGGACACCGACGTGCCGCCGCCCGGTGCGGCCATCGACGGTGTGCCCGCGCAGTTCGACGAATTCGTGGAGCGTGCGACGGCCCGCGATCCGGCCGAGCGGTATGCCGACGCGATCGAGATGCGCGCCGAGCTCGATGCGATCGCCGAAGAGCTTGCGCTGCCGGATTTTCGGGTGCCGGCGCCGCAAAACTCCGCACAACACAGGTCGGCGGCGCTGCAGCGCAGCCGGACCACCCAACGCCCGGCCACCGTGCAGCGGCCCGGACCGACCGGCCCGGCGCCGGTGCGTCAACCCACTCGCCAGATGACGAGGGGTCCCGAGGATTGGTCGGAGCCGCAACGCGCCGCGCAGACCGGCGACGAGCCCGACGTTGACTACGAATACGAGCCTGTCACAGGCGAATTCGCGGGCATCCCAATCAGCGAATTCGTGTGGGCACGCCAGCACGGCAGGCGCATGGTGCTGGTCTGGGTGGCGCTGGTGCTGGCGATCACCGGATTGGCCGCCGCCGCGGCGTGGACCGTCGGGAGCAACCTCAACGGACTGTTGTAGGCGACGCTAGATCAGTCGCGCAGCATCTCGGCGACGAGGAAGGCCAACTCGAGCGACTGCTGGGTGTTCAGCCGTGGGTCGCAAGCGGTTTCGTAACGGCCGACCAAGTCGGTGTCCGAAATGTCTTGCGCCCCACCCAGACACTCGGTGACGTTCTCGCCGGTGATCTCGACGTGGATGCCGCCCGGATGGGTGCCCAGCGCGCGGTGCACCTCGAAGAAGCCCTGCACCTCGTCGACGATGCGGTCGAAGTGGCGGGTTTTGTAACCGTTGGACGACTCGTGGGTGTTGCCGTGCATCGGGTCACACTGCCAGATCACCTGGTGGCCGGTGGCCTGGACCTTCTCCACGATCGGGGGCAGCAGGTCGCGAACCTTGTTGTTGCCCATCCGGCTCACCAAGGTCAACCGGCCGGGCTTGTTGTGCGGGTCGAGCCGCTCGACGTATTCGACGGCCAGCTCGGGGGTGATCGTCGGGCCGATCTTGACCCCGATCGGGTTGGCGATCACCTCGGCGAAGGCGACGTGGGCGCCGTCGAGCTGGCGGGTCCGCTCACCGATCCACACGGTGTGCGCCGACAAGTCGTACAGCTGCGGTTCGCCGCTGTCGCTCTCAGACAGGCGCAGCATGGAGCGCTCGTAGTCGAGCACCAAAGCCTCGTGGCTGGCGTAGATCTCGGCGGTCTGCAGGTTGCGGTCGGCCACACCGCAGGCGCTCATGAAGCGCAGGCCGCGATCGATCTCGGTGGCCAGCGCCTCGTACCGCGCGCCGGCCGGCGAGGTGCGGACGAATTCCCGGTTCCAGTCGTGCACCAGATGCAGCGAGGCCAATCCCGAAGACGTCAGCGCCCGCACCAGATTCATCGCCGCGCTGGCGTTGGCGTAGGCGCGCACCAACCGCGACGGGTCGTGCTCGCGCACGGCGGCGTCCGGGGCGAAGCCGTTGATCATGTCACCGCGGTAAGACTTCAGCCCCAGCGCGTCGATGTCGGCCGATCGCGGCTTGGCGTACTGCCCCGCGATGCGGGCCACCTTTACCACGGGCAGGCTC
>NZ_LZMB01000352.1 GCF_001673555.1 Mycobacterium sp. 1165178.9 | reverse complement strand
CTCAAGCGAAAATTGATCGCTCAGGGAACTGACATCGGGGCGGGAGAGGAGCTGTGGGAGCGCGAGCCCCGCGGCACGGCCTACACGGTCCGTGGCGTTCGCTCGGCTACGCCGGGGTCCTCCGCGTCCGGCGCCGGATCTGACCCTTCGGCCGCCGCACCCGCTTGACCGGGTCTCGGGTTGTGCCGCTGGCGATCTCGTCGCGCAATTGCGAGATGTTGGAGAGCTCCGCGTACAGCCCGCGGATCGCGTAGTCCAACACCGCGAAGGAGTAGCGCTGCTCGGGGTCGTCGGTGATGCCGAGATCGACTGACCGCTGCCGCGACCACAGCGCCTCGTCCAGCCGGGCCCGGGTCGCGTCAAGATGCCGGTCCAAGGTGTCGAGGACGTGTTCGGGGTCCTGGCCGCGGGCCAGCCAAGTTTTCAGAATGACGGGGTGTTTGATCACCACTTGGTCCTGCCCCGGGAAGTGCTGCACCCAGCGGCGCAGCGCGTCGAGGCCGGCATCGGTGGTCTCATACAAGGTGATGGCACGCTTGCCGGATTGTGCGCCGGTCTCGCCGACCATGCCGCGCTGCAGCAGGCGAGCCAGTTCCCGGCGCACGTGACTGACCGACGGAGACCAATAGAAATGGCCGACCGAAAGTTCGGCGCGCATCTTGATCTCACCGGCGGTGAGTCGTTCGTCGTTGGCCGCCAGCACCCCCAGGACCAGGTAGGCGGTGACCGGCAGGCCGTTCGTGGTTCTGGGGCTCACGAACTATCCACTTCCGCGCCGGTGAAGTAGGGGAGCGTCACGTCGGCGCCGACGCCGTGAAACTGCACGCGCACCCGCATGCCCACGTCGAGGTCCTCGGGTGCCACGCCGACGACATTCGTCAGCATCTGATAGCCCTCGTCCAGGGTGATGATGGCCGGCGCATAGGGTGGTTCGAATTCCGCTGTGACGGGCCGATAAACGACCGTCCAGCTGTAGATCTCGCCACGACCGCTGCCCAGTTGCCAGCTGATGTCCTCCGAAAGGCACTGCCGGCAATGCTCGGTCGGCGGGAAGTTCGCCAACCCGCAAGCCGCGCAGCGCTGGTAGCGCAGTTCATGGGACCGGCATCCCTCCCAAAACGGGCCACTGACGTGGCTGCTCGCGTGCGGGACGGGCCCGTTCTGGGGTTGCAATGGATCTGAAGTCACCGTGGTTCGTCTCCCAGGATCAGGACCGTCGTGAACAGGGCCCCCGCTCCCCCGTTGCTGCACAACGCGATATGGGCATCGGGAACCTGAAGATCGCCGGCCTGGCCGCGCAGCTGTTGCACCGCACGGATCGCCCGCTGCATCATTTGCGGATTGGCGCCCGCGTGGCTGAACGACATGGTTCCTCCGTCGGTGGTGATCGGATGACTGCCGTCGATGGCGATGTGACCATCGGCGACGAACGGGCCACCCTCGCCGTCGCCGCAAAAGCCGAACGCCTCGAGCTGACGAATGATTTCGAAGGAGAACGGGTCGTAGAGTTCCAGCACATCAACGTCGTCGCGGGCCAACCCGGCGTGCTTGAACGCGCACTCCGCGGCGCGCCGCCCCACCACACCGTTGACATGATCGCCGCGCCTCCCCGAGAGGTCGTACGCCGGGGGGTGCTGGTAGGACGGACCGTGAAAATCCGCGCCGCTGCCCAGGACGTAGATGGGTTGACCCGCAACGTCGACGGCATCGATGTTTGCCACGACGAGCGCGCATCCCCCTTCTGAGGTGGTGGCGCAATCCAGGAGATGGAACGGGTCGGCGATGGGCCGGGATGCGGTGATGTCGTCCGAGCCGAACGGCCCACGGTCGTAGTACACGGCCTCGGGATTGCGGGAGCCGTTGTTGCGAATGGTCGCCGCCACCATCGAAAGCTGTTCGCGCGTCGTGCCATAGACGTGCATGTGGCGCCGAGCGATGAGCGCGAACTCGGCGGTGGTGAACATGCCCCAGGGAGCGACGAATTCGTTTTCGGGCCGGGTCCACGGCGCGGTGGCCTCGTGATCCCGGTACTCGCCGGCCTGGGCCGCGACCAGCACCACCACGTCGGCCATGCCGTGCTCGATGGCGGTGACGGCTTCGGTGATCATGCCGACCCCGAAAGCCAGGCCCTGCCAGGCCGGTCCGATCCGAAGATCGTAGATCAGCGACGTCGACTGCGGGCTCGCGCTGATGCCGTCGACGTCGTCGAGGGTCAGCCCCGCATCGTCGAGCGCGCCCCGAATCGCCTTGATCGCCAGGCCGCGTGAGGTTTCGCCGTCCAGGCGGCGCCCCTGACGAGTGTTATGCACGCCAACGATCGCCGCGGTGCGCTTCGCCGCTGTCACTGACATCCCATTGAAGTTACAGCCCTTCAATTTTCGTCCGCGACAACACCCAGATAGGTGCCGCGGACCTCGTATGGTCGCCCGTCGCGGGTGATGGTGCCGATCGTCGTGGCGCGTGCGTCGCCCGTCCCGCTGCCGGCCGTCGAACCGATTTCCACGACGTCGATTCGCACGTCCACCGGCCGTGCCGTCTGCGGGTCGGTGATCTCGACGATCATCGCGACCGCGCGCTCGTCGTCGTCCCATTCGACGCTGGTGATGCGGTGGCGGGCGGTCAGCTCCATCACCACGGAGTCCTGACGCACCAAAAATCGCACCGGTGCACACAGCTCCCCGGCCCGGGGCGGCACGCACAGGGTGACCGCCACGTCACAGACCCGCCGGCCGGGCGCTGATGGTTCCCGACTGCCGTAGGGCGGCCAGGTCGTCCCGGCTGTGGCCCAGGACCTCGGTCAGCACTTCATCGGTGTGTTGGCCGTAGAGCGGCGGCACCCGCCGGATCCAGCGCCGCGGCCTGCCGAGGAACGCGAAAGGCATTCCGGTGCACAGGAAGGAGCCCGCGACGGGATGCTCGACCGTCTCCCAGAAGCCGCGGGCCCGCAGTTGCGGATCGGTCAATAGTGCCGCGGCCGGTGTGACACGTGCCGCGCCCAGCCCGGCCGTGCGCAGCGCATCGACGGCCTCGGCCACCGACCGTCCTGCGGCCCAAGCGGAGATCAGTTTGTCGAAGTCGTCTGCCCGCTCGGCCCAGCCGGCTTCGTCCGGTCCGGGCTTGCCGACGAGGCCGGCCAGCGACGCGCGGGCGGCGCCGTCCATCGCGGCCAGCGCGACCCACTCGTCCTCACCGCGGCAGCGGTAGACGCCCTGGGGGCTGGCGCCCGGGCCGCGGTTCCCATTGCGGCACATCGCGATTCCGTTGCGCGAATACTCGACCAGCATTTCGGCCGCCACGTTCAGCGCGGCCTCGACCATGGTCGATTCCACCTGCATTCCGCCGCCCTGGCGGTCGCGGATCACCAGTGCGGCGACGGCGGCGAAGGCGGCGTGCAGGCCGGCGATCGGGTCGCACACACCGCGCGGGATCACCGGCGGGCCGTCGGCGTGTCCGGTGGTCCACGCCATGCCGGTCGCCTGTTCCATCGTCTGCGCGAAACCGACGCGATCACGCCACGGGCCGTCGAGGCCGAACGCGGGCATCCGGACCATGATCGCCCGCGGGTTGGCCGCGCGCACCGCATCCCATTCCAGGCCGAAGTTCGCCATCACCCGCGGGGAGAAATTCTCGACGACGAGGTCGCTCGCGGCGATCAGCTCGAGCGCGAGCTGTCGTCCGGGGGCGGTGCCGAGTTCGATGCTGACGCCCCGCTTGTTGTTGTTGCTGCACAGAAACACCGGGCCCCATTCCCACCATTGGTCCCAGTCGGGCGGGCGGCCCGCGGAGAACCTCATGCCGTCGGGCCGGCGCACCCCCTCGATCTTGATGACGTCGGCGCCCAGGGCGCCCAAAAGTTGGGTGGCTACCGGACCGGCCCAGAAGGCGGTGAAGTCGGTGACCCGGACGTCGGACAACGGCAGCGCGTCGGCATGGTCGGCGCGCGGCGACTCGGGGCGCGCGGGCCATCGCACCGACCCGCTGTCGGCGCCGAGTTGCGGCGGTTCCGCGGGCGCCCCGGTCACCATCGCGTCGCTGCGATACGGCACCCGCGGCGCCAGCACCCCGGGCGGTGACTCGACGAACACGCCGCGTTCCACGAAGTGGTCGATCTTGGGGAGCATGTCGGGAGTCGCGATGGGGGCGACCGGAATCCGGAATGCCACCGCGACATCCACGATCTCCTGCGTGGTCCGGCATCCGGTCCACTCGGTGACCATGCGCAGGAACTCGTCGCGGCGCTCCACCCGCCCGGTGAACGACGCCAGTTCGGCGTCGTCGACGAGATCGGTGCGTTCGATCATCACCAAGAAGTCCTGGAACTGCTGCGCGGTAATGGTGCAGAAACCGACCATGCCGTCGGCCGTTGGCACGATCGACGGCAGCTCCAAACTGCGTTCGTGCAGGAGCGAATCGGCGCCCAACACGCTGGCCGACATGGCGGATAGGCCACCCATGGCGATCGCCATGGCCTCGTAGATCGAGACGTCGATGACCTCGCCGCGGCCGCTTCGCGCGGCGTGCCGGGTGGTCGCCGCAGCCACCGCCGCCGCGAACGTGCCCGCCAGCCACTCACCGAGCCGGCCGCCCGCTTGGACCGGTTCGTCGTCCGGCCAACCGCGACCGGCGATCGATCCGCACAACGCTTGGAGGATGAATTCGTTGGCGAGGACCTGGTTTTCGACATATGGCCCGGTGGTGCCGAACGGCGTGACGGCGACCACCACGGCCGACGCGGCGGTGTGTGCGGTGATGGCGTCGAGCGTCCATCCGTCGGTGAGGTCGGTGACTATCAGGTCGGCGCCTGCCAGCAGCGAGGCGATCTCGGCCTGGCCGTGATTGACGACGGACTTCTTACCGGCGGCCAGATAGCCGAACAACGCCCCAGGCGGTCCGCCAGCCGACCACGCGCGCATCGAATCACCGCGTGGCGATTCAATTTTCACGATGTCGGCACCGGCGTCGACGAACATCTTGCCGCAATACGACGCCGCTAGGCCGTTGCACAACTCCAGTACGCGCCAGCCCGCGAACGGAGCCTCGGGTGCCACGCTCAGTTGCCTAGGGTGGTGGCGCGGCCGGCGATACCGGCCGCCTCGACCGTTACCGGCGCCTGCGCCGAGGTCTGCGCCTGCAGGGCGAACTGCGTCATCCGCGTCCACGCGTCACGGTCGCGCTGACTGGCCTTGCGCCCGACATGGGTGACCACGTCGACGTCGGTGGCCTGCGCGCGCAGGTATCCGGCCCGGGCATGCTCCTTCGGGATGAACCGGAATGGGTCGAATGAGTATGCGTCCATCGCGTTTTGGTGGGTGATCTTGTCGATGACCGAGTCGTCGAGGTGGCCCATGGTGGCGACGATGTCCTCGGGCGCAAACGGCCAGTTACTGTCGGAGTGCGGAAAGTCGGACTCCCAGCACAGCATGTCCTCGTTGAACCAATCCATGTTCTGCACACCGACTTTGTCGCTGATGAAGCAGGTATAGAAGTGCCGCTTGAACACGTCGGTGGGCCCGTCGTAACCGGGCGGGAAGGTCGCCAGCGTCCAGCCCGAGTGGCGGTTGTAGACGTGCTCGGCCCGCCACAGGAAGTACGGGATCCAGCCGACGTCGCCCTCGGTCAGCGAGAACTTCAGCTGCGGGAAGTCGGCCCAGAACTGCGCCCAGATGAGCTCGGTGAAGGTGAACATGCTCATCATCGACGAGGCGGTCATCTGCACGCTGGGCGGGGCGTCGGTCGACACCTGCGGAGACCGCGACGCGGAGCCGACATGCGTGCACAGCACCGTGTTGTTTTCGCAAACGGCCTCGAAGAGCGGGTACCAGTACTTGGTGTGAATGCTGGGCATCTCCAACGCCTCTGGGTTCTCGGAGAACGTGACGGCGTGACATCCCTTGTCGGCGAGCCGTTTGACCTCCTTGGCGGCCTCGGCCACGTCGAACAGCGGCAGGATGCCGCACGGGATGAACCGGCCCGGGTAGGCCCCGCACCATTCGTCGACGTGCCAGTCGTTGTAGGCCTTGATCATCACCAGATTCGTGTCGCGGTCGGGGCCCTGGTTGAGCACCTGACCGGAAAAGCCAGTGAAGTTAGGGAAGTTCAACCCCGCCAGCTGGCCGCCGGCGTTCATGTCCCGCACCCGCTCGTCCACGTTGAAGCAGCCCGGCCGCATTTCGTCGTAGCGTGACGCGTCGATGTTGTACATCTCGCGCGGTTTCCCCGCGACGGCATTGAGGCCCATGTTGCGTCCGCGGATCTCCCCGTAGTACCACTGCTGGACGCCGTCCGGCTCGAGGACCACTCGGGGGGCACGGTCCCTGTATGCGGCGGGTACGTGCGCGTCGAACATGTCGGCGGGCTCGGCGATGTGATCGTCCACGCTGATCAGGATGAGATCGTCCTTGTTCACTGGCGCGCCCCTCGGTCGACTCTTAGCGACTAGTAGACAATGGCGTGCGTCACAGTGTCAACGTGCCGCCCAATCGGCCGCGACACGCTAACTCGCTGGAACGCAACTGCACAGGCAGATGAGTTACCTGATCCGGTAGAAAACGGTTCCTGCCGGCCAGGAAGAAAATAGCGACTATTAGTCGACCAGGTTTCCGACACCGCGAAGCCCTCACGCGATACGGCGCGATAGCGATCAGCATCGCGTGCCACCATGGGGCATGGCCGGGCCCGGAAGGTAACGGAAGTTGAGCACCAACAAAGCTGCGCGTCCGACCACCGCGGACGTGGCCCGGCTGGCCAGCGTGTCGACCGCCACGGTCAGTTACGTGCTGAACAACGCGCGGGGCCGCCGCATCTCCCCGGAGACCCGCGATGCGGTGTACCGCGCGGCCAAGCTCTTGGGTTACCGGCCCAACCTCGCCGCCCGTAACCTCGCACGGGGCAAAAGCGGCGTGGTGCTCTACGTGGTGCCCCACGTGGCCGTGGGCGAGATGCCGATGCAGGCCGGCAGTCGGATGACCACCGCGCTGGCCCGCGAGGGTTTCCTACAGGTGCAGATTTTCGAAACCGACGACGCCCAGCACGTGGTCGACGCGATCGAGAATCTCGACCCCGTCGCGATCACCAGTCTGTTCCCCCTGAGCGCAGCCGCGCGCCAAGCGGTGACCAACGCGGGCATCCCGCATATCGAGATCGGGACCCTGCCCGCGCTCAAGGACCCGCATCTGTCCGTGGGCGAGATGCGTGTCGATCACCTGGTCGAGCGCGGACATCGCCGGATCGCGTTCGCCTACACCGGGATTGCCCGATGGCGTCCGCTGGGTGACTACTGGTTCGAGGGCGTTACGCGCGCGGCGCAATTGCGCGACCTGCCCGCGGTGCGGGGCGATGCGGTCACCCTGGACAACGCCGCGGACGTCGTCACCGGGTGGGTGCGCGACGGGGTCACCGCCGTGTGCGCGCAGAGCGACGAGATCGCCTGCCTCGTCCTGTACGGCATTCACCAAGCGCGGCTCCGCTGTCCCGGCGACCTCGCGGTGATGGGCGTTGACGCCAGCCCGATGGGCGTGGTGAGCACGCCGCCGCTGACCACCGTGGAATTCGATCCCTGCGCGGTTGCCGACGCTGCGCTTGCCGCGGTCTTCGAGCGGCTGGGGCACCCCGCGCCGCCGTCTCCCGAGCTGACCGACATCGCTCGCCTGGTGGTGCGGTCGTCGACCTAGATCAGTCGGCGGGCTCGTAACGCAGCAAGGTGACCTCGTGCTCCGGGTAGTCGCAAAACACCGGCTGCACCCGCATCCCGACCTTGAGGCGGGCCGGGTCCACATTGACCATCTCGGTGGAAAACCTTGGGCCCTCGTCCCATTCGACGATGGCGAGCAGCTGGGGCACGGCGTCGGCGAAGTGCGGGCTGACCGGCCGATGGGCCACCGTGTAGGAGTACAAGGTGCCCATCCCGGAGATCTCGCGCCATTCCAGGTCGTCGGCCAGGGTGCGTGGCGCGCGCACCCGCGGGTAGAACACGTAGGCCTGTAGCGACGGCGAGTACTGGATGACGATGCGATGCTCGCCCAGCGCATCCCAAAACGGCGCGCTGGTCGGCGTTTTCACCGGCATCGGACGTTCGAATTTCATCTCTCAGTCCCCTTGCAGAATCAGGGTGGTCTGCTCGGACAGGATGCCGCCGTTGCCGGACACGAAAGCCCGGTTGCAGTCGCCTACCTGCGCGGCCCCCGCGCGGCCCATGATCTGGCGGGCGGCATCACACACGTGGTGCATTCCGCCGGCCAAACCCGCTTGGCCGAAGCCCAATTGCCCGCCGGCCGTATTGAGGGGGAAGTCGCCGCGGAAGGTCATGTCGTGATTGGCGACGAATTCCATGCCTTTGCCCTTGTCGCAGAAGCCGGCGTCTTCAAGCGAGAGCAGGACGGTGATGGTGTAGCAGTCGTAGATGGAGACCATGTCCATCTGTTCACGGCTCAGGTCGGTCATGGCGAACGCCGTGTCCGCCGCGGCGGCGATCGGGGTGTGGAGCAGATCCTCGGCATACGTCGGGGTCTTGAACGGGACGTGTTCGCCGAATCCCTTGATCCACACCGGACGATGGCGCGACCGCTTGGCGACGTCCGCGCTCGCGATGACGACCGCGGCGCCGCCGACGCAGGGCATGACGATCTCGAGCATGTGCAGCGGGTCGGCGATGACCGGGCTGGCCAGCACGTCCTCGACGGTGAGTGACTTGTCCTTCCAGATCGCGCCGTCGGTGTGGTTGGCGTTCGTGCGTGTGTCGACGACGATCTTGGCCATCGCGCGCTCGTCGTAGCCGTGGACCGCGGCGTAGCGCTGGGCCACCTGGCCGTATGGCCCGTTCTGGCCGAGGTTCCCGTAGGGTATCTCGAATTCTGCCTGGGGAGAACCGTATTGGTTGCTCGACGAGCCGAAATACAGTGCATCGCCATAGGCTTTGGGCTTCTTACTCGACATCGGCGTGATGTAGCGCGCGGGCAGCGCGCACAGTACGGCGTCGCAGATCCCCAATTCGATGGCCGCTGCGGCGCGCCACACCATGGCGGCCGCGCTGGCGCCGCCCAAATCGACATGTTCGGCGAATCGCGCTCCCACGCCCAGGTATTCGGCGATCGTGGAGGGGACGAAGATCTCCGACTCGGCCAGGTGTGAGGCGACGATCCCGTTGACGACGTCTCCCGGCAGGCCCGCATCCTCGAGCGCGGCGGCGCTCAGCTCGGCCCATTGTTCGAGGACGAACGGCGCGGGCGAGGCCTTGTTGAGCCGCTCGGGCGGCAGCTCGACGTATCCGACGATCGCGGCTTCTCCACGTAGTCCCATGCTGTGCCTTACTTTCGGGGTAGGCCGAGGATCATCTGCGCGATGATATTCAGTTGAATCTCCCTGGTTCCACCGCCGATCAGCTCGGCCGGCAGATGCAGATAGGGTTCCACGACAGCCGCGTCGGGGTCGTCGACCATCGCGACCTGCCCGGTCAACTGCAGCGTGGCCGCAAAGGTGCGGCGCAGCAGCACATTCATCGCCACCTTGGCGATGCTGGACGCCGGACCGGACGCCTGGCCGTCGAGCAGGCGAATGGTCTCGCGCACCCCGAGCGCCCTGATCGCGTTGGTGTAGGCGTCGAGCTCGCCGAGCTCCCGCAACGCGTCGTCACGGTCGGGTCCCGGCTGAGCGGCGAGCCGACGCAGGGCGACGGCCCGGTCGAACTTGACGTATCCGCCGATGGCCGAACGCTCTTCGGCCATCGTCGCGATCGCCAGGCTCCATCCGTCGGTCGGCCCGCCCAACAACATCTCGTCGGGAATGAAGACATCGTTGAGGAACACCTCGTTGAAGTGTGCCTGCCCGGTCGCCGTCTTGATCGGTTGGATCTCCACCCCGGGGGATCGCATGTCGAGGATGAAGTAACCGATGCCGCGGTGCTTGCTGGCCTCGGGGTCGGTGCGCGCGAGAAGCGCACCCAGATCGGCGTACTGCGCCAACGACGTCCAAATCTTATGGCCGTTGATCCGCCAGCCGCCGTCGACCTTGGTCGCCCGGGTGGCCAGCGACGCGAGGTCGGAACCCGCGCCCGGCTCACTGAACAGCTGACACCACAGGATGTCGCCACGTTGCGTCGCCGGGATCAGCCGCTCCTGCAGTTCTTTTGGTGCGGCGGCCAACACCGAGGGCAGGATCCACTCGGCGATGTTCAACGATGGCCGAACCAGGCCGGGTCGCTTGGCGAACTCCTCGTCGATGATGAGCTGTTTCAACGGATCCGCATCGACACCCCATGGCGCCGGCCAGTGCGGCGCCATGAGACCGGCGTCGGCGATCAATGTGCGCTGGGGCCCGGTGGCGAGGTGCTCGTAATCGCCGTGCGGAGCGGGTTTGTCGTTGCGCAACTGCGAGGCCGCGTCCAGTGTCTCGGCCACCCAGGAACGGAACTCGGATTCCGCGTCGCCGAGGTTTACCGACATGTCGCGCGTCTGGGTGCAGCTGAGCTCCCCCAGCCGTCGCGCCCATCGGTTCGCCGGACCTATCGACCCCGCCAGACTGATGGCCCGCCGCCAGTACAGGTGCACGTCGTGTTCCCAGGTGAAGCCGATGGCGCCGAGCATCGTGAGGGCATCGAGCACCAGGTCCGGGATCGGCGAGATCGCGATCACCGCGGCGCCGGCGGCGGCGATTCGGTGCTGGTCGAGTGGTTCGTCCACGGCGCGTACCGCGTCCCACGCGGCCGCGGTGGCCAGTTCGCTGTTGACCAATAGCATTGCCGCGTTGTGCTGCAGCGCCTGGAAGGTGCCGATCACCTTGCCGAATTGCTCGCGGATGCGCAGATGCGCGGTGACCTCCTGCACGCACCACTGGACGATGCCGGCGGTCATGCTGGCGACGAGTCCCACGACCAGGCAGCGGGCCCGCTCCGGGTCGATGCCGCTGAGGACGTCGGCGTCTGCCGCCCGGTAGTCAGCGAGGCGCAGGATGCCGGCGTCGGCGACGAGGTCGGTGCCGGCGATGGCTTCGACTGTGGCCGTGGGATTTTCGCGGTTGACGAGCACCCAGACGATTTCGGCGTCCTGGGTCCGGGCGCCGACCAGGATGACCCGCGCTGCGCAGACGCCCCCGGTGACCTGTGACGCGCCAGTGATCAGCCAGTGCCCGTCCTCGGCCCGCGCCCGCAGGCCGGCGACGCCGTCGTCGGGTAACACCACCGCCGCGGTGACGCCGGATGCAAGGGCGCGCAGGAATGACTGTGCGCCCGGCGTCGAATCGGCGAGTAGCCCGACGGCTCCGGCGGTTACCGTCGGCAGCAGCGGTCCGGGCAACAACGACTTGCCCGCCGATTCGAGGACGCACGCTGCGTCGATCGGCCGTCCACCCTGGCCGCCTAGGTCTTCGGGCAGATGCACCGCATGAAAACCGTTGGCAACCAGGGCATCCCACCATCCGGGTACGTGTCCGGCAGCAAGCTCGTCCAAGCTCTCACGCGTCGCGGCAATGGGAGCGTTCCGGGCGGCAAATTGCCCGACGGCGTCGCTGAGCTCCTGCTGCTCCGGGCTGAGTCCCAGGGTCACGAGGACGGCCGAGGGATAACTGGCGTTGGCCGCACGGACTGCTATCCTTTCGTTACAAGACGGACCGTCTCGTCTTGTGGAAGACTACCGGCGCGAGTCAGGATATGTAAAGCGCGTCCGATCACCCGGCTTTCGATCTGAGTTCGCAGAAGCGAGGACCACCAGATGGCAACCGATCTGAGAGGAGCGAACGCGCAAGCGAATTCGCCGAGGAGGCGGAGCGAGAAGTCCCGTACGGCGATCGTCACCGCCACCCGGGAACTGCTCCTCGAGCGTGGCTTCGACGGGCTGACCATCGAGGCGGTCGCCGCGCGCGCCGGTGTCGGCAAGCAGACCATCTACCGTTGGTGGCCCACTCGCCCCGCGCTGGTCGCCGACGTCATGTTGGAGGACGCCGACAAGCTGCTCGCGTCGGTCAACCACAGCGGCAACCTCAGCGCCGATCTGGTCGGCTGGGTGGGCAAGCTGTTCGCAAGCCTGACGACGCCGCGGGGTTCGGCCATGCTGCGAACGCTGACGGTCGCCTGCATGGAACATGAGGACACCGCCGTCAAGCTGCGTGCCGGATTCAGCGCGCCGCTGCATAACAGCGTGCGGTCCCGGCTACTGGCCGGCGGCATCGACGAGGCAACCGCCGAATCGGCGGCGGACGCGATCGTCGGCGGCGTGGTGTACCCGATTCTTTCTGGCGCGCACCCCTACTCGCGACGGCGAGCCGAACGGACCACCCGCCTCATCGTGGACGCCCTCACCGGAACCTGACGAGGACGGTTCAGCCGACCGTGATCGCGGCCGAACGCGCTGCGGCGCTTGACGTCTGCGAGCGAGTAGGCTCGCCGGCAAGGCGACGGGAGCGGCGATGGACGACGATTGCCTCAAGCTCACCACCTATTTGGCCGAGCGTAGGCGGACCGGGGGCAGGTTTGTCTCCGATGTCCTGCTCGGCTTGTACGCACAGCACCGGATCGCCTGCGGCGTCCTGCTGCGGGGCGTCGGCGGTTTCGGCACCGGTCACCATCTGCGCACCGACGAGTCGTTGACGTTGTCCGAGGACCCGCCGGTGGCGATCATCGCGGTGGACACGAGAACGAAGATCGAGGCCCTGCTCGACCCGGTGCTGGCCGTCAAGCAGCGCGGCCTGGTCACCCTGGAGCGCGCCCGGCTGCTCCACGAAAGCATCGGGGGCTCGCAGCGGGCCGAAGATCTGCGCAACGCGGTCAAGTTGACGATCTACGTCGGCCGCAAGCAACGCGTCAACGGCTCGCCCGCCTACATCGCGCTCTGTGATTTGATGCACCGGCGCGGCCTTTCCGGCGCCACGGTGCTGCTCGGGGTGGACGGCGTCGCGCACGGGGAGCGCCAGCGCGCCAACTTCTTTGGCCGCAACGCCGACGTCCCGATGATGATCGTTGTGGTGGGATCGGGCGAGCGGATCGGTCTCGTGCTACCCGAGATCGGCGAACTGTTACGCAGGCCCCTGGTCACCCTCGAACGGGTCCGGGTGTGCAAGCGCGATGGCCAGTTCCTGGAGCGGCCGCACGCCCTGCCCGGCGTCGACGAACGCGGCATCCCACTGTTCCAGCAGCTGACGATCTACACCTCCGAGTCGGCACACCGCCGTGGTGTGCCGATCCACCGCGCGATTGTCCAGCGGCTGCGCCAGGCCAGAACCGCCGACGGCGCGACGGTGCTGCGCGGCGTCTGGGGCTTTCATGGCGACCACCCGCCCCACGGCGATGGGCTGTTCTCGTTGACCCGCCGGGTGCCGGTCGTCACCGTCGTGATCGACACCCCGGCCAACATCGCCGAATCCTTCGCCGTCATCGACGAATTGACGTGCGACGATGGCTTGGTGACCAGTGAGATGGTGCCGGCTCTCGTCTCCGACGAAGGCGGCGTCGGACCACCGCGTATCGCCCGGCACCGCTACTAGCTCAGCCCGCGACGGAGGCGTCGTAGATCGACTGGATCGCCTTGTCCAGGGTCGCGTTGAACTGTTCATCCGACTGGTCGACGGTCAGGCCCTCGGTCAGGGCTCGGCTGAAACTGGCGATCAACCCGGTGTTCTTCGCCAGCAGCTCGTTGGCTTCCTCGCGGGCGTAGCCACCGGAAAGGGCCACCACGCGCATCACCTTCGGGTGCTCGATCAGGGGACGGTAGAAGTTGACCTCGGTGGGCAGGCTCAGCTTGAGCATGACGCGCTGGCCCTCGGGCACGGCGTCGAGCTGCTTGGTGATCTCGTCGCGCACGATGCCCTCGGCCTCGGCCTTGTCCGAAATCGAGATTGTCACCTCGGGCTCGATGATGGGCACCAAACCGTGCGAGAGCACCTGGTGGCCGAGCTCGAACTGCTGGGCGACCACGGCCGCGATGCCCTTGGGGTTGGCGCCGCCGATCACCGACCGCTCCTTGGTGCCGAACACCCCCAGGCCGGAGGCCCGGTCCAGCAGCTCGTCGAGGCCCGGAATCGGCTTCATCAGCTGAACGTCATCCGACGCGTCCGCCAGACCCTTGTCAATCTTGAGGATGGGCACCACGCCCTTGGTCTCCCACAGGTAGGTGGTCGACGGCTTGCCCGCGATCTCACGGTCCATGGTCTGCTCGAACAGAATGGCCGCCAGCACCCGGTCACCGGTGAAGGCCGGAGACGTGATGATCCGCGAGCGCATCTGGTGAATGAGATCGAACATCTCCTTCTCGGAGGAGTACTCGTTGTCCTCGATGCCGTAGAGGCGCAGCGCCTTGGGCGTCGAACCGCCGCTCTGGTCGAGCGCCGCGATGAAGCCCTTCCCCGACGTCATGCGTTCCGCTTGCTGCTGGTTCGACATTGAACTCTCCCGTTCCTCATGGCCCGCACGGGCACCGCACGCCCAGCCCCTGCCCGGGCGCTCAAGCCCGAATCGTGCCGATCATATTCGGCCACTTCGAGCCCGAGCAGACAGGTCGTCAGACTGCGATTTGGGTCTCAGCGTCAGTTTGGTTGCCCGGCTTGGTGCGCCACAGCGCCATGCGGTCGAGGAGCCGGTCGCGCAAGACGAACGTGTGGAAGAGTACCGCCGTCATGTGGGCGGTAAACGCGAGGAAGAGCAGCAGCGCGAAAGCGCCGTGGCACTCCCGCAGCACCGCGAAAACGTCGACGTTGCGTGGCGCGATGCCGGGCAGCGCGACTGGCCCGAGAAGCGTGATCGGGAATCGCGCCGCCGACAGCATGGCCCACCCGGTAACCGGTTGTACCAGCAGCAGGCCGTAGAGCAGGTACTCCGACCACGTCGCGATGCGGCGTTCGGTCGCGCTCATGGTGGCGATAAACGCCGGTGGCCGGTGCCTGAGCCGATTCGCCAGCCGGACCAGAGCGAAGGCGAGGATCAGCACGCCCAGGGGCCGATGGATGGCCAGCAGCAGAGGGTAGTAGCTCAGCGCGGCGACCATGGTCACGCCGATGAGCAATTGCCCGATCACCATCGGCCCCATCAACCAGTGCAGAACGCGCGACGGCAGGGTGAATCGCGCCGCGGCGGTCGCACCCGTCATTGGAGGACCGCCTCGACGTCGACTGCGCTGGCCGCTTTGGCCTCCTCGGCGCGGCGGGTGAACGAGCGGGCATACACCGCCGACCGCGCCGCGAGCAGCGGGTCATCGGAGGCCGCGATGCCGTCGGGCAGCACCAACGGGTCGAAGTTGATGTCCCGCGCGTTGCCTGCGTTTTCCGTCTGGACCGCGGAGATGGTGATGGTGCCGGCGTCGATGGTGCGGCGCGCCGCCGGCCA
>NZ_LZMB01000351.1 GCF_001673555.1 Mycobacterium sp. 1165178.9 | reverse complement strand
ACTACCGAAGGCTCGCGAAGAACGCTACCGCACTCGATCGCGCCCCGACGTCAGTGCTTTCCGGAGTGATCGGACTTGACCGCATCCGGGGCGATCAGAACCCGAAGTCGCCGCCACCACCGGAATCGGACCCGCCCCCGAAGTCCGATCCACCGCCGAAATCGGAGCCTCCAGAGTCCCAACTGCCCCCCGAGTCCCATCCGCCCCCAAAGCCAACGTCGCCGCCGCCGGAGTATGCGCCGTCGCCGCCGGCGAATCCGACGTCGGCGCCACCCGAGTCACCGCCGGTGAACCCCACGTCTGCCGTTGGGCTGTCGTAACCGGTTCCCTGTCCACCGTCATAGCTGTAGTTGTTGGCATCGGCGAAGGCGGAATCGCGGCCGGCCTCGAAGCCGCGCTCGTAGCTGCCGCCCCAATGGTCGTCCAGCAGAGCGTCCATCAGCAGCACGTCGGCCAGCGCCCACGTCCAGCCCGGACCCCAGAACGCGTACGGGTAGTAGCCGGGGTAGAAGAACATCCCGTTGTGGTAGCCGCCGCCGTAGTAGTACGGGTAGCCCGGCTGCGCAGTGGTGCTGTAGTTGTTGTTGTTGATCGTCACCGACTCACCGGTGTCGGGGTTCGTGGCGCGCACCGTCGCCTGCTTGCGATCATCGGCCGGCACCGAATTCACGGCGGCGACATTGGGTGCGGGCTGCCGTGGGTCCAGCTTCCGGTTGGCCTTCGCGACCGTGGCCTCCACCACCCGCAGATGCGCCCGCGCCGCGCCGTAATCGCCTTTCTCATAAGCGTTTCGGGCGTCGTAAAGGCTGGAGTTGGCTTTCAACGACTCGGCGCTGATGTCTGTGCTGCCATCGGTCAGCACCGCATTGTCGAGGTCACCGACATTCGACGTAGCCGCGATCAGCTCCTGCTTGATCTCCTCGCGCGCCTCGGTGTCCTTGCGATGCTTACGATTTCGGTGCACGGCGAACCAGAGCAAGCCCGCCATTGCCAGCGCGATGCCGAAAATGACCAGCGTCGCCTTCAGCCACGCCCACGCGTCGCGCTTTTCATGCGCGACGGGAGAGGTGGTCACCGGCCCTCGAGAGATGGCGTTGACGCTCGCCAGCTTGCCGACGAAGGCGCTCGCAGCGCCGTAGGGGTCGTTGCGGTGTTCTTTCGCCGATTGATTCATGAATTCATCGACATTTTCCGCGATGGCCCTGGGCACGTCGTAGGCGCGCACGTGATAGCCGCGAGAATCGATGACCAGGATGACGCCGCTGAACTCGGCGTTGCGGTTCAACATGGCGGCATGAACGGCGTCGGCCGTGGTCACACCGCTCTGGGCGGGGGATACCGCCGCCACCCAGACCGGAGGGCCCGGGCTCCACGTCCACGAGCTCGTGAGGATCTGTTGGTTCAGCTTGTCGGGATTCTGCAGCGGTGGCCTGGCCCCGGGGTCGACCACCACGTGCGTCTGGGCGTCGAACCTGCTCACCAGCTGGTCTGTGTAGGTGTCAGCGGACGCGGACGGAGCGAGCAGCAGCGCCAGCAGCACCAAGGTCAGCGGAGCCAGGGCAAGGCTGCGGAAACGTCGAGTCACATCTCTCCTGCCGTCGATCGTGAGCGCCCACCCTAGTCCGTTTCGGACAGCTCTGCCGCGCAGCCGATTGGTGTTGGCTGCGGGACTGCCGCTAACTACCGGCGCGGTACCGGGTCCGCCCGGACACCATCAGAGCTTGACCGTCAGCGGCCAGACGTTCCATATCTCATCGCAGTACTCGGTGATAGCACGATCCGACGAGAACTTGCCGCTGCGTGCGGTATTGAGGATCGACATCTTCGTCCACGATTCCCGGTCTTCCCACGCGGCGCTCACCTGCTCCTGGCAGTCGAGGTAGGACGCGTAGTCGGCGCACACCAGGAAGGGATCGTCGTAGCGCAGGTTGTCCACCAGAGGCCGGAACACCTCGGTGTCCCCGCGCGAGAACGTCCCGCCGGCAATCAGATCCAGCACCGCGCGTAACTCGTCGTTGCCGTCGATGTACTCGGTCGGACGGTAGCCGTTGGCCTTGACCGCCCCGACCTGCTCCTCGGTCAGCCCGAACAGGAAGAAGTTCTCCGCCCCGACCTCGTCGCGCATCTCGACGTTCGCCCCGTCGAGGGTGCCGATGGTCAGCGCCCCGTTGATCATGAACTTCATGTTCCCGGTGCCGGAGGCTTCCTTCCCCGCGGTGGAGATCTGTTCGGAGAGGTCCGCGGCCGGGTAGATCATGTGAGCGTTCTGCACGTTGAAGTTCGGCACGAATGCCACCTTGAGGAACCGATTCACGTCGGGGTCGGCGTTCACCGTCTCCCCGACGGCGTTGATCAGCTTGATGATCCGCTTGGCCAAGAAGTAGCCGGGGGCGGCCTTGCCGCCGAAGATGAAGGCCCGCTGGGGAATCGACAGGCCGGGATTCTGTTTGAGTCGGTGGTACAGCGTGACGACATGCAAGACGTTGAGGTGCTGGCGCTTGTATTCGTGGATGCGTTTGACCTGAACGTCAAACATCCAGTCCGGGTTGAGCTCGACGGCGGACACGGAATGGATGTATTTGGCAAGGCGTGACTTGTTGTTGCGCTTGATGTCATGCCACTCGCGCCGGAAGGCGGCGTCGTCGACCAACGGCTCAAGCCCGCGCAGGCGGTCCAAATCGGTCAACCAGCCGTCACCGACCGTGCGGTCCAGTAGTTCGCGCAGCCCGGGGTTGGCCAGCGCGAGGAAGCGGCGCGGCGTCACACCGTTCGTCTTGTTGCTGAACCGCTCCGGCCACATCTCGTAAAAGTCTTTCAGCACACTGCTTTTCAGCAGTTCCGAGTGAAGGGCGGCGACACCGTTGACGGCGTGGCTGCCGACGGTGGCAAGGTGCGCCATCCGGACGTTCTTGCCCCCGTTCTCACCGATCAACGACATCCGGGCGACCCGGTCCTCGTCGCCGGGGAAGCGGCTGCGCACCTCGTCGAGGAACCGGCGGTTGATCTCGTAGATGATCTCCATGTGACGCGGCAGCGACTCGGCGAAGATCTCCAGCGGCCAGGTCTCGAGCGCCTCCGGCAGCAGGGTGTGGTTGGTGTATCCGAACGTCGCGACGGTGATGTCCCACGCCTCGTCCCAGTCCAGCTCGCGCTCGTCGACCAGCAGCCGCATCAGCTCGGCAACCCCGATCGAGGGATGGGTGTCGTTGAGCTGTAATGCAAACCGCTGAGGAAGCTCTTTGACGGACACGTCGGCGAGGTCGTCCATGATGTGCAGCACGTGTTGTAGCGAGCAGGACACGAAGAAGTACTGCTGCAGCAGGCGCAGTCGCTTGCCAGCCTCCGGCTCGTCATTGGGATACAGCACCTTGGTGACGGTTTCGGACGTGACCTCGTCCTCGACCGCCTTGTAGTAGTCGCCGGTGTTGAAGGCGTCCAGAGCAAATGACTTGACGGCGCGCGCGCTCCACAACGTCAGCACGTTGCAGGTGTTGACGCCGTAGCCCTGGATCGGTGTGTCGTAGGCGGTGCCTTTCAGCAGCCGACCGGGCACCCACCGGACGCGGTCATGACCGGCGTCATCGGTGTAGTGCTCCGCGTAGCCGCCCCACTTGACCAGGAAGCTGACGTCGGGTTTGGCGATCTCCCAAGGGTTTCCGTTGTCCAGCCAGTTGTCGGTCTGCTCGACCTGCCAGCCGTCGTGGATTTCCTGGTCGAAGATGCCGAATTCGTAGCGGATGCCGTAGCCGATCGCCGGGCGCTCCAAGGTGGCCAGCGAGTCCAAATAACACGCGGCGAGCCTGCCCAGGCCGCCGTTGCCAAGCCCGGGCTCCTCCTCACACGCCAGGACGGTGTCGAGGTTCTGGCCCATCGCCGCCAGTGCGTCGCGCGCCGCGCGCTCGATCTGCAGGTTCAACAGATTGTTGCCCAGTTGCGGGCCCATCAGGAATTCGGCCGATAGATAGCAGGTCACCTTGCGGCCGAGGTCGAGTGAGGTCTGCGTCGAGACCACCCGACGGTCCTGCATGCGGTCCCGCACCGCCAGGGCGAGCGCGCGGTAGTAGTGCTCGGGACGCCGGGCCGCCGCCGGCCGCCCGATCGAGTAGCGCAGGTGATCGTTGATCGCTCGCTGCAGCGCCGCAGCGCCCATGCCGGTGCGGGAGTGCTCGATCAGGTCGGCGCGGGTGGGGTTACCGGGGGAGAAACCGTCGGAGGGCGTCTGATCGACATTGGTCATGGTGGGTCCTACTCGCTAGTGGGTGGCGGGCAGCACTGCCCCGGGCCGCTGAGAGGCCCGGGGCGACAGACCGTCAGTCTTGCAGCGATGTTTGCATACCAGGAGCGGAATTGACGTCTGCCACGTGAACGGAAGCTCACGCACTGACGACGAGAGAGCGTTGCCAGCCGGGGTCGCCGACCGCGGTGGCGCCACGATAGCGCAGAATTCTCAACCGTGGGCCGGCCTGGTGGCGGTGAATCGACGGAGCCACGTCAACTGCCGTTGGCGTCGTCCGGCGCGCGCTGGCTCATCGCCGCGGCCGTCCTCGGTTCGGGGATCGCGCTCCTCGACGGGACCGTGGTCAACGTTGCGTTGCCTACCATCGGCCGGGAGCTTGGTGGGGGTCTGACCGGCCAGCAATGGGTCCTCGATGGCTACCTGTTGACGCTGAGCGCCTTGCTCCTCTCCGGAGGCGCTGCGGGCGACCGGTACGGCCGCCGACGGGTCTTTCTTGCAGGACTAGTGGTTTTCAGCATCGCTTCCCTCGGCTGCGGTTTGGCGCCGACGATCGGATGGCTGATCGGTGCTCGGCTGGTGCAGGGTGTGGGAGCGGCGGCGTTGGTCCCGGGCAGCCTCGCCCTGATCGACGCCGGCATCACCGACGCCGACCGCGGCCGTGCCGTTGGACTCTGGGCGGGCATGTCCGGTGTCACGACGGCGCTGGGTCCGTTGATCGGCGGCTGGCTGGTAGACGCGGCGTCGTGGCGCTGGGTTTTCCTCTTGAACCTTCCGCTGGCGGTCGCGGTGGCATGGATAGCTGCACGGCACATTTCGGAATCTTGCGATCGAACCGCACGCGGCGGCCCCGACATCTTCGGGGCTGCCGCTGTCACGGTCGGTCTGGCGGGGGTGATCTTCGCGCTCATCGAGACCCCTTCGCGCGGTTGGACATTCGTGACTGCCACCAGCGCCTGCATGGGGCTGACGGCATTGGTCGCTTTTCCCCTGATTGAACGGCGCGCACCATCGCCGCTGTTGCCCCCGAAGCTTTTCCGCTCAAGGCAATTCACCGGCGCCAACCTCACCACCTTGGCCGTGTACACGGCGATCGGCGGTGCGTTGTTTCTGTTGACGGTGCAGCTGCAACAAAGCCTGCACTACTCTGCCACCGCGGCCGGGCTGGCGACGCTGCCGATGACGATCATCATGATGATCGGCTCGCCGTTGGCCGGTGCGTTGGGGCAGCGGGCCGGCCCCAGGCTGCCGATGACGGTTGGTCCGTTGGTCGCTGCGGGCGGCGTGGCTTTGATGGCGCGCATCGTGCCCGGGGCGACCTACCTGGCGGCAATCCTGCCCGCGGTAATTATCTTCAGCGTCGGCCTGGCGATCACTGTGGCGCCTCTGACCGCAGCCGTTCTTTCTGCTGTTCCTGATGCCTATGCCGGAACTGCTTCGGGTGTCAACAACGCAGTTTCGCGGATCGCGGGCCTTGTCGCAATTGCCGTGTTGCCAGTCGCGTCAAGGATCGACGCGGCCCCAGGGACGCCGCTTGGCTCCGGCTTCTCGCTCGCGATGATCATCATCGCAGTCGTATGTATGGTCGGCGGAAGTGTCGCGTGGCTGACGATCCGCACCGGCGCTGACGTTGCGCATCAATTGGTGCCGGGCATCAACCACGCTTGCCAAGACCCGTGCACCCGACGGCTGGCCAGCCGCGCGCCAGACGCGGGGTAGTTCGGCGACAGGAGCGCACGGACTCGTTAGTTGCCACAGCGGACGAGCCGCGCGGTCAGTGCGCGCCGGTCAAATTCAGCGTCACAACCCCAGCGATGATCAGCCCGACGCCGAGAACCTTGGTCACCGATATCGGCGAGCCCAGGAACGCGACGGCGATCAGCACGATCAGGGCGGTACCGATAGCGGACCACAACGCGTAGGCGACGTCGGTCTGCATACCGCGCGAAATCGACACCGCCAGCAGTGCGAAGGAGACGGCATAGCCGGTCAGGCACACCACGGTCGGCCACAGCCGGGTGAAGCCTTCGGTGCTCTTGAGCAGGCTGGTCGCTATCACCTCTGAGAATATGGCGCCGAGGAGAAACAGATAGGTCAAAACGCCTCCTTGCATACCCGGGTACACGTACGTATTTACCTAACAGGCAGGCGGTGGACGTCGCCTGCACCGACGAAGGTTTGCGCCGTATGGCGCTTGCCGGGCATCCACTGGAGTTCTAATCGGGCGGCACCGGCTGTGGCGGCGCCTGCTCGTCCGGATCGCGACCGTAACCTAGCCAGCGTGACCACGAATCTGGAGCAAAGACTGGCCCGCTACGCCCCAGCCGTACTGAGCGTGTTTCGGTGCGTCTACGGGTTGCTCTTCGCCGCATACGGGTCGAGGAGCCTGTTCGACTGGCCCGTCCGCTCGCCCGTTGTCGTCGAGGTCGGATCCTGGCCCGGTTGGTATGCCGGGCTGATCGAAATCATCGCGGGCCTGCTCATCGCCGGCGGATTGTTCACCCGCGCCGTCGCGTTCGTCGCCTCGGGGCAGATGGCGGTCGCCTACTTCTGGATTCATCAACCCAAGGCGCTGTGGCCCGTCGCCGATCCGCCCATAGGCAACGGCGGAGCGTTGGCCATCCTCTTCTGCTTCGCCTTTTTCCTGCTGGTCTTCTACGGCGGGGGCGCCTACTCCGTCGATGCACTACGGCGCAAGACAGGCCCGTCGCGACTTCGGCGCTGACGGGCAACGCGTCGAGCCCAGACTTCCCCTCAACCGGCGATAATGGCATTCTCTTGCAGGGAGAAGCCGTTTCCAGCGACGGACGGGTTCGGAGAGGCGGACGATGAGCGCACAGAGCTGCGACGGGATGGTGGCTCTGGTCACCGGAAGCAGCCGGGGCCTGGGCAGGGCTATCGCGGCGCGGCTGGCCGAACGCGGAGCCACGGTGGCGTTGACCGCCCGCACGATGGACCCCGATCCGAAGTACCAGGGGTCGCTGAGCCAGACCCGCGACGAGATTGTCGCCGCGGGTGGAAAAGCCATTGCGGTCCAAGCGGATCTGTCCCAATCGGAAGACCGGGAACGGCTTTTCGCCGAAGTGGTCAGCGCCGTGGGTTCCCCCGACATCCTGGTCAACAACGCCGCAGTGACATTCCTGCGGCCTCTGGACGGGTTTCCCGAGCGGCGCGCTCGGCTGATGATGGAGATGCACGTGCTCGGGCCGCTGCATCTGTGCCAGTTGGTGATACCCGCAATGCGCGAGCGCGGACGCGGCTGGATCTTGAACCTGACTTCGGTGGGCGGCGACCTGCCGCCCGGGCCGCCGTTCTCGGAGTTCGACCGGACCGCCGGCTTCGGCATCTACGGTACGGCCAAGGCCGCACTCAATAGATTGACGAAAAGCCTTGCGGCCGAATTGTATAACGACGGAATCGCGGTCAACGCCGCCGCCCCCTCCAATCCCGTGGCCACGCCCGGCGCCGGCACCCTCGATCTGGCCAAGGCCGACACCGAGGACATCGCGCTGATCACCGAAACGGCATTCCGTTTGTGCACGGGTGATCCGAAGACCCTGACCGGGCGCATCGCACACACCCAGCCCTTCCTCACCGAGGTCGGCTGGACCGCGTCGGCGGGCTGAATGGTCGAGCTCGATCCCGCAGAGCTGCGTCGGCGACTCGACGGTGCCAGCGTCGTCGACGTCGCTCCGCTATCCGGCGGAGCCTCCAGTCTTACCTTCGCGGGCACCAGGGCCGGCCAACGTGTGGTGATAAAAGTAGCCCCGCCGGGTGTCGAACCGGTCGCGCATCGCGACGTGCTGCGCCAGGCCCGCATCATCAAAGCGCTTCAAGCGAGCGATGTTCCGGTGCCGACGGTGCTGTGGGAGGACGCGGGGGATCCGCCCGGCACGCCACCGCTCTACGTGATGACGCACGTCGAAGGCGAGTCTGTGGAACCGCTGTTCGACGATTGCGCCCCGGTGCCCGGTATCGGCGATCGGTATCGCAACGCGTGCCGCGCCATGGCCGCGCTGCACAGACTCGCGCCAACGGAGCTCGGACTGCGCGATGAACCCGTGGTCGATCCGGTCGCCGAAGTCCACCGGTGGTCCGACACGCTGAGGACCGTCGACCCCGCGCTGGTGCCGGACTGGCCGAAAGTGCGGGACACGCTGTTGCATTGCGCACCGAGCGCAATGACGCCCCGCGTGGTGCACGGTGACTTCCGGTTGGGCAACCTAATCGCGGCCGGATCGCACGTCAACGCGGTCATCGACTGGGAGATCTGGTCGATAGGTGATCCCCGCATCGACGCGGGCTGGTTCCTGATCAACTGCGACCCGGACACTTACCGACGGGTCACCCCGGCCGACGGTATGGTGCCGCCGATCGCCGAGCTCGTCGAGCTATATCGATCTGAGATGGGTTGCGAGGTAAGAAATTTGGCGTGGTTCATGGCGCTGGCGTGCTTCAAATCTGCGGCGACGTGGTCGCTGATCGTCAAACACAATCGCCGACGAGCTCCGCCGCGACCCGAATTCGAAGCTATGGCAGCGGTTTTACCGAGACTGCTGGACCGCGCCGCGTCCACGCTGGCTTAGCCGCGACCGTCTTACTGGCAGCGGACCAAGAGATTTTCGCAGATCATTCCGACATCGCCCGTATCGCTTACGGGCTGACCCTCGTTGGACGGGTTAGTCCAAGTAGTCGGAAACGGGCTCCATACTTCGTCGATCCCCGGCGGCTGAGGGCGCGGATCAACGTTCGGGCCCGCGTGCGCGACACCGGTGCCGCTCGCCACGGCGATGGCCACCGTCGCGCCGACGAGCAGTCCATGGGCACACGGGCGAAGCATCATCGCCGCCTCCCTCGGTTCTTCCCGGGGTTATGGCTTTTTCAACGGTCGATTCTACCTTCGCCCCATATCGCGTAACAGTTACAAACACACAACGACTTCGATTTCCCGGCCAGCAAATTCCGCGGGGCGAAAATCCGGGTGCGTACGGTGTCGCCTGTGAGGCCCATAGCCGTGGTCATTCGTCGCGCCCTGACGGTCGCCGTTTGCCTGGCTATTTCTTTGCCCACGGCGCCCACGACGGGTGCAGATCCCGATGCCGAAGCGGCCCCTCCCGAAGCGGCGCCGGTGGCCGAGGGATCCTTGCCCTCGAACCCTCCGGCAATCCTCAAGACTCCCGACGGCTGGACCCTGGGCCTGGGCGCCCGGGACGAGCAGCAGGTTCCGGTGGCGCCGTTGACCACCGCGGTGTCGTCTCGCGAATACCTCGCCAGCGGGATATTCGTGGGATCCCTGGTCGGACCGGGACAGCCCCAGGGCGTCCTCGAGGTGGGTTACGAGATCGGCTGCGGAATCGACATGAGCACATCCGATGGCGTCACGATCGGGGGTACCGCCGGCGTCACCCCGGGCGTGACGGGCCCGGTGACCGGTGTGCCGTTCGACCTGCTGCCGTTGGTTCTTTTTCCCACCGCGGGTGTGCTCAATGTAGGCCTCAAGCCCGGCCTCGTAGTGGTGGTGCCAGTAGTCAAGAAACAGTTTCGGGGTCCGAACCCCTGGGTCATGGTCAGCAACTTTCACGTCAAGATCGACGGGTGTGTGGGCCAGTCGTTCATCCGTTCCTATGCGGTACTGAATCGAGTGACCGACGAATCCGACGTGGTGCTGTCCTACGCCGGTGTCACCAAAGCCGTCTGATTCGGGCTATCCGCGGGAGATGCCCGCCAGCTTGTCGGCGAACTTGGCCTCCGCGGCCTCGCGCAACCGCAGCAGATGCTCGGAGGGAAACAGATCCGGTGCGGGCTCACGGTCTTTCAGTAGCAGCCGCGCCAGCGTGACTTTGTGCACTTCGGTCGGACCATCGGCCAGCCCGAGCACAAACGATTCCACCAGATACTGCACGAACGGCATCTCGTGGGTGGTGCCCAACGACCCGTGCACCTGAAGCGCCCGAGACGACACGTCATGGAGGACCTTCTGCATCATCGCCTTCACCGCCGAGATGTCGGCTCGCACGGCTTTGTAGTCGTTGAATTGGTCGATCTTCCAAGCCGTTTGAAGGGTCAGTAGCCGGAACGCCTCGATCTCCATCCACGAGTCTGCGATCATCTCCTGCACCAATTGCTTGTTGGCCAGCGCCTCACCCTGCGTATAGCGCGACACCGCCCGCTCGCAGATCATGTCGTAGATCCGGCGGACCAGTCCCACGGTGCGCATCGCGTGGTGAATCCGTCCGCCGCCCAAGCGGGTCTGCGCGACGACAAAGGCCCCGCCGCGCGGGCCCAACATGTGGTCAGCTGGCACGCGGACGTTTTCGTAACGGACATAGCCCTCGCGCCCATTGCCGGTCGGTTGGTAACCCAGCCCGACGTCGCGCAGCACGTTGATTCCGGGGGTGTCGCCGGGGACGACGAACATCGAGTAGCGCTCATAGGGCGGCGCCTCGGGATCGGTCATCGCCATCACGATGATGAACGACGCCATCGACGCAAACGATGAAAACCACTTCTCCCCGTTGATGACCCAGTGATCGCCGTCTTGCACCGCGGTGGTGCGAAACACCTTCGGGTCGGCTCCGCCCTGGGGCTCCGTCATCGAGAAACACGAGATGATGCGGTTGTCCAAGAGCGGCTCCAGGTAGCGCTCCTTGAGCTCGGGTGTGCCGTAGTGCGCCAGGATTTCGCTGTTGCCGGAATCGGGAGCCTGTGAGCCGAAGACGATCGGTGCGCACTCCGAGCGCCCCAGAATCTCGTTCAGCAGCGCCAGTTTCACCTGTCCAAAGCCCGGACCGCCCAGGTGCGGGCCCAGGTGGGTCGCCCACAGCCCGCGCTTTTTCACGGTGTCCTGTAACGGCGGGATCAGCGCCTGACGCACCGGGTCGCCGAGGTCGTGAGACTCCTTGACAATCAGGTCGATCGGCTCGCACTCTTCGCGCACGAAGCCTTCGACCCACTGCAGTTGTTCTGCCCACTCCGGGTCGGTGGAGAAGTCCCACGACATGCGTCGTCCTCTCTTGGTTGATCACTCTGAGCTGCTTTGGGCCACCACGCCGGCCTCCTCGAGCGCGGTGATGGTGTCGGTGTTGAGGCCCAGCTCGCGCAGCACCTCGCGAGTGTGATCCCCCGGCAGGTACACGTCGACGAAGGCGTCCGCGTCGGCGGTCAGCCGATGAAAAAGGTCCCCGCCCCGCGGATCCTTCACGTCGGCGGCCAGTGAACGCTGGCTGCGGCGGACCGTGTGGTCGATCGGCAGCGGGCCGTCAACGCCTGCGAGGGCGTCGATGCGGATTACTTCGGCACCCAAGTCTCCCAATAGCATTCCGCAAAACGGAGGGGGCCCCAACCCGCCCATCGTGATGATGCGATCGCCGCGCAGGGGACCGGTCATGAAGACCACTTCTCGCGGCGCTCGGCCGCCTGGTCGGTCGCGTGGGAAATCACCTGGTTGCGGTTTTCCAGTTCCATGGCCGACGCCAGGCTGGCGGCGTCGGTGTTGACCTGAAGGGCGCGCTTGGTCAGTTGAGCGCCGAGTGGGGCATGGCTGGCGATCAGCGACGCCAATTCCACCGCGCGATCGGACAGCCCATCCGGCTCGATGACGTCGCTGACCAAACCGCGCCGGTCCGCCTCGGTGGCCGACACCGTGCGGCCGGTGAGCATCCAGTCGGCGGCAACGCTGGTGCCGACAATGCGTGGCAGGTGGTAGCTCATGCCCATCTCGGCGCCCGAGAGCCCGAGCAGGATGGCGGCATTAGCGAAAGATGCTGCGGTCGAGCAGATTCGGATGTCGGCGGCCAGGCACAGCGCAAGTCCCGCGCCCACGCAGGGGCCGTTGACGGCGGCGATGACGGGTTGCGGCAATGCCCGCACCGCTTCGGCGAGGGCGGCCATCCTTTCCTGAAAGCGCATCCGGTCCATAGCGGGCGCGCTCGCGTCCAACATCGAGGGACCGAAGTCGCGCATGTCGATGCCCGCGCAGAACCCGCGTCCGGCGCCGGTCAGCACCAGGGCGTGCACCGCGGAGTCGGCAGCCAAATGGTTGAGCGCATCTAGCAATTCGGTCTGCATTGCCTCGTTGATGGCGTTGAGCCGCTGCGGGCGATTGAGCCGCAGAATGACGACTCCGTCGCAGGGCCGCTGGAGATCCACGGTTTCGGGCACGGTCATACCCGCTCGATGATCGTCGCCGTGCCCATCCCGCCGCCGGTGCACATGGTCACCAGTCCCGTTGTGAGATCACGACGTTCGAGCTCGTCCAGCACCGTGCCGATCAGCATGGCGCCCGTGGCGCCGATGGGGTGCCCGAGCGCGATGGCTCCGCCGTTGACGTTGACCACCTCCGGGTCGATGTCGAGGTCGCGCATCGTCTTGAGCGGGACGGCCGCGAAGGCCTCGTTGATCTCCCAGAGATCGATGTCGGCCACGGTCATGCCGGCGCGCTCGAGGCATCGCTGCGCCGCGGGTCCGGGCGCCGTGAGCATTATGATCGGCTCGCTGCCAATGGCCGCGGTGGTCCGGATCTGCGCACGCGGCGTTGCCCGATGGGTGTGCATCCAATTCGAGGAGGCCAGCGCCACCGCGGCGGCGCCGTCGACGACCCCGGACGAATTACCCGCATGGTGCACGTGATCGATGCGGTCGATGCCCGGATAGCGCTGCAGACATATCTCGTCGAAGGTGCGCCGCTCACCATCGGCACACGCAGCGCCCATCGAGGCGAAGGCCGGTGTGAGACGGGCCAGCGACTCGGTGGTGCTGCCAGGACGAGGATGCTCGTCGCGTTCGATGCGGCCGTCCGGTGTCGGCACGTCGACCAGTGAACGATCGAAGCGCCCCTGCTCGATGGCGGCTCTGGCGCGGCTTTGGCTCTGCGCGGCGTAGGAGTCAACCGTCTCGCGGCTGAATCCCTCGAGGGTGGCGATGAGGTCGGCCGAAATACCCTGCGGAACAGTCGGATACACCGTGCGGAGATCCGGATTGTTGCCGTCGATGGTCGGAACGCCCGCCGTGACGTCCCAGCGCGACATCGACTCGACTCCGCCGGCGATCACCAGATCCTCACTGCCCGCGGCGATGCCCGCCGCCGCAACGGTCACGGCCTGTTGGCCCGACCCGCAGAATCGGCTCAGCGTCATCCCCGGGACGCTCTCGGGCCAGCCGGCCAGCAGCACCGACAGGCGCGCGATGTCGTCGCCATGGTCCCCGCTGAGGATGCCGTTGCCGGCGATCACGTCGTCGACGCCGGCCGGATCGAAGCCGACCCGCTCGGCCAGCGCGGTGAGGCACCGCGCGAGCAGGGCTTGCGGATGTACGCGGTGCAGTCCGCCGTCGGGACGGCCACGCCCGCGGGGCGTGCGGACCGCGTCGAGAATCCAGGCGTCGATGATGGACTCCGATCGTTGTGGTGCGGCGGGACTCGGTCCGGGCGCCACCGGCACAGGTCACCAGCGATCGTAATCGGTCTCTCGACTGCGGAGAACTACCTTCTCCAAATCGGCGAAGCTGTTCTCGTTCGGCCGGGGGTGGTGCCGCGTTGCGTCTCTCCCGTCACATGCGCCCCGCCAGCCTTCGGGGTGTCAGGTGTTTGCCCGCCAGTGAGCGACTGTGCCGCGGGCGCGGGGGCCCAAGCCCGGCTTGTCGCTGAAAGGCGGGCACTCGACACTGCCCTCCCGCGGCGTG
>NZ_LZMB01000350.1 GCF_001673555.1 Mycobacterium sp. 1165178.9 | reverse complement strand
AGTCATCGACGCCCTGCCATTGACACCCAACGGCAAACTCGACACACGCGCCCTACCAGCACCCGAATACAGCGATGGCCATCGTTATTACACCCAGGCCAGCCCCCTCGAGGAGATTCTCGCCGGTATTTACGCCGAGATGCTGGGCCTGGAGCGGGTCGGGGTCGATGACTCGTTCGTCGAGCTGGGTGGCGACAGCATTTCGGCGATGCGGGTGATCGCCGCGATTAACACCACATTGGATACGGATCTTGCTGTGCGCGCTGTGTTTGAGGCGCCCACGGTGGCCCAGTTGGCGCGTCGTATCGGGGTGGGTTCGCGTGGGCGTGAGCCGCTGGTGGCGGTGGAGCGGCCGGCGGTGGTGCCCTTGTCGTTTGCCCAGCAGCGGTTGTGGTTTATCGACCAGTTGCAGGGACCTTCGCCGGTCTACAACATGGCGACCGCGTTGCGGCTCGGCGGCGAGCTTGATGTTGAGGCGTTGGGTGGGGCGCTGGGTGATGTGGCGGGTCGCCATGAGAGTCTGCGCACGCTGTTTGTGGCGCCCGACGGGATACCCGAGCAGGTGGTTGTCCCCGTTGAGGGGGCCGATATCGGGTGGGAGGTGGTTGATGCCAGTGGCTGGTCGGCAAGCCAGCTGAGTGCTGCGGTCAATGCCGCGGCGCGGTACGTGTTTGATCTCGCCACTGAAATTCCGTTGCGGGCAACACTTTTCCGTCTTGGTGATGAGGACCATGTGTTGGTTGCCGTGGTGCACCATATCGCTGCTGATGGCTGGTCGATCACCCCGTTGTTGACGGATCTGGGGATCGCCTATGCCAGCCGTTGTGCGGGCCAGTCCCCGGACTGGGCGCCGTTGCCGGTGCAGTACGTCGATTACACGCTGTGGCAGCGCGCACTATTGGGTGATCTGGCCGATGCCGACAGCCCGATTGCCGCCCAGTTGGCCTATTGGGAGCAGGCCCTGGCCGGGTTGCCCGAACGGCTGCAGCTGCCCACCGATCGGCCGTACCCACCGGTGGCTGATCACCGCGGCGCCAGCGTGGTGGTGGACTGGCCGGCCGGATTGCAGCAGCAGGTGATGCGGATGGCGCGCGAGCACAACGCGACCAGTTTCATGGTGATCCAGACCGCCTTGGCGGTGCTGTTGTCGAAGCTGAGCGGCAGTGCTGACGTGGCGGTGGGGTTCCCGATCGCCGGACGACGCGACCCAGCGCTGGATACGTTGGTGGGGTTTTTCGTCAACACCTTGGTGCTGCGGGTCGACCTGACCGGGAACCCCAGCGTGGCCGAGTTGTTGGCGCAGGTCCGCGCCCGCAGCCTGGCCGCCTACGAACACCAGGATGTGCCCTTTGAGGTGCTGGTGGAGCGGCTCAACCCGACCCGCAACCTGTCGCATCACCCACTGGTGCAGGTGGCGTTGGCCTGGCAGAACTTCGCCGGACACCCCGCGGCTGGGCTGAGTTTAGGTGATGTGCAGCTCACCCCCGTGCCGGTGGACACCCAGACCGCCCGTATGGACCTGACATTTTCCCTCGGTGAACATTGGAGTGAGGCCGGTGAGCCCGCCGGGATCTCCGGGGCTGTGGAGTTTCGTACCGATGTGTTCGATGCGGCCAGCATCGAGGGGCTGATCGCGCGGTTGGCGCGGGTGTTGCTGGGAATGACCGCCGATCCCGGGCGTCCATTGTCGTCCGTGGATGTGCTCGATGCCGGTGACCAGGCCCGATTAAATGAGCTCGGTAACCGGGCGGTGTTGACCCAGCCGGCGTCCGCGCCAGTGTCGGTGCCGGCGTTGTTCGCCGCGCGGGTGGCCGAAACACCGGAGGCGGTGGCGGTGACGTATGAGGGCCGCTGCTTGAGTTACCGCCAGCTGGATGAGGCGTCGAATCGGTTGGCGCACTTGTTGGTCGGCCGGGGTGTGGGTCCGGGTGGGTACGTGGCACTGCTGTTCAACCGTTCCGTTGAGGCGATCACGGCGATGTTGGCGGTGCTGAAGGCGGGGGCGGCGTATTTGCCGATCGACCCCGCGTATCCCGACGTGCGAATCGGGTTCATCGTTGCTGATGCCGCGCCGGTGGCCGCGATCACAACCGCGAAGCTGCGCCCCCGGCTGGACGGCCACGAGGTGCTCGTCATCGATGTCGATGATCCCGCGGTGGATGATCAGCCCGCCACGGCGTTGCCGGGGTCGGGTGCTGAGGACATCGCGTACGTGATTTACACCTCGGGCACCACCGGGCTGCCCAAGGGGGTGGCCATCACCCAGCGCAACGTGACTGCGCTGTTGGAGTCGTTGGATGCGGGTCTGCCGACGGCCGGGGTGTGGCCGCTGTGTCATTCGTTGGCCTTCGACGTGTCGGCGTGGGAGATCTTCGGTGCGTTGTTGCGGGGTGGGCGGCTGGTAGTAGTGCCCGAAGAGGTGACGGCTGCATCAGAAGACTTCCACGCCCTGCTGGTCGCCGAAGGCGTCAGCGTGTTGACCCAGACCCCCTCGGCGGTGGTGGCGCTCTCGGATGAGGGTTTGGAGTCGGTGGCGTTGGTGATGGCCGGTGAGGCTTGCCCGCCCGAGGTGGTGGAACGGTGGGCGCCCGGGCGGGTGATGGTCAATGCGTATGGCCCGACCGAGACCACGATGTGTGTGGCGATCAGCGCGCCGCTGGCGCCCGGCTCCGGTGCCGTGCCCATCGGGTCGCCGGTCTCAGGAGCGGCGCTGTTTGTGCTCGATGGCTGGTTGCGTGCGGTGCCGGTCGGGGTGGTCGGTGAGTTGTATGTGGCCGGTGCCGGGGTGGGTGTGGGCTATGTGGGCCGGGCGGGGTTGACCGGGTCACGGTTTGTGGCCTGCCCGTTCGGCGACCCAGGACAGCGGATGTATCGCACCGGCGACTTGGTGTGCTGGCGCCCCGATGGGCAGCTGACCTATCTCGGGCGTGCCGATGAGCAGGTCAAGATCCGCGGTTATCGCATCGAACTCGGCGAAGTGCAAGCCGCCCTGGCTTCCCTGGCGGGGGTGGAGCAGGCCGTGGTGATCGCCCGCGAGGACCGCCCCGGCGTCACGCGCCTGGTCGGTTATGTGACCGGGATTGCGGACACCGTCGGGCTGCGTGCTGCGCTGGGTGAGCGGCTACCGGCGTATATGGTGCCGGCGGTCGTGGTGGCGCTCGACGTATTGCCGTTGACACCCAACGGCAAGGTGGATACCCGGGCCCTGCCCGCACCGGAGTACAGCGCTACTGGGTATCGCGCCCCGGGCGACGCGGTCGAGGAGATCCTGGCCGACATCTACGCCGACGTGCTGGGGGTGGAGCGGGTCGGGGTCGATGACTCGTTTTTCGAGCTGGGTGGGGACAGCATTTCGTCGATGCAGGTGGTGGCTCGAGCGCGGTCGGCCGGTCTGGTATGTCGGCCGCGTGATGTGTTCGTCGAGCAGAGTGTGGCGCGACTGGCCCGGGTAGTGGGGGCGGCCGAGGCTGCGGGCGGGGTGGTCGATGAGGGATCTGGGCCGCTGCCCGCGACCCCGATCATGCGCTGGTTGGCCAGTGTGGAGGGCCCCATCGATGAGTTCAACCAGACGATGGTGGTGTCGGCTCCGGCGGGGGTGAGCCAGGCCGATGTGGTGGTGCTGGTACAGGCGTTGTTGGATCGGCATGCCATGCTGCGGGCACGCATCGAGGACGATGGCGCGGGGAGCTGGGTGTTGCAGGTTCCCGAGGCGGGTGCGGTGGACGCGCGCGGGTGCCTGCAGGTGGTGGACGTGTTGTCCGATGAAGCGCTGGTGGAAGCGCGGGCGCGGCTGAGCCCGGCGGCAGGGGTGATGCTGAGCGGGTTATGGGCCGCCGGGGCCGGTCAGTTGGTGTTGATCGTTCATCATCTGGCCGTCGATGCGGTGTCGTGGCGGATCTTGTCGGAGGACCTCAATACGGCCTGGGCCCAGCACCGTGGCGGCCAATCGGTGGTGTTGCCGGTGACCGGGACGTCGTTTGCCCGGTGGGCGGCGTTGCTGGGCGACTATTCCCACCGCCGCGACGTGGTGGAGCTGGCTGATGCGTGGAAGCAGCTGGTGGGGGCTCCGGCGGTGTTGCCGGCGCCGCAGCCGGCGCTGGATACCTATGCAAGCGCAGGGAACGTGTCGGCGTGGCTGGAGGTCGAGACCACCCGGATGCTGCTCGGTGAGGTGCCCGCGGCGTTTCACGCCGGTATCCAAGATGTCTTGCTGATCGCCTACGCCTTGGCGGTGGCGCAGTTTGTGGGCAACGGGTCCGAGCCGGTCGGTATCGACGTCGAGGGTCATGGGCGTCATGAGGAGTTGGGCGCTGAGGTGGACTTGTCCCGCACGGTGGGCTGGTTTACCACCAAGTATCCGGTGGCGTTGAGTGTGGGTGGGTTGTCATGGCCGCAGGTGGTTGCTGGTGATGCCGGGCTGGGACGGGTGATCAAAGACGTCAAGGAGCAGCTGCGTAAATTGCCGCATCCGCTGAGCTATGGGGTGTTGCGCTATCTCAATCCCGAGGTGGACCTCGGCGACTCCGACCCAGTGATCGGATTCAACTATCTGGGACGGATAGTCGCAGCCACGACAGAGCTTTCCGATGAGCTGTGGCGGGTCAGCGCAGACGGCTTCTCGGTCGCTGCCACCGCCGCGGCGGTGCCCATGCCGCTAGCACACACCGTGGAGCTCAACGCCGGCGTGGTGGACACCGATGTCGGCACCCAATTGCATGCCAATTGGTCGTGGGCGCCCTCGGCACTCGATCACACACAGGTCCACCGGCTGAGCCGGCTGTGGTTCGAGGCGCTGGCCGGCATCTGCACATACGTGCGGGGCGGCGGAGGCGGGTTAACGCCCTCCGATGTCGTCGCCTCTCTCAGCCAGCAGCAGATCGACAAGCTTCAGCGGCGCTATGCAGATCGCTGACGTATGGCCGTTGACCCCGCTGCAACAGGGGTTGCTCTTTCACGCCAGCACGGCACAGCGTAATGGCGACGATTTGTATGCGGTGCAGGTGGCCATCAGCCTGACTGGCCCGCTTGACCCTTACCGGCTGCGTGATGCGGTCCACACGGTGGTCAACCGGCATCCAAACCTGGCAGCCCGTTTCAACATAGAGCTCGACGAGCCCGTGCAGCTCATTCCGGCCGATCCTGAACCGGGATGGAGTTACGTCGAACTGGGCGCAAGGGATGTCGATGTCGACGAGCAGATCCAGCAGCTGTGCGCCCAGGAGCGCGCCGCTGTCTATGATCTGGCTGACCAGCCGCCTTTTCGGGCGGCCCTGATCCGCACGGCGCCAGATGGGCACCGGTTGGTGTTGACTAGCCATCACATCGTCATGGATGGCTGGTCGTCGCCGATCCTGTTGCGAGAAATTTTCGCCGCCTATAACGGGCAGTGGCTGCCTGCGCCGGCGCCGTACCGCAGGTTTGTTACCTGGCTGGCCGAACGCGACCTGGATGCAGCCCGTGCGGTATGGGGTGAGGTGCTCGCCGGCTTTGACACGCCGACCTTGGTTGGTCCGGCGGACCGGTTGAGGGTAGGGCGGCGAAGCATTGCCTCGTATCGGGTGCCCGAGACGACCACGCGGGCGCTCAGCGAGCTGGCGCGCGCGCACCACACCACTATCAACACGGTCCTGCAGGGCGCTTTCGCGCAGCTGCTGTGCGGGCTGACCGGCCAGCATGATGTCGCCTTCGGCACCACAGTCTCGGGGCGACCCACCGAGGTGCTCGGCGCCGAATCGATGGTGGGCCTGTTCATTAATACGGTGCCGGTTCGGGCGACGATCACCGCCACAACGACCACCGCACAGCTGCTCCACCAGCTGCAAAACGCTTATAACCACACCCTGGAGCATCAGCACCTGGCGTTAAGCGACATTCACCGAATCACCGGCCACGACCGACTATTCGACACATTGTTCGTATACGAAAACTACCCGGTCGACACCGCCGCGCTATCGGACACCCAGGAATTGTCCGTCAATGAGGCGACCACCCGCGAACACACCCACTACCCGCTGACGGTGCAAGCCCAGCCGGGACGCGAACTGGGCCTTCGCGTCGAATACGACACCGAGGTGTTCGACACCGCCAGCATCGAGGCGCTGATCGCGCGGTTGGCTCGGGTGTTGGTGGCGATGAGTGCCGACCCGACCCGGCCATTGTCGTCGCTGGATATACTCGATGCCGCCGAGCACGCCCGCCTGGATCGGTGGGGCAACCGCGCCACGTTGGCTAGGCCCACGGGACCAGCGGTGTCGGTGCCGGAGGCGTTTGGCGCGCAGGTGGCCCGCACACCGGAGGCGGTGGCGCTTACCTGCGGGCGGCGTTCGTGGACCTACCGCGAGCTCGATGAGGCCGCTAACCGGTTGGCGAATCTTTTGACTCGCCATGGGGCGGGCCCGGGACAGTGTGTGGCGCTGCTGTTGTCGCGTTCGGCTGAGGCGATCGTGGCGATTCTGGCGGTGCTCAAAACCGGGGCGGCTTATCTGCCAATCGACGCGGCGCTGCCGGTGGCCCGGATCGGATTCATGCTCGGCGATGCCACCCCGATCGCCGCCGTCACCACCACAGACCTTCGGGCGCGCCTGGACGGCCATGACGTGGTGGTAATCGATATCGATGACCCCATTGTGGACGCCCAGCCCAGCACGGGACTGCGGGCGCCGGCCCCCGATGACATCGCCTACCTGATCTATACCTCAGGCACCACCGGTGCCCCCAAAGGCGTCGCCATCACCCACCACAATGTGACCTGGTTATTTGAGTCATTAGACGGCGGTATTGAGCCGGCGCCGGGCCAGGTCTGGACGCAGTTTCACTCTTATGCTTTCGACTTTTCGGTGTGGGAGATTTGGGGCGCGTTGCTGCGGGGTGGGCGGCTGGTCGTGGTGCCCGAGGAGGTGGCCCACTCACCTGAGGACTTCCACGCGTTGCTGGTTGCTGAACAGGTCAGCGTCTTAAATCAAACCCCTTCTGCGTTGGGGGTGCTCTCCCCGGAGGGGTTGGAGTCGGTGGCCGTGGTGGTGGGCGGTGAGCCCTGCCCACCCGAGCTGGTGGAGCGTTGGGCGCCCGGTCGGGTGATGATCAACGGCTACGGCCCCACCGAGACCACGATCTGGGCATCCTTCAGCGCGCCGTTGAGCGCGGCCCCGCAGGTGGTGCCGATCGGCTCGCCGGTGGCGGGGGCGGCGTTGTTCGTGCTGGATGAGTGGTTGCGCCCGGCGCCGGTCGGGGTGGTCGGTGAGTTGTACGTGGCCGGTGCCCGGGTCGGGGTGGGGTATGTGGGCCGGGCCGGGTTGACCGGGTCGCGGTTCGTGGCCTGCCCCTTCGGCGTCCCGGGGCAACGGATGTATCGCACCGGGGATTTGGTGCGGTGGCGTGGTGATGGGCAGCTGCAATATGTGGGGCGCGCCGATGAGCAGGTCAAGATCCGCGGGTATCGCATCGAGCTCGGCGAAATCCAAACCGCCCTAGCAAGTTTGGCCGGGGTGGCGCAGGCGGTGGTGATCGCCCGTGAGGACCGCCCGGGCGATCGGCTCCTGGTCGGTTATGTGACCGGTACCGCGGACCCAACTGAGCTGCGTGCTGCGCTGGCCGAGCGGCTGCCGACATACATGATCCCTGCGGCGGTGGTGGCACTTGAGGCGCTGCCGGTGACGCCCAACGGCAAGCTCGACGCTCGCGCCCTGCCGGCCCCGGAGTACACCGCTGGTGGGTATCGGGCCCCGCGCAGCGCGGTTGAGGAGATCTTGGCCGGTATTTACGCCGAGGCGCTGGCTGTCGAGCGGGTCGGAGTCGATGACTCCTTCTTCGATCTGGGCGGCGACAGCATTTCGGCGATGCGCCTGGTCGCGGCGATCAACGCCGCACTGGACGCGGATCTTTCGGTGCGCACCGTGTTCGAGGCGCCCACGGTGGCGCAGTTGGCGTGTCATGTCGGCGGGGGGTCGGGTCGGCGTGAGCCGTTGGTGGCAGTGGTGGAGCGGCCGGCGGTGGTGCCGTTGTCGTTTGCCCAGCAGCGGTTGTGGTTTATCGACCAGTTGCAGGGGCCATCCCCGGTCTACAACATGGCCACGGCGTTGCGGTTGGTCGGCCAGTTGGACGGCGCAGCGTTGGGTGCGGCATTGGGTGATGTGGTGGGCCGCCATGAGAGCCTGCGCACGCTGTTTGTGTCCCCCGACGGGATAGCTCAGCAGGTGGTTGTGCCCGCGACGGAGGCAGATGTCGGGTGGGAGGTGGTGGATGCCAGCGGCTGGTCGGCAAATCAGTTGGATGAGGCCATCGGCGCCGCGGCGCGCCGCACGTTTGATTTGTCGTGTGAGATCCCGGTGCGGGCAACACTTTTCCGTCTCGGCGATGAGGACCATGTGTTGGTGGCCGTGGTGCACCATATTGCTGCCGATGGCTGGTCGGTCGCTCCGCTGCTGGCCGACCTAGGGGTGGCCTATGCCAGCCGGCGTGCTGGGCAGGCTCCTGATTGGGCGCCGTTGCCGGTGCAGTATGTCGATTACACGCTGTGGCAGCGCGAGCAGCTGGGTGACTTCGAGGATGC
>NZ_LZMB01000349.1 GCF_001673555.1 Mycobacterium sp. 1165178.9 | reverse complement strand
GAACAGCGCGTCAAAATTGCTGAGCCGCAACCTATATGTCTATGGCCTCGGCGGCATCGTCGCACCGTTCATCGGAATCAAATTTATAGATCTGATCGTCCAATTCATCCCAGGGATGTCGTGACATGTCTTTCTCGAATTTCGTTCGCCTGCACTGGGCGGCACTGCGCACGCTGCTGGTGCTGACCGTCATCATCGGTCTCGCCTATCCCATGTTCATCTGGTTGGTCGCGCAATCACCCGGGTGATTGCGCGACCAGGCCGAAGGGTCGATTCTGACCGCCGACGGTAAGCCGGTGGGCAGCAGACTGATCGGCCAGCTTTTCACCGACAAGGACGGCAACGCGCTGCCACAGTACTTCCAGAGTCGGCCCTCGGCAGCGGGCAACGGCTATGACCCAACCTCGTCGGGCGGCAGCAACTTCGGCCCGGAAAGCATCGTCGACACGCCCGCCGATCCGACGCAACTAGCGGCGGGCAAGTCGGCGTCGGATGCCGGCTTCAAACCGAGCTTGTTGACGACCGTCTGTTCGCGCAGCGCCGCGGTTGGCAAGCTGGAGGGGGTCGACGGGTCGCGGCCGTTCTGCACCGGCGGTGGCGTGGGTGCGGTGGTGTCGGTGATCGGCCCGCGCGACGCTCGTGGCAACGTCATCCGTCCGACCCGGGTGGTCAGCGTCAACGAACCGTGCGGATCGACGGCCACACCGTTCCTCACTCGGTACGAGGGCGTGCGTGTCGAATGCGCCAAGTACGGCGAGGACTACTCGATCGGGCAGACCGTGCCCATTCGCGGCGCCGCACCCGCGGCTCCGGCGGTGCCGGCCGACGCGGTGACAGCCAGCGGCAGCGGCCTGGATCCCAACATCTCACCGGCCTATGCAAACATTCAGCTGGCGCGGGTGGCCAAGGTGCGCCACGTCAGTTCAGACCAGATACGTGAGGTGGTCGCGCAGAACAGCAGCGGCCGCGGACTCGGGTTCTTCGGTGAACCATTCGTCAATGTGCTGCAACTAAATCTGCAACTCGACCGCCGGTACCCGGTCACGAGTTGACACCGAAGGGGGATGATGGTTGACGTGAGCGACGTCGGCCTCCGCGACCACCATCCCAAACGCGGGGAGCTGCGCATCTACCTCGGTGCGGCTCCGGGCGTGGGTAAGACGTACTCGATGCTGGGCGAGGCACATCGGCGACTGGAACGTGGCACCGATCTGGTGGCCGGCGTAGTGGAAACCCACGGACGTTCGAAAACCGCTGAGCTGCTTGACGGCATCGAGCTCATTCCGCCACGCCACATTGACTACCGCGGCGGCAGCTTCGCCGAACTAGACGTGCCGGCGGTTTTGGAGCGCAACCCCCAAGTCGTCCTCGTCGACGAACTCGCACATACCAATACGCCGGGCAGTAAAAATGCCAAACGATGGCAAGACGTCGAGGAACTGCTCGACGCCGGGATCACGGTGATCTCAACGGTCAACGTGCAACACCTGGAAAGCCTGAACGACGTCGTCGCCCAGATCACCGGCATAGAGCAGAAGGAGACGGTACCCGACTCGGTTGTCCGACAGGCGTCTCAGGTCGAGCTCATCGATATCACACCAGAAGCGTTACGCCGCCGGCTATCTCACGGCAATGTCTACGCGCCGGATCGCATCGATGCGGCGCTGTCCAACTACTTCCGCCGCGGAAACCTGACCGCGCTAAGAGAACTGGCGCTGCTCTGGCTTGCCGACCAGGTCGACACCGCGCTGGCCAAATACCGCGCAGAGAACAAGATCACCGACATGTGGGAGGCCCGCGAGCGGGTCGTCGTGGCCGTCACCGGTGGTCCCGAATCCGAGACACTGGTGCGACGGGCATCGCGAATCGCATCGAAGTCGACCGCCGAGCTCATGGTCGTGCACGTCATCCGCGGCGACGGGCTGGCCGGCCTGTCGGAGTCGCGGATGGCCAAGATCCGTGAGTTGGCGAGCAGCCTGGACGCGTCGATGCACACCGTGGTCGGTGACGAGGTGCCCACGGCGCTGCTCGAATTCGCCCGCGAAATGAACGCCACGCAGCTGGTGATCGGCACCTCGCGGCGATCGCGCTGGGCGCGCCTCTTCGAGGAGGGCATCGGCCCTAGGATCGTCGAGCTGTCGGGAAAGATCGACGTGCACCTGGTCACCCACGAGGAATCCAAGCGCGGCTTCCGGATGTCGTCACTCGCGCCCCGCGAGCGGCGGGTGGCATCGTGGCTGGCGGCCTTCATCGTGCCGTCGGTCATCTGCGCGATCACGGTCACGACGCTGGACCCGTATCTGGACACCGGCGGCGAGAGCGCGTTGTTCTTCATCGGGGTGCTACTGGTCGGCCTGCTGGGAGGCATTGCGCCTGCGGCACTTTCGGCCATGCTGTCCGGCCTGCTGCTGAACTACTACCTGATCGCGCCGCGGCACAGCTTCACCATCGCCGAACCCAACAGCGCCATAACCGAATTGGTGCTGCTGCTCGTCGCGGTCGCCGTCGCGGTGCTGGTCGACTTCGCGGCCAAACGCACCCGTGAGGCCCGCCGCGCTTCGCAGGAGGCCGAGCTACTCACCCTGTTCGCGGGGTCGGTATTGCGCGGCGCCGACCTGGAAACGCTGCTCGAACGCGTACGGGAGACCTACGCCCAACGTGCGGTCAGCATGCTGCGGGAAACCGGCGAGGACGCGCGAGCGGGTGGTAGAAAGAGCGAAGTCATGGCTTGTGTCGGCAGGGAGCCCTGCGCCACCGTCGATACCGCTGACACCGCGATCGAAGTCGGCGATGACGAGTTCTGGATGCTGCTGGCGGGCCGAAAGCTCTCCGCGCGCGAACGGCGGGTGCTCGGCGCGGTGGCCAGGCAGGCCGCGGGTTTGATCAGGCAGCGTGAACTGGCCGAAGAGGCGAGCCGCGCCGAGGCGATCGTCCGCGCCGACGAACTTCGGCGCTCGCTGCTGTCGGCTGTCAGCCACGACCTGCGCACGCCGCTGGCCGCGGCCAAGGTCGCCGTCTCCAGCCTGCGCGCCGAGGACGTCGCCTTCTCCCCCGCCGACACCGCGGAATTGCTGGCCACCATCGAGGAGTCGATCGACCAGCTCACCGCGCTGGTCGGAAACCTGCTCGACTCATCGCGTCTGGCAGCCGGGGTGATCCACCCGGAGCTGAGCCGGGTGTATCTGGAGGAGACCGTGCAGCGGGCTCTGCTCAGCATCGGCAAGGGTGCGACCGGCTATTTCCGGTCCGCCATCGATCGGGTCAAGGTCGAGGTGGCCGACGCCATGGTGATGGCGGACGCGGGGCTGCTGGAACGGGTGTTGGCCAACCTGATCGACAACGCGCTGCGCTACGCGCCCAACTGTGTGGTCCGGGTGAACGCCGGCCGAGTGGGCGATCGCGTCCTGATCAACGTCATCGACGAAGGCCCCGGAATTCCACATGGGGCCGAAGAACAGATCTTCGAAGCGTTTCAGCGCCTCGGCGATAACGACAACACCATCGGCGTCGGCCTGGGAATGTCGGTAGCGCGCGGCTTCGTCGAGGCGATGGGCGGGACCATCACCGCGACCGACACCCCCGGAGGCGGCCTGACCGTGATCGTGGATATGGCTGCGCCACAGGCAATGGATGCGTTATGACGCGCGTCCTGGTGATCGACGACGAACCGCAGATCCTGCGTGCGCTGCGCATCAACCTGACCGTGCGGGGCTATGAGGTGATTACCGCGTCCAGCGGTGCGGGCGCATTGCGCGCGGCCGCCGAGCACAAACCTGACGTGGTGATTCTCGACCTCGGCTTGCCCGACATCTCCGGCATCGACGTGCTGGCCGGTCTGCGCGGGTGGCTCACCGCGCCCGTGATCGTGTTGTCGGCGCGCACCGATTCGTCGGACAAGGTCGAGGCGCTGGACGCCGGCGCCGACGACTACGTGACGAAACCCTTTGGCATGGACGAGTTCCTGGCGCGGCTGCGGGCGGCCGTGCGGCGCAACACCGCCGCCTCCGAGCTGGAGCAACCGGTGATCGAGACCGAGTCGTTCGCCGTGGACCTGGCCGCCAAGAAGGTCACCAAGAACGGCAGCGAAGTCCACCTCACCCCGACCGAATGGGGGATGCTCGAGGTCCTGGTCCGCAATCGCGGCAAGCTGGTCGGCCGTGAGGAACTGCTCAAAGAGGTGTGGGGCCCCGCGTACGCCACCGAAACACACTACCTGCGTGTGTATCTCGCACAGCTGCGCCGCAAACTCGAGAACGACCCCTCGCATCCCAAGCACCTGCTGACCGAGTCGGGCATGGGGTATCGCTTCGAGGGGTAAGACTCGCGGTCGTGTGCTCGCGCGCCATTCCGCGCCGCACCATAGGCGTCGTGCCGCCGTCGTCCCACCGGCTGTGCCCGGCGGCGTCGTCCGACGGCCGTCGTCCACTCCGGTATCGTCCCTCCGACTGTGTCACCCGCCACTTTTGCCTCAGCACGGGAGGGTTCGCCCATTTTTCTAGAGACCAGTGTGGCGTGTGATCTATTCGGCGATGGACAACACGATGCCGTCCAAGATGTCGTGCTCGCTGACCGTCAGCTCGTCGATGCCCGCGCGGGCGTGCAGCTCGCGCGCCAACTCCTCGACCACGATCGCGCCCCCACCGATCACGTCGGCCCGGCCCTCGTGCATCGGTGGCAGCGCCGCGCGCTCGCCCCGCGTCATGCCGATCAGCCGTTCGCACACCGACAGCAGGTCGTCGCCGGGTACACGCGAAAGATGAATGGCCGCAGAGTCATACACCGTCATGTTATGGGCCAGCGCGGACAACGTGGTCATGGTCCCGGCCAGTCCGACCCATGTTTTCGCGCCCTCCACGGGCACCACCCCCAGCGCGACCTCGAGTCGTTCGCGCACCACCCCGCGCGCCGCCGCGACCTCGTCGGGGGTTGGCGGGTCCGAATGCAGGCAGCGTTCGGTCAGCCGGACGCAGCCGATGTCGGCCGAGTAACTGGCCGCCACTTTTCCTTCAGCACCGGCGCCGACCACGATCTCGGTGGAACCGCCGCCCAGGTCGACGACGACGAAAGGGCCTGCCGCACTGTCCAACTCGCCGACCGC
>NZ_LZMB01000348.1 GCF_001673555.1 Mycobacterium sp. 1165178.9 | reverse complement strand
GTGGACCGCCCGCATGGGTGACCACCCGCAGGGTGTTCGTCAGCCATAGATCACGGTGGGCCGCAAGCCACGAAGTTATCGGCTGGTCGATTCCGGCGATGCCGTCGCCCTCGAGCACGTCGTCGAGCACTTCGGTGAAGCCGACCGCCAATGACACCACCACGGCGAGCCCGAGAAGCAACGCGATGCCGGCGACCTCGCTCGTGGGTAACCGACCGGTCGCCGGCCGCCCCTTTTCGCCGATCCGCCCCCGGACCCATCTCATCGCTTCGCCGATCGCGGGAACTTCGGACATCCGCTCCCTGAATCCGCGCAACCGCGTGCCATGTCGCGCAACCCAGATCGCCGCCCAGACAAGCAGTGCGAGCGCAGCCACGGTGCCGGCGCTGACCAGCCCGAAACCGCCGGCACCGGATCCATACGGCTGGTGCATGTTCGCCGGTAGCGCCCTAGAACAGCAGGTAGCGGTAGGCGGGTGAGCCGGGTTTCAGGGTCTCGACGTGCAGCTCCGTCGCGCGCATCCGGGCCAGTAGGCCATCCAGGTCGGCGGAGGATCCCAACTGGATGCCGACCAGCGCCTCGCCGGTCTCCCGGTTGTTGCGCTTGACGTATTCGAACAGGGTGATGTCGTCGTTCGGCCCGAGCACCGTGTCAAGGAAGCGGCGTAGCGCGCCGGGCTCCTGCGGGAAGTCGACCAGGAAGTAGTGCTTGAGGCCGAGGTGGATCAGCGAGCGCTCGAGCACTTCGCCATAGCGCGACACATCGTTGTTGCCGCCCGAGACCAGGCAGACCACCGTCGAACCGGGCTCGATATCGGCGTCCAGCAATCCGGCGACCGACAGCGCGCCCGCGGGCTCGGCGATGATGCCCTCGTTCTGATAGAGGTCGAGCATCGCGGTGCACACCGCTCCCTCGTCGACCGCGGTGATCGACACCATGTCGCCGGCCGCCGCCAACGCGGCGTAGGTCAGGTCTCCGGCCCGCCGCACCGCGGCGCCGTCGACGAACTGATCGACGTCGTCCAGCGTCACCGGCTCCCCGGCGGACAGCGCGGCCATCATCGCCGCGGCGCCGGCCGGCTCGACGCCCAGCACCGACGTGTTGTCGGTGCGCTCGGCCAGATAGGTGGTGATGCCGGCGATGCAGCCGCCGCCGCCCACCGGGACGACCACCAGATCCGGCTCGCTGTCGAGCTGGTCTAGCAGTTCCGCGGCGATCGTGCCCTGGCCCGCCATGGTGCGCAGGTCGTCATAGGGCGGAACCAGAATGGCACCGGTGCTTTCCACGTCGCTCAGCGCCGCCTCGGCGGCGAGGTCGTACGTGGCGCCACCCACGATCAGGTCGATGAAGTCGCCACCGTGGTAGCGGATCCGGTCGCGCTTCTGCATGGGCGTCTTGGCCGGCACGTAGACGCGGCCGCGCACCCGCAACATCCGGCACGCGTAGGCGAAGCCCTGCGCGTGGTTGCCCGCCGACGAGCAGACCACCCCCGCGGCAAGCTCCGCCTCGGACAGCTGGACCAGCAGGTTGTATGCGCCGCGCAGCTTGTAGGAGCGCACGATCTGCAGGTCCTCGCGCTTGAGGTAGACCTGCGCGCCGGTGATCGCCGACAACCGGTCGCTGAACTGCAACGGGGTGGGCGTGACCACCGCGGCGATCCGCTTGGCCGCGCCGTCGATGTCAGCCGCGGATAACGGCGAGACGCTCGGGTGATGGCTCAATTCGGCGGACACTGGTCAATGGTGCCACGGCAGCCGGCCAACTCCGGAATTCAGCCGACCGGGGTCAGCACGAATACCGGGATCTGGCGATCGGTCTTGGTCTGATATTCGGCGTAGTCGGGCCACGCCGCCACGGCGCGCTCCCACCAGGTCGCCTTCTCTTCGCCGGAGACCTCGCGGGCATCGTAATCGCGGGTCACCGGGCCGTCCTGCAGCTCGACGCGGGGGTTTTTCTTGATGTTGTGGTACCAGACCGGGTTCTTCGGCGCGCCGCCCAGGGAGGCGACGACCGCGTACTGGCCGTCGTGCTCGACGCGCATCAGCGGCGTCTTGCGAAGTTTGCCGGTCTTGGCGCCGACCGTGGTCAGCAGAATGATCGGCTTGCCCTTCATGTCGGCGGCCTCGGTTCCCCCCGACTCGGCATACTTGTCAGCTTGCTCGCGAGACCAATCCAGTGGCGACGGCTCGTACTCTCCTTCTAGCGGCATGTCGTCAACTCTAGGCGCGCTCGTCGAGGTCGTCTCGCATCGCCGCGTTGGGCCGCACCTGTCGCAGTCGGGGACGGGCACGTGCTACATCCGGCCCGGCGCGGCCGGCGATCACGGAGACGGGCCCGTGAGGTAGTGGGCGAGCACCGGGCGCAGCCATTCGGTCAGCGTCGCGTCATCCATCGCGACTAGCGCCGGCACGCCAACGACGTTGCGCGCCATAGCGATTCCCAATACCTGCGATCCCACCATCGCGGTCCGCTCGGCGGCGCGGTCAGGGGTGACGGTGGTCAGGGCCGGCGCCACCTTTTCGACAAACACTTCCAGTAGCGCGTCGGCGGCGGTGCGGTTGGTTGCGGCCGCGCGCAGCAGCGGCAGGAAAGACCCGGCCGGATCCCACACCCGGACGAGAAAAGGCACCAGCACGTCGGCGATGCGTTCGGGGGCGAGGCCGGTGAGGTCGGGAAAGGTGATCTCAAGCCGCGAGACCGCGGCGAACAAGTCGGCCTTATTGCCGAAGTAGTGCATCACGAGCGCGGGATCGACCCCGGCCTCGGCCGCGACAGAACGGATGGTGGTCCGCTCGAAGCCGTGGGTGGAGAACAGCGTGCGCGCCGCACTGAGGATCGTCGCGCGGGTGACCTTGCCGTCGCGGGTGGGCATGCTTAAATTCTAATTCAACAACTGTTGACATCGCTACCACGTGGGCTTACGTTGATTTCAACAGTTGTTAAATCGTTTCTCCGAGGAGGTCAGACATGACCGTGACCGTGATCCAAATCGGGCTCGATCCCGACGTGATCGACTACTCGTCCCCGGAGTTCGCTCGGTTCGCGAGCCTATCCAAGGAGGTGCTGCGGGCCGCCAATGACGACAACGTCGCGGGTTTGCGCGCCGCCGGCTACCAGGTCGACAACTGCCTGATCGACTTCGGCGCCGCGGGCGCCGCGAAGGCCGGCGAGTGGCTCCGCGCCAGGCGCTACGACGCGGTGCTGATCGGTGCCGGAATTCGCCTGGTCGCCGGCAACACCCTGCTGTTCGAGGCGATCGTCAACACGGCGCACGCCACCCAGCCCGGCTGCCGCTTCGTCTTCAACCGGGCGGCGCAAGCCACCCCCGGCGACATCCGTCGCTGGTATCCCGAACCGGAAGAAGCGATCCGATGAGTACAACCGCTGTTCGAGTTGTCGACGTCCTGGTGGTGGGGGCCGGCCCCACGGGCCTGACAGCCGCGGGTGACCTGGCCCGTGCCGGACGGTCGGTGACGGTGCTGGAGCGCTGGTCCGCTGAGAACCCGACCAGTCGCGCGTTCGCCGTCATGCCCCGGACGCTGGAGATCCTCGATGCGCGTGACGCGGCCGACGAACTGCTGGCGGTCGGCCAGCGCGGACCGGACGTGACGCTGTTCGCCAAGGCCCGCCTCGACCTGACCCGCCTCGACTCGGCCTACCCGTTCGTCTTGATCACCCCGCAGACCAACGTCGACGCGGCGCTGCGCCGCTACGCGGTGGCCGAAGGGGCCGAGCTGCGGCGCGGCGTCGAGGTGGTGGCGCTCGAGCAGGATGCCGACGGCGTCACCGTTACCGCCCGCCCCAAGGACGACGATGACCCAGCACACCGGCAAACATGGCGAGCGCGGTACGTGATCGGCGCCGACGGCGCGCACAGCACGGTCCGAACGCTGCTGGGCACCGACTTTCCCGGCAAGACGGTGCTGACCTCGCTCATGCTGGCCGACGTCAAGCTGGCCCACGGCCCCTCTCGCGGCGGGTTGGTGGTGGGCACCACCGGTGACGTCCTGGGGTTCTTGGCGCCGTATAACCGCCACGACGAGGACGGTTCGTGGTACCGAGCTTTGGTATGGGACCGCGACCACCAGCTGCCTGACAGCGCGCCCGTCGACGACGACGAGATCATCGACGTGCTGGCCCGCGCCATGGGAACCGATTTCGGTGTGATCGAGATCGGCTGGAAGTCGCGATTCCATTGCGACGAAAGGCAAGTCGCGCGGTACCGGCACGGACGGGTGTTCCTGGCCGGCGACGCCGCGCACGTGCACTCCCCCATGGGCGGCCAGGGCATGAACACCGGCATCCAGGACGCCGCGAACCTGGCCTGGAAGCTCGACGCGGTGCTCGGCGGCGCCGACGACGGCCTGCTGGACACCTACCAGGACGAACGTCACCCGATCGGCAAGCGGGTGCTGTTGCAGTCCGGGATGATCGCGCGCGGCGCGACGCTGCATTGGCGGCTCGCGATCTGGCTACGTAATCTGCTGGTCCCCAACCTGCTTCGGATTTCGGCGGTGCAGGATTTCGTCGGGGGCAGCTTCGCGGGCACGACGTTGCGTTACGGCCGGCGTGGCCTGGCCGGCACCCGCGCCGACGCGATCCCTCTCGTCGAGGGGCGCCTGAGGCACCTGCAGCGCGGCGGCGGCTTCGTCCTCATCCGCGAATACGGCGCCGCCCCGGTCGAGACACCCGGGGCGCTGCAGGCCGAGCGGGCCGACGCCGGACCGGCCGTGCTGGTACGCCCCGACGGGTACATCGCGTGGGCCGGCGCGTCGGCGCAGGCGGCCGACGCGGTCGCGAAGATCGCCCTGCCCGCGGCGGTTACCCTGCCCGCAAAGTGATTTCGTTCTAGTCCGTGTTCTCGGTCTGATGGGCAACGAACGACCGCAGCCGACGGCGGGTTTGGTGGTCCTCCGCGCCGGGCTCGCCGTCGCTGTGCCGGCCCCGCGTGTAATCGCCTTGCCATGGCGCCTTCTCGTTGTCCGCGGCTTCCTGCTCGCGGCCCAGCGCGCCACGTGAACCGAGGAAGTGCTCGTGCTTGCGGTGCAACTCCTCGTCGGAGTCGATGGGCCTGAGCTCGGGGGCGAACTCCTCGAGCTCGGCGCGGCGTTGTGGCACGATCATGCAGATCGGCTCGTCGACCTCGAATCGCACCGGCATGAACTCGCGGGTGAACTTCCAGTTCATGCTGAAACTCGAACTGGACCAATCGGTTTCGACGATGCCCTCCAACGGCGAGATGGCATCCTTCGGATGGTTGGCCGGCCCGCGGACCAGCAGGTTGTAGCCCGGCGGGGTGCGGAACAGCATCGGCAGGTGCCAGGTCAGGATGCCGTAGCCGAAGTGGCTGGAGGGCAGGAACTGACCACTCTCGCGGGTGTCGGGCGCGATCATCACGTTCGTGCGGTCATTGCCGCCCATCCAGGTAGCGGTGAACGCGCTGCGGTTGCGCACCTCCCAGCCGCTCTGGTTGGCGATCAGCATGGGCAGGCATCGATGCGGCCACCCTTGCCGCATCTCCGACATCCACGTCCGGCCTATCGGCGCGGGACTGATCGGCGGCGCGATGTCGTGGGTGACGTACCCGATCAGTGGACGGGATTGCCCACTGGATTTCTCACTCATCACACCCTCGCTTCACCGGCCGGTGCCGACCGTCACCGGCGTCGCCAACGCACTATTGCGCCCAAACGTTAACGGTCCGTGAATCCCGCCGCGCGCCGTCATTCAGCGCCTCAGCGCGAGCCGGCCAGCTCCGCGATGGTATTCACCCGCCGGACGGCCGCCGCGACCTCATCGGCGAACTCGCGACGCCGACGGGCGACATCCAGGTCCTCTACGCCGTCCACCAACTCGCGATGCCGCGCCAGCCGCAGCGCGGTCTTGAACAACTCCATCGACCTCGACTCGGCGCTGGCGATCCGTCGTTGCAGCTCCCACTGCTTGCCCACCTCGAGGCACTCGGCCAGAAACGCCTTCTCATCGAACGATTCGTCATCGTAGGCGGCGAGCCGGTCGGCGACGATGTGATACGCGTCGAGGAACGGGCGCAGCACGAGGTGCGCCAGCAGCACATCGGCCTTTTCCAGTAGGCCGCGCACGTCGGCCGCGCTGGCCGCCTTGCTGGTGTCATCGACCCGCCCGATCAGCCGCACCTCGTCGGCAAGCTCCTTCTCGAACTGCGCGCGCGCCGAGAACAGAAATTCGAATTTCAGCAACTCGCGCAGGCTCAGCGCCTCATCGCGCACAGCCGTCGGCTGCACCAATCCATCCACCGAGCCCTCGGCGTCCTCAATGGCGGCCAGCAGAGCCGTCTCGGCGATCGCGCGGTCGACCACGATGTGAATGGCGGCGTTGCGGTAGAACGCGGCGACCAGGTGCTGCTCCGCCCCGATGCCCCAGACCGGTTCGGTGCCGGCGTCGTAGACGCTGACGACGCCGGAGGCGACCAACTGATGCAGGGTCCAGCGGATGGTCGAGCGATTGGTCAGGTCGGCGGCGCCGGCCACCTTCCAGTTGCGCGCCGCGATGTAGCTCGCCAGCGGACGCACGGTGGCCAGCACCTCACTGATGGACAGTGAGCGGTCGGCGCCCAGCAGCGCGAGGCTGACCACCGCGGTCGGGGTGACGGGCGTGGCGCGGTTGATCCGGTGCTCGACGTCCAGCGCGATGCGTTCGATCTCGGTGCCCGTGCCGGACTCCTCGGCGCGCAGCTCCTCGAGACGCTTGCGCAGCGGCAGCGGTTCACCGAAATCGAGGTAGGCGCGGCCCAGCCGCTCGCCTTGCTGTCGCGCCAGCCGGACCAGGAAGCGAAAGTCTTCAGGCCGCTTCGTCGCGCCGTAGGCCTCGGTGGTCATGGCTTCCACCTCGTGCAGCTGGTCGTACACGATCGAGGTCGGCACCAAATACACCTCGGGGCCGTCGATTTCGTCGACGGCGTCGCTGATGTACCGCAGGATCCCGAACACCGGCGGCCGCAGCTTGCCCGTCCTGGTCCGGCCGCCCTCGATCGACCAGGTGAGGTTGACGTGGGATTGCACCAGCTGCGCAGCGTACGCACGCAATACGAATCGGTAGACGGGAAGGTCTCTAGTCTGGCGTCGGATGAAGATCGTTCCGGTGCGCTTTGCCCAGGCACCCATCGGGAAGAAGTTCAGGTTGGCCCCGCCGAAGGTCAGCGCGGGTGAGACCCGGTTGGCTTGGATCACCTCGGGCAGCAGCAGCCCGTCCAGATAGGAGCGATGCGAAAAGGCAAACGCCAGCGTGGCTTTGCGGTCCAGCTTGCGCAAGTGGGCGATCTGGTCCTCGTCGGTCAGCACATCGTAGGCACGCATCAGCCAGCAACTGAAGCTACGCCAGGCTTTTACCGCCCGCTCGTCGAGCGAGGGTGCCATCTCGCGCAGGTAGCCGGCGGCCTCGGCACGCACGCTGTCCGGTTCGCGCCCGAGCTGGCCGGCCAGCTCGACCAACCGGTCGTCATACCAGGGGGCGCTTAATAGTTTGCCGACCTCGGCCGGATCTGTCGACAACGGTGACGTCGATTCCTCGACGATACCGGTGCGCTGCAACAACTCTCGCACCCTCGACCGGCCGATTTCCCGGGCGGTGGCCGCCGGTCCCCCGCTCATGCCGGCTGCACCCTGGCCGCTTCGGCGGGCTCGTGCACCTCCGGGTGCGGTTCGGCTGAGTAGAGCTGCTCGATCTCGTCGGCGTACTTCGCCATGATCGGCTTGCGTTTGAGCTTCATCGTCAGCGTGATCTCGTCACCGCCGGGCTCCCACAGGGTGGGCAGGATGCGGAACCGCTTGATCTGCTCGACCCGAGAGAGTTTGTCGTTGCCCGCGGCCACCCCCGCGGCGATCTCCGCGATCACCTCCGGGTCGGCGGCGAGCGCGGCGGGCGAGGCGCCGGATAGGCCGCGCTGGGCCGCATACGGGCCGACCGAGTCGGCGTCGAAGACCATCAGCGCGGTGTTGTACGGCCGCCCCTCACCGATGGTGATCACCACGCCCACCATGGGGCAGGAAGCCAGGATGGCGTTCTCGATGTTGGCCGGCGACATGTTCTTTCCGGCCGCGTTGATGATCAGCTCCTTCTTGCGGTCGACGATGCGCAGGTAACCCTCGGCGTCGACCTCGATGATGTCGCCGGTGTGCAGCCAGCCGTCGGCATCGATCGCCTCGGCGGTCTTCGCCGGTTCCTTGCGGTACCCCTGCATCACCAGCGGACCGCGGATCAGATATTCGCCGTCCTCGGCGACTTTGCCCTCAAGGCCGGGAAGCAGCTTGCCGACCGTGCCCAGCCGCGTGTCGTCCGGATGTGACACGCTGGCAGCGCAACTCAGCTCCGACATGCCCCAAACCTCGCTGATCGGGATCCCGATCCCCGCGAAGAATGCCAGCGTCTCCTTGGGGATCGGCGCCGCGCCGGACACGGCCCAGCGCAGTTCGCCGAACCCGAGCCGCTCGCGCAGCTTGGACAGCACCAGTTCGTCGGCTTGAGCCCACTCCGCGGCCAACTCGTCCGACATCTCGCCTCCGGCCACCAGAGCGTCGGCGCGCTTGCCGGCCACCGACATCGCCCACCGCAACGCCTGGCGTTTTGTCTCGTCTGTTTCGTTGGCGACGACGAATTCGATTGCGGCCTTGAGCTTCTCCCATACCCGCGGCACCGCCCCCCAGACTGTGGGCCGCACATCGGGCAGCGCCGCCGCAATCGCCCGCGCGTCAGCCACGGGGGTGACCTGGGTGCCGAACACCTCGAGGGGGTACAGGGCCATCATCCGGTCGGCGATGTGGGCCGACGGCAAGTACGACGTGGTCCGATCACCGAACCGGCTGCCGAGCACGCCGTCAAGTCCGTAGGCCTCGAACAGCAGACTGGCGTGCGTCATCTCCACCCCCTTGGGATTTCCGGTGGTCCCGGAGGTGTAGATGAGGGTGATGACGTCCTGAGGACGCACCGCTCGCCACGTCGCCTCGAAGTCGAAATCCGTTTGCGCGGCGGCGTACAGGTCGTCCACGGAGATGGTGCCGGGCGGCGAACCGTCGATGCAGACGATGTGCTCGATCGGTGCACCGCTGGCGCGAATGCGGTCGACGTACTGCGCCTCGCAGATCGCCACCTTGGTGCCGGCGTTGTCGAACAGGTATGTCAGCTGCTCGGCGGGCAACGTGTTGTACACCGAAAACGATGTGGCCCCTAGGTGTTGGGCCCCTATCTCGAATGGGTAGAACTCGATGCGATTGGCCATCATCAGCGAGACCGTGTCACCTCGCCGGACTCCCAGACCCGCCAGGCCGGCGGCGACCTTGCGCACCTGCGCCGCAAGCTCTCGCCATGTCAACACCTGGGTGTTGCCGGGGGTCCGGAGCGCGACGGCCTCCGGATCGATTGACGCGGTGCGCTGGAAAGCCTCGCAAAAGGTGGCCGGATCCTGCGCTGTCGTCATTTCCGTCCTCCTCGGCGCGACATCAGCACTGCCTTCGTGAGCCTACGTCCGGGCACAGGGGCAGGGGACATATCGGGCAGGTTCGCCATTTCACGACTCGGGACGCCAGAGCTGCACCGTGCTCGTGACACCGCCCGGTAATTCGATCAGCTCGATCGGCGTCCCATCGGGGTCATAGATGAAGAACATCCGCACGCCCCCGATGTCGACGGGCGGGTCGGCCCGGACGCCGGGATGGTCTCGCGTCACCGTCTCGTAGGCGGCGTCGAGATCGGCGACGCGAAACGACATGTTGGTGTAGCCCAGGTGCGGGCCGCTCGGACACTCGGGCACCGCGCCCAACGACAACAGCTCCACCATCGCCGCCCCGATCAGACCGCCGATCATGCGGCCCCGCTGGGCGGCACCGCCGGTGACCGAATCCAGTCCGGCGCCCTCGAGTTCGATGTCGAACACCACGTCCATGTCCAGCACCGCGGTGTAGAACGCCAGCGACGCCTCGATGTCGGACACGCCGATGCAAACGTGGGAGAAGTTCTGCACGGCGATGGGCTGGCTCATGCGGACTCCCTGCCGGCGTGGGGCGGATGAATGCCACAGGTGCAGGCGTCAATCGAGGGACACGTACAGCGCATCCCCCACTCGATGACGGCCCGGGCGCGCGCCAGCGACTCCATGTGGGCGTCGATCTCGGCCAGTTTGGCCTCGGCCAGGGCGCGGCTGACCGGCCGTCCGGGAGCGTCGTCGGCGAACAACAGCCGGATCTCTTCGAGCGAGAAACCGGCCGATTTGCACAGCGCGATCACCTCGAGGCGGGCCAGGATCGAGCCGTCGTACCGGCGCTGACCGCCCAGTCGCGCCGGCTCCGGCACCAGGCCGATCTGCTCGTAGTAGCGCAACGCCGTCGCCGCCACCCCGGTCTGGCGCGCAACGTCCCCAATCGTCAGGCTTGGCGCCATGGCACCCTCCCGAGAATTCGATGCTTGACTTCGAGCCAACTCTAAGTCCTTGACTAGGGCTATGACCATCCCCCGATCCGCGGAACTCAATAGTTCTCGCTATGCCCTGCTGCGATCGTTTCGCCGCGACGGCACGCCCGTCGACACCCCGATCTGGTTCGCGTTCGACAACGGCGGCTTGCTGTTCCGGACCAAGGTGGGCCCGAAGACCAGGCGGCTCGCCGCGCGCCGGGACGTCGAACTCACGGTCTGCGACTACCGCGGCCAGGTGCGTCCCGGCGCGACGACGGTGGTCGGCCGCGCCACGGTGCTGTCCGGCGCCGAGGCCGACCGCGCCAACCGCGTGCTGCACCGGCGCTACGGCTGGCAGTGGAACATCGTCCCGCTGATCAAGGTCCCCGGCGTGACCAACGTGCACCAAAATCTATGTGCGCGCGAGAAGTTGCGGCGCGCCCGCGACCGCGACGTGTGGTCGGACAGCGTCATCGTTCGGGTGGAGCTGCCATGACGCGGGCTACGGCGCCTGATCCCGTCCGCTCTCCCAGCATCCGCCAATGCTGCGGCGCCGCAGCGGGATTCGCACTCGGCATGGTGTGGCCGAGGCGGCCCGACGAGCGGTTCATCCAGAGCGTCGTCGACGCGGGCCTGCCGACTCCTGGTCGCACCGTGGTGGTGACCGCGCTGCCGCAAGTGCCACGCCCGGTGCCGACCGTTGCCGTCGTCGAGGGCACCTTCACCCCGGCCCGCATCGAGAACTCGCTGACGTCGTTTGTCATCACCCACCCGGACTCGACGTTCATCGTCGACCCCGCGGCGTGCGTCGACGTCGAGCAACGCGCAATCGCCCAACTGCCCGCGGTGTTGCGGGTCGCGGTCCGCCCGCCGGCCGGCACCATCCCCACCCGCACGGCACTGGACCGGCTGCCCCACGCGTCGCGCCTGGATTTCGCGGTGCCCACCCACGCGCACTGGGATCACGTTTCGGGTCTGCTGGACCTGCCCGACCTTCCGGTCCACCTGCACCGCCGCGAACACGATTGGATCAGCTCCGGTTCTGTGGCTCCCGTCGGCGGCGTGCGCGACTCGCTACGCGGCCGGACGGTTATCGGCTACGACCTGGACGGGCCACCGGTGCTGACGTTCACCGCCAGTCACGACCTGTTCGGCGACCATTCGGTCATCCTGGTGGACCTCGCGGGCCACACCCCGGGCAGCGTCGGCGTGCTCGCCCACACGGCGCGGGGCTGGATCCTCATCGCTGGCGACGCCGCCTGGCACCACCTGCAGATCGACAAGGTTCGCCAGAAGTCAAGCTACCCAGGCAATCTGGTGGATGAGGATCGCGAGCAGACGTTCAAGACCCTGCAGCGCCTGCACCTGGCACGGCACGCGGTGACGATCATCCCGACCCACGACCACCAGGCGGCGTTGCGATTGGCCGTGACCGCGCCGCGAGTGTGAGGCCAGCCGCACAATTGGATGCGAGTGTGCGGCCGGCCGCACACTCGGCGGTGTCTAACCGCCCAAGCAGCCCGGGCCGAGCAGCGCCTTCAGATCCCCCATCAGCGCCGGCGACGGCGTAACCCGAAGGGAGGCATCCAGTTCCAGAGTGGTGATCCGGTCCCCGCTGATCAGCCGCAGATGCACCTGTGCCGTGCCGGGGTGGCGGGCCAGCACCTGCTTGAGCGCGGTGACCTTGTCGATGGTGCACTGCCGCGTCGGCAGGCTGACCGCCAGCGGTCGGTTCGGCTGCGCGTTGGAAAAATCAGGCACCACAAGCTCGTTGGCGATCAGCGCGATGCGGTCGTCACGCAGCGATACCTTCGCCTTGATCAGCACCACGGCGTCGTCTGCGATGTCGGCCCCGTACACGGAGTACGCCTGCGGGAAGAACATCACCTCGATGCCGCCGGTGAGGTCCTCCAATTGGGCTGACGCCCAGGGCATTCCGTTCTTATTGACCCGACGGTTGACCGACGCGAGGATGCCGCCGACCCGCACCTGGGCGTCGTTGGGGACATCGCCGTCCAGGATGGCCGGGATCTGGGTGTCGACCTGCGCGGTCAGCAGGTGCGCCACTTGGTTGAGCGGATGCCCGGACACGTACAGGCCCAGCATTTCTCGCTCCAGGGCGAGCTTGTGCTTGTCCTCCCACTCGTCGTCGGGCACCTTGATGTTGAACACAGAGTCGGTGACGCTGCCGTCACTGCCGCCGCCGAACAGGTCGAATTGGCCCATGGCCTCGGCCTTCTTGGTGCCCAGCACCGAATCGACCGCGTCGGTGTGCACCAGGAACAGGCCCTTGCGGGCGTGACCCAGCGAGTCGAAGGCGCCCGCCTTGATCAACGACTCGGTGACCTTCTTGTTGCAGGCCGCGACGTCGATCTTGTTCAGGTAGTCCGAGAAGTCGGTGAATTTGCCCTTGCCGTTGCGGGTGTCGATCAGCGAGCCGACCACGTTGGCGCCGACATTGCGCACCGCGCCCAGCCCGAACCGGATGTCGCGCCCCACCGAGGCGAAGTTCACCAGCGACTCGTTGACGTCCGGCGGCAGCACCGTGATGCCGAGCTTGCGGCAGTCGGCCAGGTAGACCGCGGCCTTGTCCTTGTCGTCGCCCACCGACGTCAGCAGGCCAGCCATGTACTCGGCCGGATAGTTGGCCTTGAGGTAGGCGGTCCAATAGGACACCAGGCCGTAGCCGGCCGCGTGCGACTTGTTGAACGCGTACCCGGCGAAGGGAAGAATGGTGTCCCACAACGCTTTCACCGCTTTTTCGGAGAAGCCGTTGGCGGTCATGCCCTCGTAGAAGCCCTTGTACTCGGCCTCGAGCACCTCGAGCTTCTTCTTGCCCATGGCTTTGCGCAGCGCGTCGGCCTTGCCCATCGTGTACGAGGCGACCTTCTGGGCGATCAACATGATCTGCTCTTGGTAGACGATCAGGCCGTGCGTCTCGGCCAGGATGTCGCGCAGCGGCTCCTCGAGCTCCGGGTGGATCGGCTTGACCGCCTGTCGGCCGTTCTTGCGGTCGGCGTAGTCGTTGTGGGCGTTCATGCCCATCGGGCCGGGCCGGTACAACGCCAGCACCGCGACGATGTCGTTGAACTCGGTGGGTTGCATGCGGCGCAACAGATCTCGCATCGGCCCGCCGTCGAGCTGGAACACGCCCAACGTGTCGCCGCGGCCGAGCAGCTCGTAGGTGGGCTTGTCGTCCAGCGGCACCGATTCCAGGTCGAGGTCGATTCCCCGGTTGCTCTTGATGTTCTCCAGCGCGTCGCCGATGATCGTCAGGTTTCGCAGGCCCAGGAAGTCCATCTTCAGCAGGCCGATGGCCTCACACGAGGGGTAATCCCAGCCGGTGATGATGGCCCCGTCCTGGGGCCGCTTCCACAGCGGGATGGCCTCGGTCAGCGGCTCGCTGCTCATGATCACCGCACACGCATGCACACCCGCGTTGCGGATCAAGCCCTCCAGGCCGCGCGCGGTCTGGTAGATGGTCCGCACGTCGGGGTCGGTTTCGATCAGACCGCGGACCTCGGTGGCCTCCTTGAACCGCTCATGACCCGGGTCGGTGATGCCCGACAGCGGAATGTCTTTGGCCATGATCGGCGGGGGCAGCGCCTTGGTGATCCGGTCCGCGATCGCGAACCCGGGCTGGCCGTAGTGGATGCGCGCCGAATCCTTGAGCGCCGCTTTGGTTTTGATGGTGCCGAAGGTGATCACCTGGGCGACGCGGTCGGAGCCCCACTTCTCGGCGGCGTAGCGCACCATCTCGCCGCGACGGCGGTCGTCGAAGTCGATGTCGATGTCGGGTGCCGACGGGCGCTCCGGGTTGAGGAAGCGCTCGAACAGCAGACCGTGCGGGATCGGGTCGATGTTGGTGATGCCCAGCGCGTAGGCCACCAGCGAGCCCGCCGCCGAGCCACGCCCGGGCCCCACCCGGATGTCGACCGACCGCGCGTAGTTGATCAGGTCGGCGACGATCAGGAAGTAGGACGGGAAGCCCTTGTCGCAGATGACCTTGATCTCGTACTCGGCACGGTCGAGGTAGTCCTGCCCGACGACGGATCCGAAGCGGCGCTGCAGCCCGGCCATCACCTCGTGATGCAGCCACGTCGCCTGGTCGTGTCCCTCGGGCACCGGAAAGATCGGCATCCGGTCGCGCGGCGCCCACACCTCGTCGTAAGACTGCACCCGCTCGGCGATCAGCAGGGTCGAGTCGCAGGCGCCGGGGACGTTGTCGTCCCAGATCTGTCGCATCTCGGCGGCCGACTTCAGGTAGTAGCCGTCGCCGTCGAACTTGAACCGGTTGGGGTCCGAGAGCGTCTTGCCGGTCTGCACGCACAGCAGCGCCTCATGGTTGTGGGCGGCGTCCCGGGTGACGTAGTGGCAGTCGTTGGTGGCCAGCGGCGGAATGCCCAGCTTGCGACCGATCTCCAGCAGGCCTTCGCGGACCCGTTGCTCGATGGACAGCCCGTGGTCCATCAGCTCCAAGAAGTAGTTGTCGGCGCCGAAGATCTCGCGCCACTTGGCGGCCGACTCCAGCGCCTCGCGCTCATGCCCCAGCCGCAGCCGGGTCTGCACCTCACCCGACGGGCAGCCGGTGGTGGCGATGATGCCCTCGGCGTGTTCGGCGATGATCTCGGCGTCCATCCGAGACCACTTGCCGAGCTGGCCCTCGAACGACGCCAGCGAGGACAGCTTGAACAGGTTGCGCAGGCCGGTGGCGTTCTCGGCCACCATCGTCATGTGCGTGTAGGAGCCACTGCCCGACACGTCGTCGGACTTCTGGCCGGGGTCACCCCACAGGATCCGCCGAGTGTCGAAGCGTGAGGCCGGCGCGATGTAGGCCTCCACCCCGATGATCGGCTTGATCCCCGCCTTGGTCGCCGCGTTGTAGAACTCGCTGGCGCCGAACATGTTTCCGTGGTCGGTCATCCCGACCGCGGGCATTTGTAGCCGGTCCACCTCGGCCAGCATCGGCGCGATCTTCGCGGCACCGTCCAACATCGAATACTCGGTGTGGTTATGCAGGTGCACGAAGGACGAGTGGTTCATAGGGACGCCAGTCTATGACCGCGGACCGACACGAGTTGGGCGTGTCGCCGCGTGTGTTGCCGATCATTTCGTGGTGACGCGCCGCGCCCGGCGCTTGCCGCGCTCGCAATCGCCACGGAGCTTTATCCGTACAGCTCGACGAAGTTCTCCAGCGACTTCTGGACGTCGCCTTTGACGGCGCGTGCCGCCGCTGAGCCCACCGGGCCGAACAGCGCGCGTCCGCCGAGTTCGAGGCGCAGACCCAGCGTCGATCCCTCGCCGGTGGGCCGCACGGTGAGCGTGACGGCGTATTTCGCCCCGCCTTTGCCGGATCCCGACATCGCCACCTCGTGCGGCGGGTCCCACGTGGTCACCGTCCAGGTCACCCGGTTGCGGAGGCCCTTGGCCCGCGCCACGCCGACGATCTGGGTGCCCATAGCGATCTCGTCGGGCAGTTCGCTGCGCCATCCCTCGTGCAGTATCAGCCAGTCGCCCAAATCCGACAGGTCGGAGACGTGGTCCCACATGTCCTGCGGGGTCATCGGGACGTCGGCGGTCAGTTCCACAGCAGCCACCGCCTGAGCCTAGCGCCCCGTCACATCCGCCACTCGGGTCTCTCGCGGGGGCACGTGGTCAGTTGCCCGCCTTAGCGACTGTGAAGATTCCGGATCGTCGGATCACGCCGGCGGCGACCGCGGATGTCACCGTTCGGGACTGAGGGCGCGAGGCCGGAGGTCGCCTTCTTCCTCGTTGATGCCGATGCGCTCGTGCAGCTTTACCAACGGTTTAGGCGCCCACCAGTTGGCGCGGCCCATCAGGCGCATGAAGGCCGGAAGCAGCAGCATACGAACGAGCGTCGCATCGACCACCACCGCCAGAGTGAGTCCCAGACCGAACATCCTCATGAAGGACACCCGCGCGGCTATCAACGCGGCGAACGAGATAGCCATCAACAGCGCCGCCGCGGTCACAACCCGACCGGAGCGAGCCACCCCTTGCGCGACGGCCTCGTCGTTATCGTCTGGCGTTCGGCCGGAGGCCAACCAGTGCTCGCGGATCCGAGACACCAAGAAGACCTCGTAATCCATGGAGAGACCGAACGCGATGCAGAACAGCAGCACCGGCATGTGGACCATCAGGGTGCCGTTGGCCGTGGTGCCAAGGGCACCTAGGTGGCCTTCCTGGAAGATCCATACCAGCGCGCCGAATGCAGCGGTCAGCGACAAGACGTTGAGCACCAAGGCTTTCAGTGGCATCACCACACTGCCCGTCAACAAGAACAACAGCGCGAAGGTGATCACTGCGATGATGGACAAGACAAGCGGCAGCCGCGACGTCACCGCTCCCGCACTGTCGCGGTTTATCGCCGCCCTGCCGGTGAATTGCACGTCGCGGCCGCCGGGTCCGGCGATGGCCGCAAGACGAGCCAGCTGTCCTTCCGACGCGACGGAGAACAACGGGGCCGTACTGCGCACCGTGAGGAAGACACTGCCGTCCTTCGCGCCGGTGGGTGCGGAAGGCGGCCCGACGGGCGCGCCGTTCTGGAAGGTCCCGCCAGGCGTCGACACCGACACCACGTCAGCGACCCGCGACAGCTGGACGGCATAGCGCTCGATCTCGCCGGGCGCCAACCCCGTAGCGTCGGGGATCACGACGGTTACGTCTTGTCCCGCGTCGACCGCGAAAATGGAGCGCATGTCGTCGCCGACCTGCCGCGCCGATGCCGATGTCGGCAGCACGCGGTCGTCGGAGAAGCCCCAATTGGCCCCGAGGAAAGGCGCCCCCAGCACCAGCAAGAACGCGATGACCGCTACGCCGACCGAAATCGGCCGTCGCATCACGGCTTTCGTCGAGCGGTACAAGAAGCTTTCTTCGATCGGGCCGGACACCGGCTCTGGACGCCCGCCCACCCGGCGAATAAGCCGCCGCACGTTCAGCGAGTCCAGTCGGTCGCCGAGTAGCACGATCAGGGCGGGGGTGATCACCACCGCGGCAACGGCCGCCAACGCGACCACCGCGACGCCCGCGTAGGCGAATGACTTCAGGAAGTACATCGGAAACAGCACCATCGTGGCCATGGACAGTGCGACGGTCGTCGCCGAGAACAGCACGGTTCGCCCGGCCGTGCGCATGGTGCGGACCAGTGCATCCTCGCGCTGCATGCCGTCGGCGAGCTCGTCGCGGTATCGGCTGATGATCAACAGGGTGTAGTCGATGGCCAACGCCAGACCCATGGCCACCGTCAGGTTGAGCGCGAATATCGAGACGTCGGCGAAGAGTGTGATCGCCCGCAGCGTCGCCAAGGTGGAAACGATCGCAAACCCCCCGACCGCCATCGGAATCGCCGCGGCGAGCATGCCCCCGAACACCCACATCAGCACAACGAAGCTCAATGGAAACGCGATGGATTCCATGACCAACAGGTCCTTTTCGCTTTGCTTGTTGATCTGTGCGTACGTCAGCGCCTCGCCACCTGCCCTCACCGTGACGCCGTCACGATCGTGCGCAAGTTTCTTCGCCAATGCCGCGGCGTTCTTCTGGGCGCCGGTCTCGCCACCGCGAATGCCGGCGAGGACCAATCCGGTCTTACCGTCTTTGCTGATAAGGCCCGCTGCCGCGGGAGGCGGAAGGGTCCACGGCGAGCTGACTTGGGCAACGTCCGGGGACACCTTCAGCTGCGCGACGATGTCGGCGGCCACCTGTCGGGCGGGCTCGCTTCGGGCGCCCGCGTCGGTGGTCACCTCGAAAACCAACTGCTGGTCGCCGTAGTCGAACTTCTCCGCGAGCACCCGCTGAGCCCGTGCAGACTGCGATGACGGATCCTGATAGCCGCCCGCCGACAGCACGTCGAGGGCCGAGAAGCCGAAAACTCCGGCCGCGACCATCACCAGGAAAGCCGCGGCGACGACGCTGCGCGGCGCGACTATGGCGAGTCGAGCGGCTCCCCGTAGCACCTAGTGCTCCCCCTACCTTGCGGGCAGGCGAGTGAGTCTACTTTCCGCCCCGGGCACGAGGGGACGCACGGTCGAAGTCGATCCGCCCCACGTCACTTCTTGGGGCCGCCGCGGAAACGGTTGCCGATCCGGATGCCGGGCAACAGCAGGCTGCGCGGCGCGAACCGGCCGCCGGTGCTGACCACCTTGGGCACCACGCCGGGCACCACCGTGCGCCGGCCGGACAGCATGCCGCCGATGGCGGCCTCGGCCACGTCGCGCGGCGACACCTGCGCGATAGGAATGCTGAACCGCTCGGCGTTGGCGATCTCGGCCCACTCCGTCGGCACTGGTCCCGGGCACAGGCAGGTGACCGACACCCCCGTGCCGTGCAGCTCCTCGTGCACCGCCTCGGAGAACGTCTGGACGAAAGCCTTGGTGGCCGAATACACCGCCATGAAGGGAACCGGCTGAAACCCCGCGATCGACGCGATGTTCATCACCGCGCCGGCGCCTCGCTTCACCATGCCGGGCAACGTCGCGTGAGTGAGTTCCATCAACGCCAGCGCGTTAAGGGTGATCTCTTCGCTCTCGCGCTCCAGCGGCAGCTCATGAAACATCCCGCTGGTCCCGAAACCGGCACTGTTGCACAGACCGGCGATCGGCTCGCTGCGCAGCCGGGTCGCCAGTTTGGCGCGGGCCTTGCTGTCGCCGAGGTCCAGCGGCAGCACCTCGACGGCGACCGAATATTCCTGGCCCACCTCGTTCGCCAATTCGTCGAGGCGCTCGCGTCGACGCGCGACCAGCAGCAGCGGGAAGCCGCGGCGGGCAAGGCCGCGAGCCAGTTCGGCGCCGATGCCGGACGACGCGCCGGTGATGACGACGGTGGTTTCAATGTCAGGTTTTGGAAGGCTCATGGTGTCACCAATGTATCCCTCGGGTCGCCCGCACGAAGTTCTCGCTGCGTTTGTCGAATTCCGTTGTGTCGCTGGACGCTTCACTACCCTTCGCGGCGCTGGAGTCACCGAACATGGCGAACGCCCGGTTGCGCACCCGATCCATCACCGCCGGGTTGACCGCATCGGCGACCGCGGCGAACTGCCCGAACGGTGAGCTGGCCCGGCGGGGCCGGTGCACGATCGCGTCCGCGATCACCCCGGCCGCCTGGTCCGGCGTCAGTGCCGGGAACTTGTCGTAGAGCGTGGTCGGGCTGATCATCGGGGTCCGCACCAGCGCCATGTGCACGGTGGTGAACTTGACGCCGTCGTTGACGGTCTCGGCCTGCAGCGAGTCGCACAGGCTGTCCAGCGCGGCCTTGCTGGCGATGTAGGCGCCGAAGCGCGGCGCACGGGTCTGCACACCCACCGAGGAGACGTTGACGACGTGGCCGAAGCCGCGCTCCCGCATGCCGGGGATGAATTTGAGGATGAGCTGGACCGCTCCCAGATAGTTGAGCTGCATGGTGCGCTGGTAGTCGTGGATGCGGTCGTAGGACAGCTCTAGCGAGCGGCGGATCGACCGACCGGCGTTGTTGATCAGGATGTCGACCCCGCCGAGGTCGCTGAGCACCTGGTCGGCCATCGCGGCGATCGCGTCCATGTCGGACAGATCGCAGGGGTACACATTGGCGGTGCCGCCGTCGCCGCGGATCTCGTCGGCGACCTTCTCCAGGTTCTCCCGCGTGCGAGCGACCAGCGCCACGATCCCCCCGGCCTCGGCGATCTTCTTCGCCGCGGCCTCACCGATCCCCGACGATCCCCCGGTGATCAGGACCGTCTTGCCCTTGACGGCCTCCTCTAGCGTGCGGCCCTGCACCGCGTCGAGCAGATTTCTCAGGTAGAACGGCCGATACCGTCCGGCCGAGTTAGGGGTGTTGACGAGGTGGGACACCGTAGCCAACGGCTTTTCCACCAAGTTCCCGATCGAGTTCTCCACCAAGTTCGTTAAGTCACCAAGATTCATCGGCTTTCGCTCCTGATGGTGTGAGCCCCCCGACCGCAACTGGCCTGCCCGTAGACCACGACCGCCTTATGGGGCTGTGCGAGTGATGTGACGTGCATCATTAAGCCAACCTAGGACATCGGCGGCTCACCCCGATGCAGATTGCGATCATGTAACACAATGCCCACTCTCACGGCTCGCCGCGAAGTACCGCCAGCTGCGGGCAATCCGCTTGTTACACAAAGCAATCCGACGGTGATCGCGCACTTACTGACGAGCAACGCCGAGATGTTCCAATCGTCCTCATGAAAATTCTGGCTCGCTTCCGCAAGCCGGCACCGGCTCCCATCTACGACCGGATCGGTGGCCACGAGGCGATCGAAGGCGTGGTCGAGGACTTCTACGTTCGGGTGCTTGCCGACGATCAGCTGTCCGGCTTCTTCACCGGCACGAATATGAACCGCCTCAAGGGCAGACAGGTCGAGTTCTTCGCCGCCGCCCTGGGCGGCCCGGAGCCCTACACCGGTGCCCCGATGAAGCAGGTGCACCAGGGTCGCGGGATCACCATGCACCACTTCAATTTGGTGGCCGGGCATTTGGCCGACGCGCTGGCCGCCGCCGCGGTGCCGCCGGAGACGGTGACCGAGATACTCGGCGCCATCGCACCGCTTGCTCCAGAGATCGCGACGGCCGACGCCGGCAAGGTTAACGTCTGAGCGGTTGCGCCGAGATTGCCGCGACGGCTGCGTCAGGGGGTGATCACGACCGTGGTGGCAATCTCGGCGCGTCCCCGGCAGCTGCGCCTAGCATGCCTGGCATGCGGCGCACATTTGACGACCTGATCGCCGAGGCGGACGCCGCCCCGGTCGATGGCTGGGAATTTTCGTGGCTGGACGGTCGGGCCACCGAGGAACGCCCGTCGTGGGGTTACCAGCGCTTGCTCAGGGGCCGGCTGGCGACGGTGTCGGCCGCGCTGGACATTCACACCGGCGGCGGGGAGGTGCTGTCCGGCGCGGCGCCGTTCCCGCCCACCATGGCGGCCGTCGAGACGTGGCCGCCGAACGCCGCGCTGGCCACCCAGCGCCTGCACCCGCTCGGCGCGGTGGTCGTCGCGACTCGGGACGAGCCGCCGCTGCCGTTCGGCGATGCCGCCTTCGACCTGGTGACCACGCGTCATCCGATCTCCGTCTGGTGGTCCGAGATCCTTCGGGTACTCCGGCCGGGCGGCACGTACCTCGCCCAGCAGATCGGCCCGGCCACGATGGCCGAGCTGGTCGAGTACTTCATCGGGCCGCAGCCACAGAAGTGGGCCGAGTTTCATCCCGACGCCGTGCGCGCCCAGGCCGAGGCGGCCGGCCTGCAGATCGTGGATTTGCGGATGGAACGGATGCGCGCCGAGTTCTTCGACGTCGGCGCGGTCGTGTACTTCCTGCGCAAGGTGATCTGGACGGTGCCCGACTTCACCGTGCAGCGCTACCGCGAGCGGCTGATCGAACTGCACGAGCGCATCGAATCCGAAGGGCCGTTCGTCACCCACTCGGTGAGGCTGCTTGTCGAGGCCCGAAAGCCGGGGTGAGTCAGCCCTCGTCGCGCAGCACGTCCAGCGCGTGCTGCAGATCCGGCGGGTAGGGGCTGACGATCTCGAGTCGCCTGCCGTCGGCCGGATGGGTGAACGACAGCGAGCGGGCGTGCAGCCATTGGCGTTCCAGGCCAAGCTTTTTCGCGAGCTTGGGGTCGGCGCCGTAGACGAGGTCACCGCAGCACGGGTGATGTAGCGCGGAGAAATGCACCCGGATTTGGTGGGTGCGCCCGGTTTCCAGATGCACGTCGAGCAGACTCGCGGCGACGAAGGCCTCCACGGTGTCGTAGTGGGTGAGGCTGTGCCTGCCGTCCTTGGTGACCGCGAACTTCCACTCGCCGCCGCGGTGACGTCCGATGGGCGCGTCGATGGTACCGCTGGACGGGTCCGGATGTCCTTGCACCAGCGCGTGATAGCGCTTGTCGACGGTGCGCTGTTTGAACGCCCGCTTGAGCACGGTGTAAGCCCGTTCGGACAGCGCCACCACCATCACCCCGGATGTGCCGACGTCGAGGCGATGCACAATCCCCTGCCGCTCGGGCACCCCCGACGTGGTGATCCGGTAACCGGCGGCGGCCAGCCCACCGAGCACCGTGGGTCCGGTCCAGCCCACCGAGGCGTGCGCGGCCACCGCCGCCGGCTTGTCGACGGCGACGAGGTCGTCGTCGGAGTACAGGATCGTCATGCCCTCGATGTCGACAGGCGTGTTCTGTAGCGGCGCGGGTGCCTCGGGCAGGCGCACCTGCAACCAGGCGCCGCCGGTCAGCCGATCGGACTTGCCGGCCTGCACGCCGTCGAGTTCGACGCCGCCGTCTTCGGCCAAGGCGGCCGCCGCGCTCCGCGACAATCCCAGCAGCCGTGCCAGCCCGGCGTCCACGCGCATGCCCGCCAGTCCCTCAGGGACGGGCATCGAGCGGTCACTCACCCGCGCGGTCTCCGCCGTCGCCCTTGCGCCGACCCACGGAGTCGAAGTCGAACCCGAAGATCGACAACACCACCAGCAGGATGGCGCCGCCGACCACCGAGGGATCGGCCACGTTGAACACCGGCCACCAGCCGACCGACAGGAAGTCCACGACATGCCCGCGAAGCGGTCCGGGGGCGCGGAAGAAACGATCGACGAGGTTGCCCATGGCGCCGCCGAGGATCATGCCCAAGCCCACCGCCCACCAGGGCGACACCAGCCGCCGCCCCATCCAGAAGATGCCGACCACCACACCGGTAGCGATCAGCGTCAGCACCCAGGTGTAGCCGGTAGCCATCGAGAAGGCCGCGCCCGAATTGCGCACCAGGGTCCAGGTCACCGTGTCGCCGATGATCGGCACCGGCTGGCCGGGCGGCAGCAGTTTGACGGCGAGGACCTTGGTGACGACGTCGAGGATCAGGACTATTGCCGCGATGGACAGCAGCAGCCGCAGCCGCCTCGGCACACGTTCGGGTGCCGCGTCGGTTTCCGGCACCGCGTCCCGCTCGACCGGGACAGCCGCACCAGCCTCTTGGGCTGAGGTCACCGGCTCAGTCGACTTCGTTGGTTCTTCAGGCACTTCCCCATCATCCCCTACCGCCTCACGCAGGCTAGCCATGTTCGCGCAGCGGCGATGCGCAATGATGCCAGCATGGCCCGGCTCACCGTGATCGCCACCGGAGGCACGATTTCGACCGGTACCGGGGCCGACGGGGTGCACCGACCCTCGTACAGCGGGGCGGATCTGACGGCTCCCTTCCGCCAACACCACGACGTGGACGTCGTTGACCTGCTGGCGGTCGACAGCTCGGAGCTGACGCTGGCCGATTGGGACCGGATCCGTGACGCGGTGACGGCCGCGGTCGACGGCGGCGCCGATGGTGTGGTGGTGCTTCATGGCACCGACACCATGGAGGAAAGCGCGCTGTGGCTCGATCTGACCTATGGGGCCCAGGCGCCCGTCGTGCTGACCGGGGCCATGCGCAGCGCCGACGCCGCCGATGCGGACGGCCCGGGAAACGTGCGCGACGCGCTGGCGGTGGCGGCCAGCCCGGCCGCCCGCGGCCTGGGCGTGGTGCTGTGTTTCGCCGGCCGGGTGCTGCAACCGTTGGGCATGAGCAAGGTTGCCACCGAAGACCTGAGCGGCTTCACCGGTCAGCCGCTCGGCACCGTGACCGGCCAGGTGACACTCACCGGCCCGAAAATCCGCCCGTACGTCGGCGATCTGCGGGCCGCCACCGCACCGCGCGTCGACATCGTCGCGGCGTACCTGGGCAGCGACGGGGTGGCACTCGATGCGTATGTAGCCGCCGGGGCGCGGGGCGTGGTGCTCGAGGCGCTGGGTTCGGGAAACGCCGGACCCGCGGTGGTCGACGCGGTGCGCCGGCACTGCGGCGACGGGGTCGTCGTCGCGGTGTCCACCCGCGTTCCCGGCGGGCGGGTCGGCACCAGCTACGGCCCCGGGCACGACATGGCGGCGGCCGGGGCGGTGCTGGTGCCGCGGCTGCGACCGTCGCAGGCGCGCGTCCTGCTGATCGCCGCGCTGGCCGCGGGGCTACCGGTCGCCGACGTCGTCGCGCGGTGGGGCTGACAGCGCCTCGGCCTGCAGCGCGCCGGTGTAATCGGGCCAATCGAGTGAATCCACCGGGTTGGCGCGCACCAGGTCGCCGCCGTCGGCGGGAAACGTCCGGGCCGGGCCTGGACCGGAGCTGCGGGTTTCGAATCGCGCGGTGACCACGCCGTGACCCGCGCCCTGCACCCAGCCGTGCCCGAGCTCGCGGTGGGCCACGTCGTCGCCGATCCGCCACCCGGCGTCTTCGGGCCCCGGGGCGAACATGGCCTCGGTCGCGGTTTCCACCGACGGTGAATCCTGTTGCGGCTCCGGCAGTTCCAGGTCCGGAAACAGCGATTGCTGTCGCACGTCGCTCAGCCCCGAAAAGCCCACGCCGAGAAGGCGGATGGGCCCGATTTCGCGGGGATCCAGCAACAGCCGGCGGGCCATGCCCGCCAGCGTGGCGACCTCGGTGGTGGCATAGGGCAGCGTCGCGGACCGGGTCAGCGTGCTCATGTCGGATTTCTTCAGCTTGACAGTGACGGTGCGCGCGCCCCGGCCGTCGCGCAGCAGGCGATGATGGGCGTGCTCGGCGATCGGCTCGATAGCCTCTCGCAACTGCTCCAGACTGGTCAGGTCGACGGCGAAGGTCGATTCGGAGCTGATCTGCTTGGCTTCGGCGCGCTCTGCGACCGGGCGGTCGTCGATGCCGCGCGCCAGCCGGTGCAGCGCGGGCCCGATGGTGGCGCCCAGAATGTTGGCCGCCTCCGGCTCGGTCAGCGCGGCCAGCTCGCCGATGGTCTCGATGCCGAGACGATGCAGCCTCTCCTCGGCGACCGGTCCGATCCCCCACAGCCGGCGCACCGGCAGCCCGCCGAGCAGCACTCGTTCTTCCTCGCGGCGCACCACCCGAATCCCATCGGGCTTGGCCAGTCCGGACGCGATCTTGGCGATCTGCTTGCCCGAGCCGGCACCCACCGAGGCGATCAGGCCGGTGTGATCGCGGACCCGTCGCCGCAGGTCCTCGCAGAACGCCTCCACGTCCTCGGCCGACGCCCCGGCGAGTTGGGCGGGTTCGCCGAAACCCTCGTCGAAGGACAACTGCTCGACGACGGGCACCACGGCGCGGATGGTGTCGAAGACGCGCCGGCTGGCCACCCCGTACACCACGCCACGGGGCGGCAGCACCACTGCGCTCACACCGACCAGCCGGCGGGCCTGATGCATGGGCATGGCGGAACGCGCCCCGAACACCCGCGCCTCGTAGCTGGCACCGGCCACAACGCCGCGGCCGCCCACACCGCCGACGAGCACCGGGCGCCCGCGCAGTGTCGGCCGGGTGAGCTGCTCGACGGAGGCGAAAAACGCATCCATATCCAGGTGCAGCACCCACCGCGACTCCACAGGCTCGATGCTAGGGCCCCCACGAAGGGCCAGTTGGACTAACGTTTTCGCCATGGCCATGAACCTGGCGCACCGCCGGATCTGCAGTTCGAAACGCTGGGCCAAGGCGGTCGAGGACGACCTGCTGCCGTGGGCGCTCGCCGATGTGGACCTGGGCGACAACACGCTCGAGATCGGGCCCGGTTACGGCGCGATCATGCGGGTGCTGGTCGACAAGACGCCGCGGCTCACTTCGGTGGAGATCGACACGCCGATGGCCGACCGCCTGCAGCGGCTCTACGGCGACCGGGCGCGCATCATCAACGGCGACGCCACGGCCACGGGCTTGCCGTCCGACGAGTTCAGCTCGGTGGTGTCGTTCACCATGCTGCATCACGTCCCGACCGCCGAGCTGCAGGACCGGCTGTTCGCCGAGGCGTTCCGGGTCCTTCGCCCCGGTGGCGTGTTTGCGGGCAGCGACAGCGTGGCGTCGCTGCGGTTCCGGATCCTGCATTTCCGTGACACCTGCAACACGGTTTCAGCGGTTACCCTGCCGGATCGACTGCGCGCGGCGGGGTTTGATCGTGTTGAGGTCGAAGTTCGCGGAGGTCGGCTGCGCTGGCGCGCGGTGAAATAGTGGACACCGGACCCGGCCAGACGGCCGTTCCGTCCGGGGGCGCGGCGCCCTCGACGCGATGGGCGCGGCTGCGTCATCAATGGGACCAGCGGCTGCAACCCGGGGAACAAACCACGGTGCTGGCCTGGGCGTCGTTCACCCTCACCTTCGCCGGCCTGCGCGGCCTCACCCACTGGATTCACGCCGGCCATGGACCTTCCGGTGGCGGTATGTCTCTGGGCGGCAATCATTTCCACCACTACAACATCGGCATCGGCATGCTGGCGACGGTGGCCGGCGTCGGCCTGCGCGGGTCGGAAGCGCAACGGCGGCATCCGGCGGCCGCGGTGGCGTACGGCGCCGCGAACGCCATGATCGTCGACGAGCTGGCGCTGCTGTTAGACCTCAAGGACGTCTACTGGGCATCGGATGGCCGCAAGAGCGTGGACGTCGCGGTCGGCGTCATCGCCACCGGCGCGACCGTTCTGGCCGGCATGCCGTTCTGGCCGCATGCCCAGCGGGCGCTGCAGCATCACGCCTGACCGTTTCACCGATGGCTACGCCTTGACGATGCTCACCCGCACGCCGTCACCAATCTCGGCACCGTCGGCCGGATCGCCGAATTCGAAACTGGTGGCCAGAATTTCACCCGCGATGAGGTCGCGGTGGGTGCGCGCCCAGTCGGCGCGCTCAACGGGCACCGCCATCACCACCGAAATCCGGTCGGACACATCCAGACCCGACGACTTGCGCAGCTCCTGCAGCTCGCGGATCCGGTCCTTGGCCCAGCCCTCGGCTTCGAGTTCGGGCGTCACCGTGCCGTCCAGCACCACCAGGCCCGCCCCGTCGGGCAAGGCCGCGGTGAATTCCGGGTCGGCGGCGACCAAACGTGAGCTGTATTCCTCGGGTTGCAGCACCGCGGGTCCGGCGGTCAGGGTGCCGTCCGGATTGACGACCCCCTCCCCCGCCTTGACCGCCCTGATGGCCGCCTGCACGTCCTTACCCAGCCGTGGCCCGGCCACCCGCGCGTTCACGGTGAGCTCGAAGCGGCCGTAGGTGTCGATCGCATCGGTAAGCTCGACGCTCTTGACGTTGAGTTCGTCGGCGATGAGGTCGACGAACGGATCCAGTCGCTCTGGATTGTCCACCGCCACCGTCAGTTTCGGCAGCGGCAGCCGCACCCGCAGCTTCTTGGCCTTGCGCAATGAGGACGCGGCCGAGCAGACCTCGCGGACCTGATCCATCGCGGCGACCAGGTCTGGATCGGCGGGCACCTCGCCGGCTTGCGGCCAATCGGTCAAGTGCACCGACCGCTGCGAAGTCAGGCCGCGCCAGACGATCTCGGTCACCGAGGGAAGCAGCGGCGCGGCCAGCCGCGCTGTCACCTCCAGCACGGTGTGCAAGGTGTCGATGGCATCGACATCTTCCTCCCAGAACCGCGAACGCGACCGTCGCACATACCAGTTCGTCAGCGCCTCGGTGAACTGGCGCAGCTGCTCGCAGGCCCGCGAGATATCACAGGTGTCCATCTCGTGGGTCAGGTCGTCGCGCAGTTCGGCGAGCTTGGCCAGGATGTAGCGGTCCAGCACCTGCGTCGAATCGGTGCGCCAGGTACCGACTTTGGGCGCGTAGAGGGCAAGGAAGCTGTAGGCGTTCCAGAGCGGCAACAGCACCTGCCGCACGCCGTCGCGGATGCCCTGCTCGGTGACGATGAGGTTGCCCCCGCGCAGAATCGGCGAGGCCATCAGGAAC
>NZ_LZMB01000347.1 GCF_001673555.1 Mycobacterium sp. 1165178.9 | reverse complement strand
GCCACTTGTCGACGATCGCGCAGTGCCAGTCGACGGTGAACCATTCGGTGAGTGCCGCGGCGATCGTCGGGCCGACGCCCTCCACCGCGGCCAGCCGCTCGGTCGACGCCGACATGATCGAGTCCAGATCGCCGAACTCGGTCGCCAGGGCACGCGCGGCCGTCGGCCCGACGTGCCGGATCGACAACGCCACCAGAACCCGCCACAGCGCGACCTTCTTGGCCCTGTCCAGGTTGTCGAGCAGCCGTCTGCCGTTGGCGGACAGGGCGCCGGCCTTCGTCCGGAACAGCTCGGTGCGCAACAGGTCGTCCTCGGTGAGTGCGAACAAGTCGCCCTCGTCGGCGATCACGCGCGCCTTCAACAGCGCGGTCGCGGCTTCGTAGCCGAGCCCCTCGATGTCGAGAGCCCCGCGACCGGCGACGTGAAAGACCCGCTCCCGCAACTGCGCCGGGCAGGACCGGGCGTTGGGGCAACGGATATCGGCGTCGCCCTCCTTGGCCGGCGCCAGCGTGGTGCCGCATTCGGGACACTTGGTGGGCATGACGAATTCGCGTTCGGAGCCGTCGCGCAGGTCGACGACGGGACCGAGCACCTCCGGGATCACGTCGCCGGCTTTGCGGATCATCACCGTGTCCCCGATCAGCACGCCCTTGCGTTTCACCTCGGCGGCGTTGTGCAGGGTGGCCAGCCCCACCGTCGACCCGGCCACCTTCACCGGCGTCATGAACGCGAACGGGGTGACGCGTCCGGTGCGCCCGACGTTGACGCGGATGTCGAGCAGCTCGGTCTGCGCCTCCTGGGGCGGGTACTTGTACGCGACAGCCCACCGCGGAGCGCGAGAGGTGGTCCCGAGCCGGCGCTGCAGCGCCACGTCGTCGACTTTGACTACCACGCCGTCGATTTCGTGCTCGAGGTCGTAACGGTGCTCACCCCAATAGCCGATCCGCTCCTCGATGGCGGCGAGGCCGCGCACCCGCGCGGTTTGTTCGGCCACCGGCAGCCCCCAGGCGCTCAGCGCGCTGTAGGCCTCGTGCTGAGTCTTGGGCGCGAACCCCTCGGTGCGGCCGATGCCGTGGCAGATCATCCGCAGCTTGCGCCGGGCGGTGACGGCCGGGTTCTTCTGGCGCAGCGAGCCCGCCGCGCTGTTGCGCGGGTTGGCGAACGGCGCCTTGCCGTCTTCGACCAGACTGGCGTTGAGCGCCTCGAAATCGGAGAGGCGAAAGAACGCCTCGCCGCGCACCTCGAGCAGGGCGGGAATCGGGAAGTCCTTACTCGCGGACAGCCGCTCGGGGACATCGTCGAT
>NZ_LZMB01000346.1 GCF_001673555.1 Mycobacterium sp. 1165178.9 | reverse complement strand
TGCGAGTAGCCCGATCGGGTCAATTGGCGGGCCGAGTGCGCGGTAAGCCGCATTGACCGCGACAAATCGGTGGTCGGGCCCCTCGAGTCCGACCAGCAGCGCGGGAACATGCTCGAAGACGCGGCGTACATCGTCTGCCGCACCAACGGTTCTGTCCCAGTCGTTTTCGGCCACCATTTGGCCGTGCCTCCTAGCGGCCTCCGGGCAGCCCGCGAAGCCGGGGCCGAGTCGAAACCGGGTCAAAGGGCTGACCTATTTGCACACGTAGTTGTTCAGATTAGCAATCGTTGCTGCACGCGTATTGCCTCGGTCATGCCGGCTGGTCTCGGCAGAATTAGCGACAAGTTCGTGGTGGGCGGGGGGTAGGCGACTCGCAGTCATAATCGATCTCGTGGCGCGACGCGGCCACCGATCCGACTAGGCCGATTTTCCCTTAGCGTATTCGTCACCGCTGCAACGCCTTCCGGCTCGTGCGGCGGCAACGATCAGGCTGAGACCGGCTTTTTGGCCGCCGCGGGCACCTTCATCAGCTTCATCAGGTTGCCGCCCATGATCTTGGCGATGTCGGATTCGGAGAAGTCGCTGAGTTCGTCGACGAAGGAGATGGGATCCTTCAGGCCCTCCGGGTGCGGCCAGTCGGAGCCGAACATCACCCGGTCGGTGCCGACCATGTTGACGATCTCGGTGAACCGGTCCTCCCAGAACGGGGTGATGTACACGCACCGCTTGAACGCCTCGATCGGGTCCTCGCTGAATGATTGCGGCATCTTCTTATAGACGCCCTTGAGGCCCTTGAAGAGGTCCGGCACCCAGTCGGCGCCGTTTTCGATCGACAGGATCCGCAGCTCCGGGTTGCGCGACAGCGCGCCGTGGCAGACGAGCGCCCCCATCGCGTCGATTATCGGCCGGTGGCCCATTACCAGGCTCCGGAACGGGGTGGGCTTGAACGGCAGGAACTCGTCGCCCGGCTCCCACACATTCGCGAATTCGGAATAGCCACTGTCCGAAGCGTGCATCGACACCGGGATCTCTGCCTCGATGCAGGCCTGCCAGAAGGGGTCGAATTCCTCGAGCCCGAACGACCGGCTGCCCTTGTAGCCGGGTACCGGCGCCGGGCGAACCAGCACGGTGCGCGCGCCGCGCTCGAGGCACCACTGCAGTTCTTCCAGTGCGCGGTCGACGATCGGCAGCGTGATCACCGGGGTGGCGAAGATGCGGTCCTTGTAGTTGAACGTCCACTGCTCGTGCATCCACTCGTTGAGCGCGTGGATGACGTCGTGGGTCATCTCCGGGTCGTCCTTCATGCGTTCCTCGACCAGGCTGGCCAGCGTCGGGAACATCAGCGCGTAGTCGATGCCGAGCTCGTCCATCACTTCGAGGCGCGCGCCCGGCTCACGGAACGCGGGGATGGCCTTCATCGGCTCGCCGAGGATCTCGCGGTAGGACTTGCCCTGAGCGCCGTTGCGGAAATAGTCCTCCTGGGCACCCGGCTTGGCGACCTTCTCGAAAGTCGGGTTGGGGATGTACTCGCTGATGTGGCCGCGTACGACGATTTTGGTGCGGCCGCGGACCTGCACGTAGTCGATGACGTTCTTGCGCTTGTCCGGAAGGTACTTGGTCAGCGCTTCCTGCGGCTCGTACATGTGATTGTCGGCGTCGAACACGGGGAAGGAAAGTTCGCGCGAGGGCATGGCGATCTCCTTGTGAAAGTCTTGGATTCTCTATCGGTGGTAATGACGTTACCACTTCTGTGTAATTAGGTGTACCGAGTCTGCGGCCGCCGGGCGGCTCAGGCGTCCGGCCAGCTAGGGAGCGTCGGTGTGGTGCCTTCGATGACGGCGAAGTTGACGGTCGCCGTCGCCAGGAGCTCGTCGTCGCCGTCACCGTAGATGTCGATTTGCATGACCATCGCCCGCCGGCCCGATCGCAACATCCGGGGCACCGCGAACGCGGCGCCCTGCCGCACCGGCCGCAGGTAGCGGATGAACAGATCTGCGGTGGTCATGGTGGTGCCCGGCTGCAGATAGTCCAGCCCGAATTGTCCGCCGGCCACATCTACGAGCGTGGCGATCAGCCCGCCCTGCAGCGCGCCAGAGGTGTTGACGACCGCGGGACTCACCGGCATGGTCATGGCGAATTCGCCGTTGCGGGTGCTGGGGCGCATGCCGATTTGGCTGAAGAGTTCGGCCAGCGACGGTGCGGCCGATTCCTCGTCGGTGTCGCGGATGCCCAGGGCACGGCTGCAGAAGTCATAAAGCTGGCCGACATCGACGGGTGTCCCGTTCAATTCCGAACCGAGCCAATGCAATCGCTGCGCACCCATCATCGTCTGCATGACGATGGCGGCCGCCGCGCCGACGTCCAAACCCGGGTTGAAGACTCCTTCGGTGATGCCCTGCCCGACGATGTCGCGAATCAGGCCGTGCAGTGGAGAGAGCACCCGGGCGTATTCGCGGGGCCGGGTCTCGGCCAGGTGCTGGTTGTAGAGGGTCAAGGCGCGATTGAGGCTGTCTTGGGTGCTCGATTCCGGTTGCTGGCTGAGCCGGTCGATCAGCAATTTCAGTGCCGAGGTGCTGTCCAGCCCCGTGGTTTCGGCGCGCCACGTCTTTACCGACTGGGCGATGGTTCGATCGAACAGCGCCAGCAGCAGTTCGTCCTTGCTGCTGAAGTGTTGGTAAAAGGCGCGCAGCGACGTCTTCGAGCGCGCGACCACCTCTTGCACGGTGAAGTCGGTGCGTCCCGTTTCGCCCAGTATCGCGACGGCGGTTTTGATGAAGCCGTCGCCTCGGGTGATCCCCACTTCGTCTTTGGGGTCGGCCATGAGCGCTTGGTCCCCTTCCATAGCGCGCAGGTCGCGCTATGAGAATGAGGTTACCGCGACTGGCCGCCGCGCGAGATGCCGCTTACGCCTTCGGGCAGAACATGCCGAGTATCTGCTGGCAGTTGTCTCTGGTGATGAGGGCCGGTGGCGGCGGGGGCTTCGGCGGCGGGTTGTCCCCGTCCCAGATCATGTTGGAAACGTTGCCCATCCCGGGCCAGAGGTAGTAGTAGGTGTGGCAGACGTTCATGTCCCAGCCACGAAATGGGTCCGTCACGTGATTACCGGTCGGCGGAAGGGGCTGCCCCGGGCACCATTGGTGCGCCGGCCCCCAGTCGGGATTGTCGGCCTGGGCGGTGCCTGTGGTGAGCCCAGCACCGGCCACCGCCAGGCCGGTCGACATTAAGGCTCCGGCGATGAACTTTTTCATGATGCGGGCCACGAACGCGTTCCTTTCGCTCCGTCGGCCGGTTGCCGACGATTGCAAAAGTCTTGCGCCTGATTCTGCTACCGATCCCAAACTTTTGGGGCTGTTGAGCAGCAAAAACATCTGCCGATACGTGTCGGCGGAAATAGACTTCCGCAATGTTCTCGGAGACGCGTTATGCGCTGAACGGCGACTTGCACGTCGCCTATCGCGCGTCGCCCGAGGGTGAGCGCGACATCGTGTTCGTCTCCAACTGGATCACGAACTGCGAGGTCTTCCCCGAGTCGCCGTCTATCCATGGATGGGTCGAGGCGATGACCTCGCTTGGTCGACTGATCTTCTTCGACCAGCCGGGCACCGGCGCATCCGATTTCGTCACAGCGGACGAGCTGCCGAACATGGAGCAGTGGGCCGACAGCATCACCGCGGTACTGGATCACCTGGGGAGCCGCGAAGCGGTTCTGGTCGCGATCGACGGCGCCTTCGCGCCGGCCGCGCTCTTCGCGGCGACACATCCGTCCCGCACGACTGCGCTGGTCGCGCTCGAGTGTTACGCGGATCCTCTTGCTCAAGACGCCGGAGGAATGAAACTGGAGGAAGGCGCCGCCAACGCCTTCGTCCTGTGGGGTACCGGCGAGACCCTGCATGCGATCAACCCGGACATGCCGTGGAACGAGGAGATCCGGGCAGCGTGGGCCCGACTCGAACGCTTGACGTCGAGTCCGCGGACGGTGGCCCTCATGCAGCCGGTATTCGCCAAACAGGATGTGCGGGCGGTCCTGCCCACCATTCGCGTGCCCACCCTCGTCGTTCATCACTCCGACGACGAGTTCATCACGCCTGCGCAGGGCAGGTACATCGCCGACCACATTCCGGGCGCGAAGTATGTCGAGCTTCCGGGGCGCAATCTCTACCACATCGTCGAACCATGGCGTGAGTCGTTTCAGCAGATCGCGGAGTTCCTCACCGGACATCAGCCCGACGTATCGGACGACCGGCTTCTTGCCACTGTGCTCTTCACCGACATCGTCGGCTCGACGCATCGGGCAGCGCAGATGGGTGACCGTGACTGGCATGCGTTGCTCGATGCGCATGATGCCATCGTGCGGGTGCAGCTGGCCCGCTTTCGGGGTCGTGAGGTCAATACCTCGGGTGACGGGTTCCTCGCGACGTTCGACGGCCCCCAGCGAGCGATCCGCTGCGCGATGGCAATTCGCGATGCGGTGCACTCGCTTGGCATCGATGTGCGCGCCGGTTTGCACACCGGCGAATGTGAAATCCGCGGCGATGACATCGGTGGGATCGGAGTGCATATCGGGGCACGCGTGAGCGCACTGGCCGGACCGAACGACGTGCTCGTGTCAAGCACGTTGCGCGACCTGGTTATCGGCTCGGGACTCGAGTTCGAGGAGCGCGGATCTCACGAACTCAAGGGCGTGCCGGGCGAATGGCGCCTGTACGCCGTCGCGTCTGGGTAGTCACGCGCCTGTGACGTCACCTCCGTGTGACGCCCTCGGCTTCATGCGCCAATGCCGCTGCTAGACGCGTATATGACGCTTCGATCCTGGCCTTCATCAAATTTTTTGGCAGGCCGGGAATGCGCGGTAGGAAAGTTACGGTCCATACGATCATCGACCCGTCCGGCCGATCTTCAATGCGAATGTCACCCCGGTAGTCCTTCAGCGGCGTATACCACGGAAACGACGCGACATAGGCATGATGATGTGGTCGCGTTCCATCGACGATCGTATCGCGTATTACGCTGTGCCCGATGCGCATTCGCCTGACGCCACCCATTTCGGTGTCAGGCTCTCCGCGCCGCTCCCATGACGCCGCAGACACGCCTGGCAAGAAGTGTGACCAACGATCGACATTCATCAGCACGTCATATACCGCTGCGGGTTTTGCGCGAGACAGTTGTTCGACCCGGCATGACAACGACCCACTCATGCTGCCGAAACGTACTCTAGGACGCCCACCCAAATGCGGTGATTCAGACGAATCCTTCTGCGTCAGAATGGCGGCGGGTCATCGTCGTCGTCTGCGGGAGGGGCGGGACCATGTGAAACAGCCTGGCGTGCGGATTGGCGGGCTTGAAATGCTGCGCGGGTATGCCGGCGTTCGCCGGCAATGTACTTCGCGCGGTTCTCGGCGCGGGTGCGCCGCCGCTGCGGCATCATGGCGGCGCGATCGGTCAGGTGGTCGGGCCACCGGGGCTGGGCTATCTCTCCGGTTGGCGTGCACAGGGACGGAAACAGTAGCGCACTGCCCGGCGTGGTCACGTAAGTGACCCCCGACGGGGAGCGCCAGATGACCGTGCCGTCAGGCAGCTGCTGATCCTGCCATCCCCAGAAGGTTTTGATCAGATGATGCTGTCGGCAAAGACATTTGAGATTGGAAGCGTGCGTCGCGCCACCTTGCGAGTGCGGGATCGTGTGGTCGAGATCCGCTTCGGTCGCGGGGCGGTCGCACCCGGGGAATCGGCACGTCAAATCGCGGCAGCGCACGAAATCGGCCAAGGCCCGCGAAGGGACGTACCCGCGCTCCGGAAGTGCGTCCCCGGGATGCTTTACGGGCAAGAGCGTTGCTGAGCCGGCAAGCTCGGCTACCAACTCCGGCGGGATAAGCACGTCGGTGCCGATCATCGAACCAGAGTCTGCTTTGGCGCCGTCAACGGCGCATTGGTTGGCGACCACGTGGATAACCACTGGGCTCGGCACCGGCGTTGCGCCGGACGGGCACGTCGGCTGCCCGCAACGGCACTGCAGCCTTTCGGCGCCAACCGCCAACGCCCCCATGGCATCGGCGCGACGCTGCTTCAGGGTGCGCGGATCAGCCTCGCATACGGTGGCAGCCAACGCATTTAACCGCGTGTCCACCGCGTGCGCATCGGTGGCGATCAGCCTTCCGGATACCTCCGCCAATCCGTCGCCGCCGTCCCAGATCGAGAATTCGCGACCCGCCTGTTGTTCGCGGCGACGGCGGACCGCATCGCGGTCGGCCCGTGCCACGATCCGGTCCACCGCAGCGGCCAGGCGTCCGCGCGTCATCGCCGGCCACCGTTGGACTCTTAGCGCGAGCGCAGCGTCGACCGCGGCCATCACCTCGGCATCGTCGATCAAGTCGGTGCGGAACACGATCGTCTGGAACGTCGAATAGCTGATGTCACCGGAAAGCAACGCGGAGCCGACTTTTGGTAGCCGATTGCGCATGGCGCGCGAATAGTTGAGGTAACTCGACGCAAGCGCCTGGCTGATTCCCAGTGCGGCGGTGATCTCGGCGGAGATGGAATCCCACGTGTCGGTCGCCCACGTCTCGCGCTCCCCGTATTGGCGCAACCGCAGCATGTCGAGTTCGCCAATCGCCGCCAGGCGCTCACCGGCCGCCCGGTTCTCCGCGCGCGACGACGAACAGATCCGTTCCAGCACGGCCGCGGACTCCGACGTCGCAGCCGGATTGAGGCGCGCGAACATGGCGTCAAACCGAGCGATCACCTCTGGCGGCGATCCGCGGCCGGTGACTTCTTCGAACATAAGTTCGACTATAAGGGGCCGCTCCGACAACGCCGTCGCTTTAACCGCCCCGGGCCGCGATCATCGCCGAGCGATTGACCTTGGTTGCCGCTGTGCGAGGGATGGCGTCGACGAACTCGACGGTCTTTGGCGCCTTGTAGGGGGCGAGCCGGCTCTTCGCGTACTCGATCACTTGCTGTTCGGTGAGTTGTGCACCCTCCGCGATTTGAATCACCGCGTGCACTCGGCGCCCCCACCGGGAGTCGGCCAGCCCGATCACCACCACATCGGCGATGCCCGGATGACCCGCAAGGGCGGACTCGACCTCCGCCGGAAAGACGTTGGCGCCGCCGCTGACGATCATGTCGACGCGGCGGTCGACGATATAGAGGAAGCCGTCCTCGTCGAGGTGGCCGATATCGCCGGCGGAGCGGAAGCCGTCGTCCGTCGACGGCAACGGTGCCGCACCCCCGAGATAGCGGGACCCCGCACTCATCGGCGCGCGCAGGTACACGTCGCCGTCCTCGCCGGGACCCAGCGGTCGTTTGTCGGGGCCCAGGATCCGGATCTCGGTGTCCCGGAAACCGCGGCCGACGCTGCCCGGGTGGGTGAGCCACTCGTCGCCGCGCAACGCGGTGAGTCCGAGGTTCTCGGTCATGCCATACGCCGACACGATCTGCTCCGGACTCAGGAGTTCGAACCAGGTGTGCATCAGCGACGGCGGCATCACCGCGGCGCCCTGCAAGATGAAGACGACGCTGGACAGGTCTCGCTGCCGGACGTCCGGCCGGGCCGCGATGCGCGCCAGCATGGTGGGCGTGGCGGTGAAGTTGGTGACCCGAAATCGTTCGATCACATCCAACACCAGTGCGGCGTCGAACTTTTCGAGTATGACAAGGTGGTCGCCGGTAAGCAGGAAGAAAAAAGTCGCAAAGCCGTTGGTGTGATACATGGGCGCCGGGACCATGATGGTCTGCGGCTGCGCCACCGGCGTCCAGTTCGACAGAAACGGCTCGCCGTGCTGAGGGGTCCACAGCGACGGTGCCAAGCTGAGGATCACTTTGGGTACGCCGGTCGAACCGCTGCTGCAGATGCCGTTGACGTGAGGGGAAACGGCGATGGGCAGTGGACTCGCGGATTCGCCTGCCGCGCAAGTCTCCAACTCCCACCGCGTCTTTTCGTCGACCACAACGGCGGGGTCGATTACGTCGCGCACCCGGTCTCTCTCCCACTCGGGAAGATCCCAGTGCATCGGGACGGGGACGGCGCCGACCTTCCAGCACCCTAGCGTCGCCAGCACCAGATGTACGGAGTTCGGAATGGCCAGTGCCACGAGCGAACCCGTTTGCGCGCCCAGGCCGGCCAGCGCCCGGCCCCACTGGTTGGCGCGGGCATCGAGTTCGCCGAAAGTCAGGGTCTCCGCGGCGCCATCGAGCGCGACGATGGTGACGCCTGGATCGTCGCGGCGTTGCTCAGCGAGCTCGTGCAATTTGGTCGCGAATGGTATTCCCTCGTCGAACGGATTGGGCGTCACCTCGGCCGCGGGGGACTCGGTCACGCCGATACCGGCCCGCTGAACAATGTCTCGAATGACCCATCCGACACGCACGGCATGAGGCGCAACGCGAGTTCCTCGGTGCCCAGCGGCAATCGCATCAGCGGTTGGGTGTGCCGGTCGAGCACGCTGACGTCGGACTCGTCGCAGAAGCCCAGGGCGCCGAGCAGTTGGTGGGACGAGCGCATCACCTGTCGTGCCGTGTCGGCGGCCTTGAGCCGGAGAATCAGCGCGTCTGCCGAATGGATCTGCGCCGGAAGTGATTCGGGGCGACAAATGGTGAACTTCGCGAGTTCGTGCAGTCCGCGGACCGCGACGGCCGCATCGGCGACGGCGAACCTGACGGCCTGAAAGTCCGCGAGCGGCTTGCCGAACTGAATACGGGCGCGCACATGCTCGGTGACAATCCGCAACGATTGCTGCACCGCTCCCAGAATCCGCCATGATCCCAGCACGAGATGAAGATTAACGTCGGCGGCCGGCACGGTTCCCTCGGGTGCGCTCAAGGTGGCCGGCACCAGGAACGGCCCCAGCTTGGCCCCGGTCCGCGAGGCCGGCTGAGGCCGGTACCGATTTCCGTCCACGTCCGCCGCTACCCAGTCACCGGCCAGATCGCCATGGTCGATGCGCGGGGCTTTCGGATTGATCAGGGCAAGGCGCGCGCCATCAATCGCGAGCAGCTCCTCCACCAATGGGTAAGGGAGCACCGTGGCGCCGGCGGCCTGGCACAGCACCGCCGCGGCCAGCAGGTCATCCGGCGCCGAGCGCACGTCGAGGTCGAACGCACCGACATCGTTCAGCGCGGCCCGCGCCGCATCCCGGATGGCGTCGTCGGTCTCCGCGCGCAGCGCGGCCGGTGGTCCACCCAGCCGGGTAAGCCGCTTGCCGGCGACGGCGGCAAAGTCGCTGACATCTTGTGGCAGATCGGTGTTCACCTGTGTTCTCCCAACACGTCTCGTGCCACCAGCATGCGCTGCACCTCGATGGTGCCCGATGCGACGGTGGCCGCTTGCGCGTAACGCCAGTGGTCCTCGATGGCTCCGTGCAGCGCCGCGGAACTCCCGCTGTCCAGCGCGGTCGGACCGAGCACGTCGAACAGCAGCTCGGCGACGAGTTGGTCACACGTCGTGGTGATGATGCGCGCGGCACTGGCGGCCGCCCCGGCCGCCGGGTCGTCCTGCAGTGATACGGCGCGATAGGCCAGCAATCGGGCGACCCGTAGATCGGCGAGTGCCCGCACCCATCTGCTGCGAATCGCTTCGGGGAGCTGATCCCAGTCATCGCCGAGTTGGGCGCGCATCCTTTCGAGGAGCGATTCACAGCGCGCGTAGCGCGCGATGCCCACTCGCTCGAAGGCCAGAGCTTCGCGCATCACCCGCCATCCGTCGCCGACCTCGCCGAGCACGTCGCCGGGAAACGCCTGTACGTCGTCCAGGAACATCTCGTTCAGGTGATGCGGTCCCAGCATCGACGGGATCGGTCGGACCGTGAAGCCGGCCCGGTCCATCGGAATCAGAAACAGGGTGAGCCGCTTGTTCTTCGGCGCGTCGGGGTCGGTGCACGCCGCCAACACGCACCACGATGCCATCAGCGCGTACGACGTCCACACCTTCTGGCCGGTGATGCGCCACCCGTCACCGTCGGCAACGGCGCGGGTGCGCAACGACACCAGGTCGGTTCCGGCCTCCGGCTCGGAGAAACCCTGGCACCAGATCACATCTCCGGAGGCGATGGCCGCCAGGTGCTTGGCCTTCTGTTCCGCCGTTCCGTACCGCATCAGCGCGGGTCCGACCCAGTTGATGCCCATGTACTGTGGGCCCCGCGGCTCGTGCTGGGCCCACATCTCCTCGCGCAGCACCGTCTGCTGCCAGACCGAACCGCCGCCGCCACCATGCTCTTTCGGCCACGCCAGCGCCAGCAGCCCCTCGGTCGCCAGCAATTTGCAGAACGTCTCGGTGGTGGCCAGGTCCTGCGGGTTCTCGGTGCAGGCTCCCAGAAAGTCAGCCGGGATGTGGTTGGCAACCAACTCGCGCAGATGGGTGCGCAGTTGCCAGGCATCGTCGCCGAGGTCGTAGTCCATTGTCGTCATCCCTTCGGCAACCCGAGCAGCCGCTCGGCGATGATGTTGCGCTGAACCTCGGACGTTCCGCCGTAAATCGTCGCGGCCAACGCGTCCTGGCGTTCGAACAGTAGATCCGGATCGGTGGCCGAATCCGGGCCCGCGGCAGCCGCACTCAGTTCCCAAACACGCTGCAAGGTAAGCGATCCGAGCAACTTCATGGTATCGGCTTCCGGGCTGGGCCGTCCCGCGAGTTCGTTGCCCAGGGCGCGATATCCGGTGGCCCGCAACGCTTCAGCGTCCGCCAGCAGCGAACCGAGTTCGGCATACACGTCCTCGCTGGAGTCCGCGGCGCCGGCATCACGCACCGAGGCGAGTCCGCGTTTGATCTCGACCCAGTTCATGATCCAGATCATCTGGCGTTCATGGTGCAGCGACGACAGGGCGACATTCCAACCGCCGTTGAGCGGTCCGAGCAGATTTTCGGCAGGCACCTCGACGTCGTCGAGGAAGACCTCGCAGAACGTTTCGTCGGAGATCGACGCCATTCGGATGGGCTCGACCCTGACCCCGGGCGAGTGCAAGTCGAGGATGAGGCAGGAGATGCCGCGGTGTTTCGGGGCTTGGGGATCTGTGCGGGCGTATAACGTGCACCACCGCGACTCGTGTGCCTGGGTGGTCCAGATCTTGTGGCCGTTGACCCGGAACACGTCGCCGTCGCGCTCCGCACGGCTCCGCAGACCCGCGAAATCCGACCCGGCTTCGGGCTCGGACATGCCCAGCGCCCACCACTCGTCGCCGCGCAGCAGCGGCACGAGCAGACGGTCGATCTGGGCGGGCGTACCGAACTGGCGAATGCCGGGCGCGGCGACATTGGGTCCGGCGATGTTGGGCAGCTTGGGTGCCGACCGCAGCGCCGCCTCGAGCCGCACCTCCATCGCGTCGCGCAAGCCCAGCGATCGGCCGCCGTGTTCGCGGGGCCAGGTCGGCTGCAGCCACCCGGCCTCGAACGAGGCCCGCTGGTAATCGCGCCGCAACCCGAGATCCCAGCGGTACCGTCGATAGTTCGCGTAGTAGTCGTCGGGCAGGAACTCCGCCAGCCACGCGCCGAATTCCGCCACGACCGGGCTCACGCGGCACCCCCGCAAAATCGCCGGCCCACCTCGTAATACAGGGAGCGGCTGTCGCCCAGCATGGCGGCGCCCTGCCAGGCACGCCTGACGTAGAGGTGCGCATCGTGTTCCCAGGTCTGGCCCAAGGCGCCGTGTACCTGCACGGCGGTGCGCGCGCAACCAACCGCTGCGTCGTTGGCCGCCGCCTTGGCCAGCGCCGCGGCGGTCCACACGTCGGCGCGCGGCGCGTCCGGATCGGCGAGAAGGGCCGCCGCCGCGTAGGTCAGGCTACGGGCGCGTTCGACGCTGACGTAGTTGTCGGCCAGTGCGTGTTTGATGCCTTGGAACCCGCCGATCGGCTGGCCGAACTGGCGCCGTGATTTCGCGTGCTCGACCGAGCGGTGCAGCGCGGCGCCCGCCACGCCGAGGAGGTCGGCGGCCGAGGCCACCCAGGGCGCCGTCAATGCCGATTCGATGTCAACGGGTGCAACCGCGATCGGCTCGGCGTCGACCTCGACGCCGGACAACGGCTGAGCTGGATCGGTGGATTCGGTCGCCGGCACCACGGTGACCCCGTCGCCGCAGCGGGCGACGGCCGCCACGGTGTCACCGCCGTCGGAGCGAGCCAGGGTGACGACGAGTTCCGCGCGCGACAGGTTGGGGACGGCAACGGCCGTACCGCTTAGCCGTCCCTGAGACAAAGTCATCGGAGCGCCGGGCATTCGCGATCGGTGGGCGTGGACGGCCAGGGTGGCCACGACACCGTCGGCAATGTCGGTCAGCACCGAGTCGAGCCCACTATTGCGCAACACGCCCGCGGCCAGACCGACGCTGCCCAGCAACGGAATTGGGGCGATGGCGGCGCCGCATTCCTCGAGAACGACGGTTAGCTCGACCGGTCCGTAGTCGCCGGCATCAGGGGCGGCGAGTTCGGTCCAGCCGAGATCGACGACGGTCTTCCACAGGGCGCGCCAGCGCTCGGGGTCGGTGATCGCTTGACGCGCGGCGTCGGGCGGGCACTCCCTACGTAATATGTCGCGTACGGTGTCACGCAGCGACAGCTGCTCCGAGTTCAGTCCGACATCCATAAGACCTCTAACATAGTAAAGATAATAAACTAGCCGTGCCGTCGCAATCGCACGGATGTGGACGCATAGGTGGCGCATGGCCGAGTGGTATCTGTTCTTGCCGCAGGTGAGATTGTCGGCGGCCGACATCGCCGACCGGGCACGTCACGCTGAGGCCAGCGGCTTCGACGGGATCGCGTTCATCGATCACCTCGAGGCCCCTGGGCTGGCCGACGAAAGCATCTGGGAGGCAATGGGCATTGCCACCTGGGTGGCGGCCAAGACCGAGCGGCTGCGGATCGGTCATCTGGTGCTATGTGACGCGTTTCGGCACCCGGCCGTGCTCGCCAAACAGGCCGTCACCCTGTCAGAGGCATCCGAGGGCAGGTTCGAGCTTGGCCTGGGATCGGGATCGTGGCCCTCGGAATTCTCGAGATTCGATGTCGGCCAACAGGATCCGCAGGCCAGAGTCGAGCAACTCGGCCGCCACCTGGAACTGATCAGGCAGTACTGGGGCGACGTCGACGAAGGATCCGGCCCGGCTGCACAAGCTCCGCGCCGGTCGTACCCAATACCGCTGGTTCTGGGTGGGAGCGGACCCAGGATGATGGAACTCGTTCGCAGATACGCGGATTGGTGGAATCTGCCGGCGAATCAGCTCGACAGGCTGTCGAAGCTCGCCCCGGCCGCGGGAACGGCCCGGATGTCAATCCAGCAGATGGTGGGTTTTGTGCGGTCCGGCAGCGACCCCGACTCCGTGCGCGAGGTGAGCGCCAGGCGATTCGGCAACCTCGGGTCCGGGCTTGTCTGCGGCGATGCCGACGAGCTGATCGGGCATTTCGGCCGGTTGGCCGACCAGCGGGTCGAGCGGTTCTACGTATGGTTTGCCGACTTCGCCGCCCCGGACTCCCTGCACGAGTTCGGTGAATCGGTGATCAAAGCCTTCCCCGCGCCGTAGGCCTCAGCCGCGTTGCGCGCGGCGCCGGGCTTCGGTGGGAACGACCGGCGGTCGCGCGAAGGGCCCGCGCTCCACGGCGGACAGCCGGATCTCCGGCAGATCGACCGACGAGTCGACGGTGTCCAACCAGGCGACCGCCTCGGCGACGTCCGACACTCCGATGGCGTACATCTCGAAGGGAACGTCCTGCAGCATCTCGGTGGCCACCGGTCCGGGCGTGACGATGTGCACGCTGATGCCGTCGCGGTCGACTTCCAGGGCCAAGGCGCGAGCGAACGCATTCATGCCGGCTTTCGAGGCTGAGTACGCGGTGCGGGCCGGCATGGGCTCGTGTGCCGCCGACGACGAAATGAACACCAGTCGTGAGCCCGCCGTCATTTTGGGCAGCACCGCAGAGGTCACCACGAAGCACGAATCCAGGTTGGCCGACATGATGGCGTGCCATTGCTCGAAAGTCTGCTTGCGCGCGTAGGTCCCGCCGAGCGCACCCGCCGCGTGAACAACGAGGTCGATTGCCTCCAATGCGCTTATCGCAGCGGCGAATCCGTTGGGGTCAGACGCATCGGCCACGATGTGGCGGGCACCGATCTCCTCGGCGGCCGCGCGTAAGGGGGCCTCGCGGCGCGCGGAGAGCACCACGTCATAACCGCGCTCAACCAGCTTGCGGGCG
>NZ_LZMB01000345.1 GCF_001673555.1 Mycobacterium sp. 1165178.9 | reverse complement strand
GCCCTCGGCGCCCAACTGCGCGGCACCCGGATACATGCCCAGCGCCACCAGCACATCGCGGAAGTTCACCCCGGCCGCGGCGACCCTCACCCGCACCTGACCGGCCTCCAGTGACGCCGGCCCGGTCTCCTGCACCGCCAAATCCTCGAGCGTTCCCGCGTCGCCGGCGGCCAGCCGCCACACCGCCGGCGGGTCGGGCAGCTGCAGCAGGGGTCGCCGGTCGGCCGGTTTCAGCCGGGCGCTGTAGGCCACACCGTCGCGCACCACCAATTGCGGCTCGCTACAACCGATCACCGCCGCGACATCGAGGGTTCCGTCGGTATCGACCAACACCACGCGGCCCGGGTGCTCGGCTTGGGCCGAACGCGTCAACCCCCACACCGCGGCACCCGCCAGATCCGCGACGTCCTCTCCCGGCAGCCCCACCGCCCCGCGGGTCAGCACCACCAGGACGCCGACCGCCTCACCCGTCAGCCAGGGTTGCAGCGCACCCAGGGCCTCGTGGGTCGCGTTGTAGACGGAGGTGACCGCGCCCGGGGGCGCGGTCGGTGACTCCCAGACGGTGAAGTCTTGGCCAACGTCGTTGCCGGGCAGCGAGACCGGCGACCACACCACGTCGAGCAGCTCACCGCTGCCAGAGCGGGCTGCCACGGCCGCGGTCAACTGCTCGGCCGAGACGGCGCGCGTCACCAGCTCGCGCACCGACAAGACGGGCAGCCCGGACGAGTCGGCCAACTCGACCGACACGGCACTGGCACCAACCGGCGCCAGCCTGACCCGGACCCGCGATGCGCCCGCCGCGTTCAGGCTCACTCCCTGCCACGAGAACGGCAAGACGGTCTCGATCCGCTCGTCGGCCACTCCCAGCGCGTGCAGCGCCGCATCCAGGACCACCGGATGGATGCCGAAGCCACCGGTCGATACTCCGGCGTGTTGCGGAAGTTCCACCTCGGCGAAAGTCTCGGTCCCCCTTCGCCAGACGGCTCGCAACCCCTGAAAGGCCGGACCGTATCCGTAGCCCCGGCCCGCCAGGCCGTCGTACGCGCCGGTCACGGTCACCGCGTCCGCACCCGGCGGCGGCCACACCGACAAATCGGCGCCGGGTGCTGGCGCACGGTCGCTCAGCACGCCTTCGGCGTGCAGGACCCAATCAGATTGCACGGCGCGCGAATACACCGCGACCGAACGCGTTCCCGCCTCGCCGGCCGCGGCCACCACCACCTGAAGGTGCACCACCCCGGCGTCCGGCACCGACAGCGGCGCGGACAGCGTCAACTCCTCGATCACAGAGCAGCCGACCTCGTCGCCGGCCCGCAACGCCAGCTCGACGAAGCCGGCCCCCGGAAAGAGCACCGTGCCGGCCACCGCGTGGTCGGCCAGCCATGGCTGGGCGGCCAGCGAAAGCCGGCCCGTCAACACCACACCGCCGGAATCCGGCCGGTCCACCACCGCGCCCAACAGCGCGTGCTCGGCCTCGGCCAGACCCAGGCTGGCGATGTTGGCCGAACCCACCGAATCGCTGGATAGCCAAAAGCGCCGCCGCACAAAGGCATACGTCGGCAGCTCGACACGCTGGGCGTTGGAGTCTGCGAACGCCGCCGCCCACCGCAGATCGACCCCGGCCGTGAACAGCTGCCCCGCGGCCCGCAGCAACGAGTCCACTTCGGGCCGACCCTTGGCCATCGTCACCACCGAGGTCGCCCGGTCAATCGTCAGAGATTGCTCCACCGCGGACGTCAACGCCGCGCCCGGACCCACCTCCAGGAACACACCGGCACCCAGAGATTCGGCCAGCTGCACCCCGTCGACGAATCGCACGGGATTGCGCACGTGGTCGGCCCAGTAGCCGACGGTCCCATAGTCGGGGCCGGCCAGTTGGCCGGTCACATTGGACACCAGGGCGATTCGCGGCTCGCCCGCGGCCACGCCGGCCGCCACCGCCGCGAAGTCCTCCATCATGGGCTCCATCAACGGCGAGTGGAACGCATGGGAGACCGCCAGCCGGTGCACCCTGGCGCCGCCCGCGGCCAGCCGGTCCGCGACCGCCGCCACCGCGTCCTGCGCACCGGAGAGCACCAGCGATCGGGGGCCGTTCACCGCAGCGATGCTCACGGCACCGTTGAGCAATGGGGCCACCTCCGCTTCCGTCACGGTCACCGCGACCATCACTCCGCCGGCGGGCAACCCGGCCATCAACCGGCCGCGCGCCGCCACCAGCCGTGCCGCATCGGACAGCGACAGCACCCCGGCCACGCACGCCGCGGCGATCTCACCCACCGAATGGCCGATCACCACATCCGGTGTCACACCGAAGGACTGCCACAACGCGGCCAACGCGATTTCCAGGGCGAAAAGCGCAGGCTGGGCGAACTCCGTGCTCTGCAACAACTCTGGGTCGCTGCCCCACATCACCTCACGCAGCGGCAGCCGTGCATGGGGGTCGACCGCCGCGACGGCCTCGTCAAAAGCCTGGGCGAACACCGGAAAACGCTCGTACAGCCCGGACCCCATCCCGAGCGACTGCGAGCCCTGGCCCGGAAAGACGAACACCCGCTTGCCTTCCGATCGGGTCCGGCCGACCAGCACGTCCGGTTCCGGCCGCCCGGACGCCAGCCCGGCCAGCCCCGCCGCCAGGGCCTCGCGGTCGGCACCCACGAGCACCGCGCGATGCTCGAAGGCCGCCCGGGTGGTCGCCAGCGACCAACCCACGTCGACCGGTCGCACGCCCTCGTCGGCGTCGAGCCGATCCAGCAGTCGCTGCGCCTGACCCGCCAACGCCTCGGGTGACCGGGCCGAAACCACCCAGGGAGTCACCGGATTCGGCGTCGCGGCCACCGGTTCGGGTTCGCTGTCGAGTGGCACGGGAGGCTGCTCGACGATCACGTGCGCGTTGGTGCCGCTGATCCCGAACGACGAGACGCCGGCCCGCCGTATTCCGCCGTGATCGGGCCACGGCTGCGGCTCGGTCAACAGCGACACCGCGCCGGCCGACCAGTCCACGTGCGGCGACGGGATGTCCACGTGCAGCGTCTTGGGCATCACCCCGTGCCGAATCGCCTGCACCATCTTGATCACCCCGGCCACCCCCGCCGCGGCCGAGGTATGCCCGATGTTCGACTTGATCGAGCCCAACCACAGCGGTCGGTCCGCCGGGCGATCCTGACCGTAGGTCGCCAGCAGGGCCTGGGCCTCGATGGGATCTCCGAGCACCGTTCCGGTTCCGTGGCCCTCGACCACATCCACGTCCGCCGCCGCCAGTCCGGCGTTGGCCAACGCCGCTCTGATCACCCGCTGCTGCGACGGCCCGTTGGGCGCGGTCAACCCGTTCGACGCGCCGTCCTGATTCACCGCCGTACCGCGCAGCACCGCCAAGACGGGATGCCCCAGGCGTCGCGCGTCGGCGAGCCGCTCCAACACCAGCACTCCCGCGCCCTCTGACCACGAAGTCCCGTCCGCCGCTCCGGCATACACCTTGCAGCGACCGTCTGGGGCCAGCGCGCGCTGGCGGCTGAACTCGACGAAGGCCGCGGGGGTGGCCATGACGGTCACCCCACCGGCCAGCGCCAAATCGCATTCCCCCGACCGCAACGACTGCGCGGCCAGATGCATGGAGACCAACGACGACGAGCACGCGGTGTCGACCGATACCGCCGGCCCCTCCAGGCCCAACACATAGGAGACCCGGCCCGAGGTCACGCTCAGCGTCGAGCCGGTCAGCCCGTAGCCCTCGAGCTCGCCCTTCACCTCGCCGCCATAGCCGGCGTGAATGACCCCCGCGAACACTCCGGTCGCCGAGCCCCGCAACGTGAACGGATCAATGCCCGTGCGCTCCAACGCTTCCCAGCAGATCTCCAGCATCATCCGTTGCTGGGGATCCATGGCCAGCGCCTCGCTGGGCCCGATGCCGAAGAACCCGGCGTCGAAGTCGCCCGCGTCCCGCAGGAAGCTGCCCTGCCGGGTGTACATCTTCCCCTTGGCATCGGGGTCGGGGTCGTACAACCCGTCGACGTCCCAGCCGCGGTCGGCCGGGAAGTCCGACACCGTGTCGCGGCCCTCGATCACCAGTTGCCACAGGTCTTCTGGCGATTCGACTCCACCGGCGTAGCGGCAGGCCATGCCCACCACGGCGACCGGCTCGGAAAGCTGGCCCTCCAATTCCGCGACGCGCCGCCGAGTCCGCCTGAGATCCGCCGTGAGGCGTTTCAGGTAGTCGACGTGCTGCGTGGTGCCCGGCATCGTTGCTCCTTGTGGGGTGTCAGCGGCCGAGTTCTTCATCGAGGATCGCAAAGAGTTGGCTTTCGGTGGCGGCGTCGAGGTCATCGTCGAGATGTTCGGCATCGGAAAGATCGCCCGACGGAAGCGCGGCGAGCAGGCCGTGAATGCGGGCTCGTAGCACCGACTTGTCGTCGGCATTCCAGTTGGACGCGCCGAGCAGCGCCTGCAGTTCCCGGGTGATGTCGTTGAACCGACTCAGGCTCGGCTGATCGTCGCCGCCGGCGGTGCCGGCCAGTTGGGTGTCCAGATGCGTCGCCAGCGCGGTGGGTGTCGGGTAGTCGAAGATCAGTGTCGGTGAAAGGGCAAGGCCCGTAGCGTTTTTGAGCCGGTTGCGTAGCTCGACGGCGGTCAGTGAATCGAACCCCAGTTCCTGGAAGGCGCGGCCGGCGTCGATGTCCGCCGGATTGGGCACGCCCAGCACCATCGCCGCGTTGCCGCAAACCAGGTCGACCAGCTCGCGCTGTCGCGCCTCGGGACTCAGGCCGTGCAGACGCTCCGAAAGCCCGCTCGTTGAGGCGGTGACGTCCGTGTCGTCGATGACGCGCCGGGTCGGACCGGCCACCAGTTCCCGCAGCAGTCCAGGTAGCGCGGCGATGTTGTCGGACAGGGCGGCCCGGTCCACGCGGGCGGCAACCAGCACCGGGCTGTCGATCAGCATCGCGGCGTCGAACGCCGCCAGCGCCTGTTCGGTGGATAGGGGCGCCAGCCCGATCCTGCTCATCCGGGCCCTGTCGCGATCCCCAAGGTGCGCGGTCATCGCCGACGCCTGCTCCCACAGGCCCCAGGCCAGCGACAGGCCCGGAAGTCCGTGGGCGCGCCGATAGGCGGCCAGGCCGTCGAGGAAACTATTGGCCGCCGCGTAGTTGGCCTGACCCGGGGTTCCCACAATCCCGGCCATCGACGAAAACACCACGAACGCCGACAGATCGAGGTGCCGGGTGAGCTCGTGCAGGTTCCAGGCCCCGTCGACCTTGGCGCGCAGCACGGTGTCCACCCGATCCGGTGTCAGCGACGAGATCAACCCGTCGTCGAGAATGCCCGCGGCATGCACGACTCCGCGCAGCGGAAATTGCGCGGGTATCTCGGCCAGCATCGCCGATGCCGCCTCACGGTCGGCGACATCGCAGGCCACCACCGACACCTGGGCGCCGGCCTCCTGCAGCCCGGTCACCAAGTCGGCGACCCCGGCGGCCCGGGCACCGGTGCGGCTGACCAGCACCACGTGGGCCACTCGGTAACGGTCAACGAGGTGGCGGGCCAGCGCCGAACCGGCCATACCGGTGCCACCGGTGATCACCACGCTGGATCCCGCCAGCCCCCCACCGCAGCCACTGAGCACCGCGCCCGGCCCGGACGGGAGGGTCAGCGCGACCTTGCCGATGTGGCGAGCCTGGCTGACGTACCGATAGGCCGCCGAGGCACAGCGAACGTCAAAGGTCCTCAGCGGCAATGGTTTCAACGCTCCGGCCGCCAACAGTCCCACGATCTCGGCCAGCATGGCCGCGGTGCGGTCGGGGCCGGCCTCCATCAGGTCGAACGCCCGATACTGCGCGCCCCGATATTGCTCCGCGACGACGCGCGGATCGCGCACGTCGGTCTTGCCCATCTCGATGAATCGCCCACCGGGAGCCAATAGCCGCAACGACGCGTCAGTGAACTCGCCGGCCAGGGAGTTGAGCACGACGTCGAGCCCGGCCCCGCCGGCGGCCGCAATCAGCGTCGCGAATTTCGCCTCGAACTCCGTCGTGCGCGAATCGCCGATGT
>NZ_LZMB01000344.1 GCF_001673555.1 Mycobacterium sp. 1165178.9 | reverse complement strand
CGGACTCTCGCTACAGGATGTTCCCGTCCCCACCCCGGGCGCCAACGAGGTTTTGGTGCGCGTGGAAGCCTCGCCGATCAACCCGTCGGACCTGGGCCTGCTCATTGCGAGTGCGGACATGACGAAGGCGACGGTCACGGGAACGCCGGAACGTCCCGTCGTCACCGCGTCCGTCGGCGAGGCGAGCCGGAAAGCCTTGTCCGCGCGACTCGACAAGTCGCTTCCGGTGGGCAACGAGGGTGCCGGCACCGTGGTGGCCGCGGGGTCCTCCGAAGCGGCCCAGGCATTAATCGGAAGGACGGTGGCGATCGCCGGCGGCGCGATGTATTCGCAGTACCGAGCGATCGATGCGTCCGCGTGTCTGGTTCTGCCCGACGAGGCCACGGCGAGGGAGGGCGCGTCGTCGTTCGTCAATCCGATGACTGCGCTCGGAATGACCGAAACCATGCGCCGCGAAGGACATTCGGGCCTTGTGCATACCGCTGCGGCGTCCAACCTCGGCCAGATGCTGGTCAAGCTCTGCCGGCAGGACGGGATACCGCTGGTCAATATCGTCCGCAAGCCCGAGCAAGAGGAGCTCCTGAGATCGCTCGGCGCAACATATGTCCTCAACTCATCAGCGCCTTCGTTCGCGACCGACCTCGTCGAGGCTCTCAAAGCCACATCCGCGACGCTCGCTTTCGATGCCACGGGCGGTGGGACGCTGGCCGGCCAAATCCTCAACGGCATGGAGGAGGCGGCCAACTCGTCCGCCGCGGAGTACTCGCGTTACGGGTCGAGCACCCACAAGCAGGTGTATATCTACGGCTCACTAGACACCAGTCCCACCGTGCTCAACCGGAACTTCGGCATGGCGTGGGGCGTGGGTGGCTGGTTGCTCACCTACTTCCTCCAGGGCGCGGGCGTCGAGACCCTCGGCCGTTTGCGGGCCCGTGTCGCGTCTGAGCTCACCACGACATTCGCGAGCGGCTACACGCAGGAGGTCTCACTTGCCGGCATGCTCAAACCCGACGCGTTCAAGTCCTACGTCAAGCGAGCGACGGGAGAGAAATTCCTCGTGACTCCGCAGGCCCTGCCCTGACTTCACGCGGCGCCCCACCTTTTTTCGGCCTTGGAGCGAGTGACGGGATTTGAACCCGTGTATACGGCTTTGCAGGCCGCTGCCTAGCCACTCAGCCACACCCGCACAAACCGCAACCATGCCACCGCAGGCCTGCATAGCCCAGAGTTTCCCTCGGCGCGATCATTTCGCCTAAACCCTGGTGTCGACGCGACCGCGCTGGCTAGCATCCGGCCCAAGGCGCGCCACAGGGCATTCGAGGAGTTCGCATGACAGAGTCAAGAGTGGAGATCGTGCAGAAGTTCAGCACGGCGGTCCGCGAGGGTGACTTCGAGGCGATGGGCCGTCTTCTGCACGACGACTTCGTCGCGCACGAAGCGGACGGTCTCCCATATAGCGGCGACTACCGCGGCCTCAGCGGCTTTCGCGATCTGCTGGCGAAGATGAACGACGCGATGACAGTCAGCCCGGGGCCGTTCACCTCGGAGCCGCTGGGTGAAAACGCTGTGGCGTTGCGCTTTTCGCTGACGTTCACCGCTCGAGCGTCGGGACATAGCGTCACCATGGATCTGATCGAGGTCTACACCCTGCGCGACGGGAAGATCGTCGACCTCGACGTGTACTACAAGGACCCGGCGGCGGTCACCGCGCTGCTCGATCAGAGGCCGATATAGACGGCCTTGGTGTTGAAGTAGGCCTCGATGCCCTTGCGGCCGCGCTCACCGCCCCACCCGGACTGTTTGTGACCGCTGATCGGCATCGACGGGTCCGCCGCAAGCGAGGAGTTCACCCAAATCTGGCCCGCGCGAAGCTCATTCACAACGCGGTGGGCGCGGGAAAGGTTCTCGGTCCAGATGGAGCCGGCGAGCCCGTAGTGCGTGTCGTTCGCGGCGGCGATCACCTCGTCCTCGTCGTCGAAGGGGATCACACAGCCGACCGGCCCGAAGATCTCCTCCTTGATGAGCCGCATGTCAGGCGTGGTGTTGGTGATGATCGTCGCCTCATAGAAGTAGCCCTTGCGGTCCATCGGCTTACCGCCGGTGAGCACCTGCGCACCGCCGGCGACGCCGTCGTTGACGATGCCTTCGACGCGCTTGCGTTGCTTGTCGCTGATCAGCGGTCCCAGAACGGAATCGGGGTCATCGCTCCCGCCCATCGGCAGCATCTGCGCGAATCCGGCGAGGCCCTCCACCACTTTGTCGTAGATGCCGCGCTGGACATAAATGCGCGAGGTGCACGAGCAGTTTTGGCCGGAACCGGCGAGCAGGCCCATGCCCGCCCCCATGATCGCCTTATCGAGGTTCGCGTCGTCGAACATGATCAGCGGCGACTTGCCGCCGAGCTCGAGCGTCAGTCGCTTGAGGTTGCCCGCGGCCGCCTTCACGATCAGCCGCCCGACCTCCGTCGACCCGGTGAAGGAGATCTTGTCGACGTCCGGATGGGCCGTGAGCGCGGCACCCGTGGTCTCTCCGTAGCCGGTGATGACGTTCAGGACACCATCAGGCAGACCGGCCTCGCGGAAAATCTCCTCCAATTTCAGCGCGGTGAGCGGCGTCTCCTCGGCAGGCTTGAGAACCGCGCTGCACCCCGCGGCGAGCGCGGGCGCAACCTTGAGCATCGCGACGAAAAACGGCCCATTCCAAGGGATGATGAGGCCAACCACGCCGACGGGCTCGAGCTGGGTGAAGGTGTGATAGGTCTCCCAAGTCCCGAGCAGGCCGTCGGAGACGAGATTGGCCGACTCGCCGTGGATCTTTCCGACCCAGCCGGCGTAATACTTCAGCATGTCCACCGAGACCGGGATGATGTGACGCGCGGCGGTCGTGTTCATGCCGTTGTCTTGGGCTTCGAGCGCGGCGAGCTCCTCGGTACGTTCCTCGATGATTCGCGCAGCGCGGAAGAGGACGTTGGCGCGGTGCGAAGCCGGGGCCTTGCGCCACACCCCCGACTCGAAGGTCTCGCGGGCCCGGGCTACCGCCGCGTCGACGGCCGCTTGGTCGGAATCGGGGACCTCCGCGATCTGTTCCTCGTTCGACGGGTTGAAGACCGCAATGGTGTTACTCAATGTTCCTCATGGCCCCTTCACTCACGGTTAATGCTGTCGTCGCGGTTGTCGTCGCGCGACAGAGGTTACGCGCTTAACCAGAGGGTGTCCAGTGTGCACGGCGATTATGCGGGGTGCAGGATGTGGGTGAATTCTGCTGGTCACCGCGGTGCCGGCAACGGATGCTCAATCCGCCGGCCGGGACGCACAAGCTACGCCCGCGCCGCCTCGGATTGGCGGCTAGATTACCCATATGCGGGTTTTTCGCCTGTTCGGCGTCGTCCTGACAATCCTCACAGCGGCGCTGCTTTGGGCAAGCCCCGCCGGCGCGCAACCGCCTTCCAAGCTCACCGATCACATCACCGACAGCACCGGGGTGTTGAGCGCTTCCGACCGTGCGGCGGTCAGCGCTGCCATCGATCGGCTCAACCGCGATCGCCACCTCCAACTGTGGGTGGTCTACGTCGACAACTTCTCCAGGTTCAAACCCGACAACTGGGCCGACCGAACACGCAGTGCCAGCGGGATGGGCGACCACGACGCGCTGCTGGCCGTGGCCACGAACACCGCGTCGTACACGTTCAGCGTGCCGCCGCAGATCCTTACAGCCGCCGAGACGAACAAGCTGCGTACTACCCAGATCGATCCGGTACTGGGCGCTAAAGATTGGAGCGGTGCCGCGGTCGCCGCGGCCGACGGGTTGGACAAGTCGACGAGCTCGTCTACACCCGCAAGTTCGTCGAAGCCGCTCTGGCCGCTCATCGCGATCGGCGCCGTCGTCGTCGTGCTTATCCTCGCGTTCCTCCTGCTGCTGGTGCTGTTGCGCGCACGCCGGCGCCGGCGCGCCGCCCGGAGTGGTGGGCATCTGGACATTGGCGCGGGCGATCATCCGGCGCAGCAGGCGTTGGCCACCGCCGACGCGAGAGTGCGTCAAATCTCCGACTATGTCGCCAGATATCGCTCCAACGTCGGCTCCGAGGCCCAGGCCCGGTTGGACGAGGCGAAACGGCACCTGGCAGCGGCACACGGCACGGAAACGGGGAACGGCACCGACGCGATCGCGTACGCCAACAGGGCCTCGACACTGGCCGCTCAGGCACAAACGCTGGCCAACTCCGACGTCGTCGAAGCGCACCGCACGCCACGCCGACGAGGCAGCGCGTCTACCCGGTGATCGGCCGGATCATCTCGGAGTGCGCCCCGCGAGCTCTCTCGAAGGTCAACCTGTGTGCGGGATGGCGCAGGGCCTCGATGGCGCCATCCATGTGCGCAATGACCCCACCACCGGTAGGGATTCCGAGGCCGGTGACCGATCCGTCAAGCGTCTGAATCGCACGCGACAGCCGCGCCCATCCTGCTCGCTCGTCGTGCGCGTCGACAACCAGCGGGACGAGATCGAAAACATCGAGTAGCTCCGTCCTCTCGGCATTCGGTGTCTCGACGATCCCATAGCGCCCGAGCTGGATCGCGCCAGCCGAAATGCCCACGAGCACCGCACCTTTGGCGTGCCGGCTTGAGATCACGTCTCTCATGCCGGTTTTCTCGAACGTATTCCAGCCCAGCCGCACATCGCCGCCCGCGAGGACGATCAACTGGGCACGATCGAGGAACGTGCGATCGTCGGGGCCAAACGACGAGTCGATCATGCGGCGATCGGTGACTCCCACGGCATCCATTGCCGCCTCGAAGATTCCGTAGAACTCGGTCCGATCGCCGTTGGAGGCGCCGATGTAGGCCGCGCTCGGCGGTGCTTCGTGAAATCCATCGAGGGCGCACTCAAGAAGGAGCCTGTCGTCACGCTTCCAGAACAGCAGCTGACTGTCCGCCAGCAGGTAGAGCGGTTGAGGTTGGGGCGCCGTCACTATGGCTCATCTTTGCCGGTGAGCTCGTCGAACCTTGCGAGCGCAGTGTCGAGGTCTGTCTCGTCGAAGATCTCGCATCGGCTGATCAGGTCACTTTTGAGCATCAAGACTTCGATCATCCGCCACTCTGCGGCAAGGCCCTCTTGTGAAGTTCCCTTCAGCACCCGGGTCGAGAGAACTCCGAGGTCGCTCAACCGATGCACAGCCTCGAGATAGGTGCTGGCGTCAGGTGCGATGTCCCACAGCGTGCGAGTAGCCGCCGCGAGATCAGGCGCCTCGAACGTTAGGAGCGGGCGATGGTCGACGTACACCGAGTCCAGTGCCGTCGGCGGGAGTTCGTGCCGATTTAACGCACTCTGGGCATTGGTGATCACCGACCATGTCTTCGCAAAAGCAGCCGCTGCACCCGCGGCGTAGCGAGCGTCGAGTTCCTCAAATGCGGCCTCGTGCTCGTCGCCGTCGAACAGGACGCGTGCTGCAATCTGGTTGTCGGCGTTGATTTCAAGGACGCCTAGCGTCTCAGACGCCTTGGACTCGGACCAGTGGCCCCAGACTGAATGACAACAGAGGAGGAGACGCTCGCCACGGATTGCGATCACGCTTGACGTCGCGTTGGTGACTCCGACGCCGGCCAGCGCCCGCAGGCTGGTGATCTCAGCCTCGCGACCGTGCCGGACGCCGGCGTTTACGACGCCACGACGATCATCGACGCAGACGTCGACGGCGAGCATGTCCTCGATCGCGGACCAGTCGCGGGCCGCGAAGTATGCCAGGAAGCGTTGCTCCACTTGGCTTGCCGTGTTTTCGACGCGCCGCGTCTTCGCTTCCAGTTCCTCGAAGCGGGCCAGCGCGGCATCGAGGTCCGCCTCGTCGAAAACCTCGCAGCGGTTGATCAGGTCACCGTCCAAGGTCAGAAGGTTAGCCTCGAGCCATTCGGCGTCGAAGCCGTCCGGCGACGTCCCATGCGTCGACTGGGTGACGACTGCTCCGAGATTGCTCAGCCGATGCACCGCATCGACGTAGATCTTGGCTTGTGGCATCACCTGCCATGTGGCGTGGATATACGGAACCAGGTCGCCCGGCGAAAACGCTCGGCCTCGCCGGTGGTCGAGATTGACCCAATCCGGCGTCGTCGAGGGAAGCCTGTGTTCGTTGAACGCGGCGAAAGCCCGCAAGAGAGTCGACCACGTCTGCTTATAGGGAGCCGCTTCTCCTGCCAGGTAACGTGTTTCGAGTTCCTCGAAGGCGGTTTCGAAGTCTTCGGGCTCGAAAATGACCGTAGCGGCGCATTGGTTGCCATCATTGATTTGCACGACGGACAGCGCCGCGGCCTGCGACGCTGCGGGCAGCGAATCCTGGCTGACGAAGGTGAAACGGATGAGCGCGAGACGCTCTCCGCGGGTCGCAACGACGGCCGCCCGCATGTCTGACATCCAAACCTCGGCGGTGGCACGCCAATTCGCCATCTCGACCTCGCGACCGAGTCGGATTCCGGCGTTTATGCCTCGACGGCGGTCGTCCGAGCGGAATTCATGATCGATCAGCTCCGCCATGGCATCCCAGTCGCGGGCCGCAAAGTACGCCAGGAATTGGTCGATTACCCGGGTCACGGCATTGCACAGGTGGGGTGCCGGCCGGCTGAGTTGGTCGAAGCGCTCGATCGCGGCATTCAAGTCGGTCTCGTCAAACACTTCACAGCGAGTGAGTCGGCAGCCATCGACAATGAGAAGCATCATCATGCGCCATTCGACGTCTAGGCCATCAGGTGATGATCCGTGTGCGCAATTGGTGATCAACGCCCCAACACTGTTGACTTTATGCACTTTTTCGATGTGTACGTGAAAATCTGGCGTGAGATCGAAGAGAGTGTGAACGGCCGACGTCATGTCGTCGGTGGCGAATAGTGTGCCTCGCCGATGGTCGATCGTCACCCAAGCCTCTGGTGGAAATTCATGCCGGTTGAACGTCGCGTGCACGCCTGCTACCGCCGCCCAGGCATCTGAATAAGCGGCGGCTTCGCCAGCGGCGTACCGGGCCTCAAGCTCGCTGAATGCAACGTCAATGTCGTCCACGTCGAACACGACTCGGCCTACGATTCGGTTTTCGGCGTCGATCTCGATGAGGCCGAGGACCTCGCTGTGGAATGCGTTGGGACCGTGCTCGGGGCCAATGAACCGGGTGCGACCGAGGAAGAGCCGCTGACCCCGGGTCGCGATGACATCAGACGTCATGTTCGTGATGCCGACGTCGGCCCACGCCCGCATATTTTCGAGGTCGACCTGTCGACCTACTTGGACGCCCGCCCCCACGACGCGACGACGATCGTCACTCGAAAAATCGTCAGCGGTCATCTCGGCCATCGCACCCCAGTTGCGTGCCGAGAAGTACGTCAGGAAGCGGTCGCTGATTTGGCTTGCTTTGTTTTCCAGTTGTCGTACGCGCGGATGCAGCTCATCGAACCTCGCGAGGGCGTTGTCAAGGTCCGACTCGTCGAAGACTTCCAGGCGGTCGATGAGGTCGCCTTGGATGGTTATAAGGCTGACCACTCGCCACTCGGCGTGGAAACCCTCACGCGAGGTTTCGTGCGTCACAGAGGTGACCACAGCGCCCAGGTCGTTGAGCCGATGCACCTCCTCGACGGAATTGCGAGAGTCAGGCGTGGCGTCCCAATTGGCAATCAGCGCTGACGTTTCACCAGGCGCAAACGACACTCCTCGCCGGTGATCGATATTGGACCAGTCGACTGTCGTCAAGGGGTGCTCGCGCCGATTCAGTACGGCGTAGGCGCGGGTGATCACCGACCAGGTGTGGGCGTAGGGGGCGGCTTCGCCGGCGATGTAACGGCAATCGAGTTCGGCGATGGCCGCATCGAAGTCGTCGACGTCGAACACGAAGCGTGCCACGATCCGCTCGTCCGCGTCGATTTCGACAATCTCCAGGGCGTCGGTGTGAAAGCCCTCGGGACGCTGGTCGCGGCCTGACGTTCGGATCCGACTGAAGACCAGGCGCTGACCGCGGATGGCGAGGACATCTGAGGCTGCGTTCGTAACGCCAATTGCCACAAGTGCACGTGCCTCGGCAAGCATGGCCTCGCGGCCTTGCCGCAATCCCATGCCGACGACCCGCCGACGATCGTCGTGAAAAACTTCGTCGGCCAGTCCTTGAGCGAGAGCTGGCCAGTCGCGGGCTGCAAACCTCTCCTGAAATCGTTTGTTCGCGCGGCTTGCCGCATTTTCCAATTGCGGCGCCGGTCGGATCAGCTGTTCGAACCTCGCAATCGCGGCGTCGATGTCCGACTCATCGAAAACCTCAGTGCGGTTGATCGTGTCGCCATCCACGGTGAAAACGGCGAGCCCACGCCACTCTGCGCGCAAGCCCTGTTGCGAGGTTTCATACGCCGCATAGGTGACAACCGTGGCGACGTCGCTCAGCCGATGTACTCGCTCGACGTAGACGTTGATGTCCTGCTCGGAGTCCCACCCCGCGCGGATGTATGCGTTCAGATCGCCGGGCCCGAAGGCGGTCTCGCGTCGGTGGTCGACGTTCACGCAGTCCGGCGTGGTTAAAGGCAACTCGTGCTTGTTGAGGGCCGCGTAACTACCCGCAACAGCGGACCACATCTTCGCAAACGGTGCCGCTTCGCCGGCGAGGTAGCGAGCATCGAGCTCGGCGATGGCGGCATCGAAATCGTCAAGGTCGAACACTACGACCGCTCCGATTTTCTCGCTAGCGTCCATCTCGACAACCTGAAGCACGTCGACCTGAACCGCCTCGCGATCGCCGCCGGCCCCGTGGAAGTGCATCAGGATTAGGCGTTCACCCCGGCTCGCGATGGCGGTCGACGCGATGTTCGTCAGCAACCCGACGTCGGTGGCCGCGCGCAGGTCCTCGATCGCGGCGGCTCGACCACGTCGGATCCCGGCATTAACCACCCGACGGCGATCGTCGTGCTCGTAGTCCTCGGCGAACAACGTTGCCGCGGAGTCCCAATCACGATCCGCGAAGAGCTCCTGGACGCGCTTGTATACCGTGCCCACCGCGTTTTCCAGCTGCGGTGTCGGGCGGCTGAGTTGTTCGAACCTTGCGATCGCAGCGTCAAGATCTGCCTCATCGAAGACTTCCGACCGGCTGGCAAGCTCACCGTCGACGGTCACGAGGCTGATCCCTCGCCACTCGGCGTCGAAACCGTCGTGCGAGCTCCCCTGTGCTGCATGAGTAAACACCGCGCCGAGGGTGCTGAGCCGATGCACAACCTCAACGTGAGTGTGGATGGTCTGGTCGAGATCCCATCCAGCGCGAACATAGTCGATCAGCTGACCGGGAGCGTGAGCCGGCGCGCGGCGGTGATCCACGTTGGTGAAATTCGGCGTAGTCAATGGTATTTCGTGGCCGTTGAGCGCGACGTAGCCGCTCGCAACGACCGACCATGTCTTCGCATACGGCGCCGCTTCGCCGGCGAGGTATTGGGTTTCGAGCTCGGCGATGGCGTCGTCGAAGTCTTCGAGGTCATACGAGACGACACTCGCGATCCGGTCATTGGCGTCGATCGCGACAACGTTGAGGGCATCGTCTTGGGCCACGTCGGGGTCGCGACCGGTGGCTCGAGTCCGTGCGAGGACCAGGCGGTCTCCGCGAATCGCAATGGCGCTCACCATCGAAAGTGTGAATCCGACTCCTGCCGCTGCCTGCAAGTCCCTGAGCACGTCATTTCGGCCGTGCTGAGGTTCGGCGCCTACGATTCGTCGGTGATCGATTCCGACGTAGTCGTCATTCACCATTTCGGCCATGGCGTCCCAGTCGCGAGCCGCGAAATGTGACCAGACGTGCTTGAATACGCGCGCGGCCACGTTTTCCAATCGCGGTGCCGGTCGGTTGAGCTGTTCGAATCTCGCGATCGCGGTGTCGAGGTCGGCCTCGTCGAACATCTCGCAACGGTTGACCATGGCGCCTTGGACCGTCGAAAGGGCAAGGTGCCGCCATTCGGCGTCGAAGCCCTCATGCGAAACGCCATGCGACGCAGCGCTGCAGACCGCTCCGACATCGGTCAACCTGTGGACAGCCGCGACGTACGGCCGGATCTCTTGCCCGATTTCCCACCCGGCACGGATGTATGCGGGAAGCTCACCGGGTGCAAACGCGGTGGTCCGCCGATGGTCCATAGTCACGCAATCGGGTGTCAGCGCGGGGTATTCGTGCCGCCTGATCGAGGCGTAAGTTCCCGTGATCACCGACCACGTTTCCGCGTGCGGCGCCGCTTCGCTAGCGAGATAACGGGCATCGAGTTCGGCGATGGCGGCGTCGAAGTCGTCGAGGTCGAACGCGGACATCGCCGCGATCCGGTCGTTGGCGTCGACTTCGATGATTTGGAGGAAGTCGACGCGAAATGTCTCCGATTCCAGTGTGCTTCGCGCATACCGGGCACGAGTGAGGGCCAGGCGCGCCCCACGGGTTGCCATGGTCTGTGAACTCGCATCCGTCACTTCGATGTCGGCGGCCGATCGGTAGTCTTCGATCGCAGCATCCGGGCCGCGCCGGATCCCGGAACCTACTACCGAACGACGATCGTCGCCGCAGTAGTCGTCGGTCAGGAGCTCGGTTATCGCGTCCCAGTCGCGGGCTTTGAAATACGTGTGGAGGCGCTCGTATGCCCGCGTCGCGGCATTTTCCAGTTGATGCGCGGGCGGGTGCTCGGCCTCGAGTTGAGCGTAAGCCGCGTCGAGTTCGGCCATCGCAGCGGCCATGTCCTCGACGTCGAACCACACCTGTCGCACAACTTGGCCATTCTCGTCGATGGCGTATAGCTGGAGAAGCTCGTCGTGCGGCGCTCCGGGACTCTCGTCGAAAGCGGTCGTGACCAATCGCGACAGAGCCAGCCGCTCGCCTCGCGCAGCGATCATCACATGGTCGACACGCGCGACGCCCGCCTCGAGATCACGCCTCATCTGACGTCGCACCGCGTCCGATGGGAGGGCCACGCCGACGATCTTCCGCCGATTCTCGATCGAGACATTTGGTGCGAACAACCGCTCGAACTCATCCCAGTCCTTGCGATGAATGGCGGCCATCACGCGTTCACCCACTCGCACGCATTCGCTGTCCAGTTCGACAACGGGCACCTCGGGAGGAGCCGGGGTGGGCGGCTGAGCAGGCGTGCCGAGAACTTGGCGGGCCATGTCGGCAAGCGCCGCAGCGCCTTTGCGCTCGTACAAATCGACCGACCGCTCGGCCGCGGCGCGCGCTCCCACGATGTCGCCGGCGGCGCCCAGAACGGTCGCCAGTGTCAGGCAGGCGTCGCCGTGATCGACCAGGGCGTCGGTGCGTTCGGCCAGACTGACCGCCTCCTCGGCGAGCCGGCGGGCCCCGTCGTAATCGTTGTTTCGCGCCAGTAGGTGTGCCCGAAGCGTCCGCCATGCGATCGACGCCTTCAGCGCGTGCCCGGCGAGACGCTCACTCTCCGCGCATAATTCACGGGCCTCGTCATCGCGATCGAGCGCAAGGCACCCCCGGCCCAACAGGGCGGCGGTCTCGGCGGTGTCGGCGTCCAGGCCCATGCGACGAAAGCCGTTGTAGGCCTTTCGGAGATGGGACTCCGCGGCGGATGCATCATTGCCGATGAGTTCGACGATGCCGGCGAACTGTTCAACTTCCAGCAACGCGTGGCGCAGGCCGAGCTCGGTGAGTGTGCGACGGGCCGAGTCGATCATCCGCCGTGCCGCCGCCGTGCGGCCGCGGAAGGCCTCCAGGACGGCCTGGCATCGCGTCGAGGTGGCCTCGACGGCGGGGGAGTCGGTCGTGATACGCAGCAGCCGGACCACGTCGAGACACCTTCCCCCTGCGCGCGGAACCGGATTGGGGCCCCACAGCGCCGCGAGCGGCGCACCCGCCAACACCGCGTTCACCCGGCGGTGTTCGCGCGCCCGACGCGCCGCGGTGAGGGCGTCGTCCAAAGCGATCTCGCAGTCGCCGATTCGCCCGAGACGCGCCAGGCACCCGGCGCGGACGGTGTGCGCCTTGGCCTCCCCGGCGGCGTCGTCCAGCTCGGCGAGTTTGGCGGCGGCCGCACCCAACGCGGCTTCCACCTCGTCGAGCCGCTCGGGATGAATCAGCATCGACAGTTGACCGTCGAAGCACGTCGCCCACGCCGCCAACCGGGCCGAATCCGCTGCCGCGGCTTGCAATTGTGAGACCGCACCGGCAGCGGAGGACACGTCGCCGGCGGCCAGCAAGGCCTCGCATCGGGCGACCAAAAGTTCAACGGTCTGGTCGTCGCGGTCGGGAAGCTCGTCGTCGATGTCCTCGAGCGCGTGCAGAGCTTGATCGTACAGATCGGCGGCACCCTCGTAGGCGAGTCGTGCCATCGCCTGGTCGGCGGCACGCCGGCAGTAGAAGGCCGCCTTGGCTGCGTTTCCCGCCCAAGCGCATTCGAAATAGTGATGCGCCAGTTCGGCCAGCAGCTCGTCGTCGGCGCCGGGCAGCGTCTCGAGTGTCGTGGCGATGCGCTGGTGCAGTCGCATGCGCCGCACGGACGCCAGCTCGGCCAGCAGTGATTGCCGGACGATGGCGTGGTTGAACCGGTAGTACCCGCCGGGCTCTTCGATGACGATGCCGGCTTGGCGCGCTTCGTCGAACGCGTCGATCAGGTCAGTCCCGACCACCCGCTCGACCAGCTCGAGGGCAAACCGGCTGCCGACGACCGCGGCCGCGGCAAGCGCCTTGTTGGTATCGACGGGAAGCCGAGAAAGCCTGCGGCTCACCGCTTCCCGCACGCCCTGGGGCAGGGTGCTCTGGTCCCACACCCCGCCGCTCTCATCGACATGCCGCAGGGCTTCGATGAGGAAGAAGGGGTTACCGCCGGTGACAGACGCCAATGCGTGGGCGAGTTCCTCGTCGTCGTAGCCCGCCTCGGCCACATAGGCCGTCACGTCGTCCTCGTCGAGTCCGCTCAGCGTAAGCCGATTGGCCGTCCCGTCGCGGTGAAGGTCGGCGAGCGTCGCGGCGAGGGGATGGGAGCGGTCGAGGTCGGTGCTGCGGTAGGTGCCGACGATCTGGACGCGCGCATGGTCACCGAATCGCAGCAGATGCCGCAACAGGAGCAGCGTCGGTTTGGCTGCCCAGTGCAGGTCGTCGACGATCATCACGACCGGCGCGCTCTTGGAGGCGATTTCCAAAAGAGCGACGACAGCGTCGAACAATGCGTAGCGCTCGGTGTCGGGGTCGGCGTGTGCCGGGGAGGTGAGATCGGGCACGACATCGGCCAGGCCGGGCACGAGCGACAGCAACGCTTCGGCGCCGCGCAATCCTCTCAGCCGGTCTGCGCCCACGCACGGCGCGAGTGAACGTAGCGCTTCGGCGAACGGCTGATAGGGGGCTCCGAGATCTTCGTCGCAACGGCCGTACAGCACGACCGCCCCTTGCTCGTAGGCCTGCTGCGACCATTCACCGGCCAGACGCGTCTTGCCGACGCCCGGTTCGCCGGCAATCAATACGGCGCGCACACCGCCGGCCAGCGCCGTCTGCCACGCCGCAAGCAGCCCCTCGAGTTCGCGGCCACGCCCTACGAACGGCCCGGGGCCGACGAGTACGGCGGGGAAGTTGGGCCGCTCCATCGGCGTCTCGGGCATCGGCGAATCCAATTGGTCCGCACCGGTTTCCAGTCGCAACTCGAAAACATGCTCGGGCCGCGCGAGGTTTTTGAGCTGACGCATTCCCAGGTCGGTGAGCATGACGTCGTCGGCCAGCGAGTCGACGACCAGTTCGGCGGTCGCACCCGAGCACAGGATTTGGCCGCCTTCGGCCAAGGACCGAAGGCGCGCGACCCGGTTGACCGCTCGGCCGAAGTAGTCGCCGTCGCGCAGCTCGACCTCGCCGGTATGCATCGCCATGCGGACATGGATGGGGTCCCGCGACGCCCACGGCTCGTGAGCAATCGCGTCCTGCAGCTCGATTGCCGCCGCGACGCCCGCAGAAGGACGGTCGAAGACCGAAAACGTCGCGTCACCCTCGCCGCGCGTCTTGATCAGCCGACCGCCACGTGACGTGACGATCTGTTCGACCAGCTCATCGTGGCGGGCCAGCGCCACCGCCATGGCGTCGGCATCCGCCTCCCACGCGGCCGTCGACCCCTCGATGTCGGTGAGCAGGAATGTCACCGCACGCGTCACCGACGAAGAGTTCTGTGCGACAGCGATATCCAGCGAGGCGTCCTGTGTGACGATCGCCGCCTCGAGCCGGCGAAGTTCTGGCCCCGGGTCGACTCCAAGGTCGTCGGCAAGCAGCGACCGAGCCCGTTGATAAGCGCCGAGGGCCTCACCTTGGCGGCCGGCGCGGTACAGGGCGAGCATCAGCTGGCCCCATCGCCTCTCGCGCAGCGGAGCGTCAGCCACCGCGCCCTCGAGATCACCGATGAGTTCGGCGGCGCGACCGGTGGCCAGCAGGGCGTCGGCCCGGTCCTCGACCAGGGCCGCGTGGCTCTCAACCCATCGCGTCCTTTCGGACGTTCCGCGTCGGCCATCGGGCAGCTCGGGGGTTCCGCGCCAGAGGGCAAGGGCCTCGTCGAAGCGGGCCAGAGCTTGGCTGGTGTCGCCCGCGGCGGCGGCATCGCGACCCAGCCGCGCCGCCGATTTGTAGCGCGCGGCATCGACCTCGCTCTCGGCGAGAATCCACCCGGCGCCCTGGGTCACCACATAGCCGTCGCCGAGGGTGCGACGTAGCGACGAGATGTGGGTCTGCAGGGCCTTAACGGCGGTGCGCGGCGGATCCTGACCCCAGAGCAGCTCGACGAGGGTGTCGGCCGGCACGACGGAACCGCTGTGCAGTCCGAGCATCGTGAGGATGGCGCGCGCTTTCGCGCCCGGTATGACGACGGACGCTCCGTCTTGCCGGACCTGGAGAGGTCCCAAAACCCCCAGTTCCACCGATGAAAGGTTACTCACGTCAGCTATCTTCGGCGGCACAATTCAATACCTGGTCAAGATCGGGTAAAGCACCGCTGCCTGCGGTTCGTCGAACGCTTGCAACCTCGCGTGACCTCGGTAGATGCCGGCTAGCTACTCAGCCGGCAGTCGCCGATTCGTATATAAAAAGGCCAGCGTGGTGCCGGCCCGTCCAGTACCGAACATCCTTGGTTCACCCGACCGTTTACCGTTGGTACCTATGGACAGCGACCAGGGCGAGTCCGCCTTCACCTGGCAGGGCCGGCGCGACCTGGTGAGCCGGATGCATGATCAGCTCGACGAGCTCGTGGCGGCGCGCGACCAGATGGAACAGCTGGTGCGGGTCATCGTCGAGATCGGCTCCGATCTGGACCTCGACGTGACGCTGCAGCGAGTCCTTCAAGCCGCGATGGAGCTGACCGGCGCGCGCTACGCCGCCTTGGGGATCCGCGCCTCCGACGGGGCCCTCGTTTCTTTCGTGCATGCGGGAATCGACGTTGAAACCGCGCGGCGGCTCGGGGATCTTCCGGTCGGGGATGGTCTGCGCGTCGATGATCTGAGCACCCATCCCGACACCGCCGAGTTGGCCGGACACGAACCGCCGATGCATGCGCTCCTCGGGATCCCGATCACCGTCCGGGCGGCCAACTTCGGCAGCCTGTACCTGGCCGACGATCGGCCGGGTCGAGTCTTCTCCAACACGCAGGAAGGCGCCGTGCGCGCCATGGCCACGGCGGCGGCCGCCGCCATTGACAATGCCCGCCTCTTCGAGCGGGAACGCGAATCGGCGAAATGGACGAAGGCAAGCCGCGAGATCACCACGGCGCTGCTGTCCGGTGACCCCCAGACGGGGCCGTTGCAGCTCATCGTGAATCGGGCTCTGGAGCTAGCGGGCGCCGAGCAGGCCATCTTGCTGGTTCCCAAGGAGGCTGAATTGCCCGTCGATCAGGTCGACACCCTGGTCGTCGCCGCGACTGCGGGCCGGTACTCCTCGGAGGTGATCGGTCGACAAGTTCCGATGGAAGGCTCGACCACCGGCGGGGTGGCCCGCCGCGGCATACCGCTGATCACCGATTCCTTCCAATATCCGATCGAGGGCTTCACCGACGTCGGTGAACGCTCCGCGATCGTCATGCCGCTGATTGCGGACGACGCGGTGCTTGGCGTCATCGCCGTGGCCCGCGACCCGCACCAGCCCGCGTTCGGTAACGATTACCTCGACCTGGTCAGTGACTTCGCCCGGCACGCTGCGATCGCCTTGGCGTTGGCCGCGGGTCGCGAACACGCGCTCAACCAGGAACTGGCCCAAGCCGACACCGTCGATGACGCGGTACAAGCCGCCGCCGAGGAACTGCGGCGGCTGTGGCGGGCGCGCCGGGTCCTGGCCGTCACCTTCCCGACGCAAAATTCCTCCACTGAAACCGCGTTCGGCGCACCGAGGGTGGCGTCGGTGGGCGAGCCCGCGCAGTGGGCCGACTTGCCACCACACATCCAGGAGGCGATCAGCGCTTTGCGCGACGGCGACCTGCTCACCCCCAATGCGTCGACACCTGGAACGGCTGGCATTGCGCTGCAGCACCCCGAAGGCGTGCTCGTCGTCTGGATGGATCTCACCGCGCAGCGTCCGTTCACCCTCGAGGACCAGACCCTGCTTACCGTCCTGGCCGGCCGCCTCGGTCAGGGTTTGCAGCGCGTGTACCAGGTCGATCAGCAGCGCGAGACCGCGCTGGCGCTGCAGCACGCGATCCTGGGTCCCGCCGATCTGCCCAACGGTTTCGCGGTGCGCTATCAGGCCGCGACGCGGCCACTGCAGGTGGGAGGTGACTGGTACGACATCTTTGACCTCGACGACGGGCGCATCGCGTTGATCGTCGGCGACTGCGTCGGCCATGGCCTGGCCGCGGCCACCGTGATGGGCCAGGTACGCAGTGCGTGCCGCGCGTTGCTGTTCGAAAACCCAAGTCCCAGTGCGGCTCTCGCGGGTATGGACCGCTTTGCCGCGCGGCTGCCCGGCGCGCAGTGCACCACGGCGGTCTGCGCGGTGCTTACCCCCGAGAGCGGTGAATTGGTTTACTCGAGCGCCGGCCATCCGCCGCCGATCCTCGTGCACGGAGACGGCAGCACCCAGATTCTCGACGACGGCCACACCATCGCCTTGGGGATACGAGGAAATTGGGTTCGCCCGGAAGCCCACGCGATCATCCCGGCGCGTTCGACGCTGTTGCTCTATACCGACGGTCTGGTCGAACGTCGCCGCATTCCGCTCGACCATGGCATTTCCCGCGTGGCGGCCGTGGCGCAGGATTCCCGCGCATTCACCCTGGAGGACGTGGCTAACCAGGTCATGTCCCGCGTCGCCCCGCTCGGTGGGTACCAGGACGACGTGGTGCTGCTGCTCTACCGCCACCCGGCCCCGTTGGAGTTGAAGTTTCCCGCTGACGCCAGCCAGCTCGCGCCCACCCGAAATGCCTTGCGCAACTGGCTGACCCGAGCCCGGCTGGACCCCGATCAGGCCCTGAACGTGCTCGTCGCCGCCGGGGAAGCCGTCGCCAACGCCATCGAGCATGGTCATCGTCATAGACCGCAGGGGACAATTCGGTTGGGAGCGGTGGCACTCGGCGACGAGGTCCAGCTGACCATCACCGACACGGGCTCATGGAAGGCTCCGCAACCGGCTTCGTATCCCCATCGCGGTCGGGGCATCCCGCTGATGCGAAGCCTCATGCGCGACGTCGACATCCGGCCCGACGCGGGCGGCACCACCGTCCACCTATCCACGAGGATCACCTGATGACCACCCCGCTCACGATTGACACCGCACGCGGCGGCGACGGGAATTTTGTGCTGGTCGCCGAGGGGGAGATCGACATGAGCAATATCGATGCGTTCAGCGGGGCGCTGGCCAGCGCCGCGATCGAGGCCGCCGGCGACGACGCAGCGTTGCTCGTCGACCTCAGCGCGGTGGAGTACCTGGACAGCGCGGCCATAAACGCCTTGGCCGCTCACGCCGACAGCATTAAGCTCGTCGCGCACCCCATCCTCATGCCCGTGCTAAGGGTCAGCGGTCTCACCGAACTGACCACAATCGAACCCGCGGCGCCGACAGCGGGGCACTGACGTCTCCCAGACATCACGTTCGCCGCGAGGTGATTTTTGCTCGCCCACTGCGCGTGGCGTCAGGTCGCCGCGCTGAAGGCCAGCGCTGACGCGTTACGACCAGGTTTGGCGAGTCGTCGTCTCGAACGCTGTCCGATTCACACCGGCGGCGCGGACGCGCTAGCGTTAACGCTTCTCAATGTGTAATCCGAAGGATTGAATCAATATGTCCGGGGTGATGATTCGGCTGGGCATCGCCACGACGACGACGCTGCTCGTCGCGGTGACAGGCGCGGCGCCGGGCAACGATAAATCGGCTGGTGCGACAGGCATCGTGCTGATGGCTGGTGTCGCGACCTCGCCGGAGGCTGTGGTTCCTTCGCCGGCGGGACGCTGGCCTGCGCCCCTGGACGTCGCACCCGAAAAAATCGACAAGAGCGTCTCGACCGTCACCTATGACTGCGGGAATCAATCTCCCATCAATGTCGTGAGCATCGACTCCAATGTCACCTTGAACGGCTCGTGCGGTGAGGTGGATGTCAGCGGTTCTGCCAACACGGTGAATCTGCAAACGGTCGCCATTATCAAGGCCACCGGCTCGGGCAACCACATCACCTGGCAACAAGGGCCGGGCGGAGCGCCGCCTCAAATCAGCAACCCGGGCGGCAGCAATAGCATCGTCGGTCCCGCCGGCATACAGGCACCGTTCGCCAGAGGCTGATTCAGCTCGAATGTCAAAGCGGCACAGTGTAAGTCCAGAGTACGGTGGCCAACACCCGCGCCGCGTGACACGATGGCGCAGTGGCTGACGACGCGCTGAACTCGGAACGGGAATTCAACGAACAGAACATCGAAGAGTTTCGCCGTAACGGCGGCAAAGTGGGCGGACAATTCGAGGGCTTCCCGCTACTGCTGCTGACTTCGACCGGTGCGCGCAGCGGCGCCCAACGGGTCAACCCGGTCGCCTACTTCGATATCGACGGCAAAATCTATGTCGTTGGCTCCGCGGCGGGCCGGGACAACAATCCCGCCTGGGTGCACAACATTCGCGCCAACCCTCGCGTGTCCGTCGAGATCGGCTCGGAGCCCGCGAAGCCCGCGATCGCGCGCGAATTGCCGTGTGACGAAAGGGATTCGGTCTACCCGGTGGTAGTCGAGCGCGCCCCCGGATTCGGTGAGTACCAGCAACGCACGGATCGGCTCATCCCGGTCTTCGAATTGGTCATCGACTGAAGACACGGGCTGCCAACGGGGTTCGTTCATGCTCGCCAATCGGGCACGTCGACGGGTCAATTGCCGCACAATGATAGGCGCGGGCTAAGCCGGATACCTACATCTATCACCGCCCGCCTTGCCCGAACGACGAAGTGAGGTCGGCGATCAGCCGTGCCGATGGTGACTGTGCGCCCGGTTGGGGCTGGAGCGTCGATCTGAACGAATGCGTGTTCTTGGCCCCTGCTGCGAATGGACCGGGTGGACCCGGTGGCCCAGGAGGACCGGGTGGCCCCGGGGGACCGGGTGGACCTGGGGGACCGGTCGAACCTGGGCGTCCCGGACCGCACTAGATGACCCGCCCACCTGCGGCGACCTGACACTCGGACTCGCGAACTAGCGGGGCTGCGGGCGATGGGAACTACACGTGCCCGTCGGTCGTTATACCAGCTAAGTAAGGTGTGATTCCGAGGGGGAAAGAGCCGCATGCCACGCAAAGACAACGACACCTGGGATCTGGCCACCAGTGTGGGCGCGACCGCGACCATGGTCGCAGCCGCGCGAGCGATCGCGACCAGCGCGGACAACCCGCTGATCGAAGACCATTTTGCCGAGCCGCTGGTGCGCGCCGTCGGGGTGGACTTTTTCACTCGCTGGGTCGCAGGCGACCTTGCCGCCTCCGACGTCGACGACCATGAGTCGGGCTGGAAGCTCGAACACATGCCCGCCGCGATGGCCGCCCGCACCCGATTCTTCGACTCGTTCTTCTACGCCGCGACGCAGGCCGGGATCCGACAGGCGGTGATTCTGGCGTCAGCGCTGAGTGCGGTGATGTTGTCCAGCAGGCGATCCTGCGCCTCCGGCGGCAGATACCCGAAGAGTCCCTCCGCGATCCAGGCCGTGGGCTGACTCTCGTCAAAACCGGCTTCCGCCAGAGCCTTTGGCCAGTCGTTGCGCAGATCGACGGCGACCGTGCGCAGCTCGGCCTGCGGCGCGGCGAGCAGCTTGGCCAGCGTGGCGGCCTTGAATTCGATCACCTGCGGTTGGTCGATTTCGAAGACGGTCATATCGGCCGGCCACGCCAACCGGTAGGCCCGGGCGTCCAGACCCGACGCCAGAATCACCGCCTGTCGGATCCCGGCCTGCGTCGCGGCGTAGAAGAACGAGTCGAAGAATCGGGTGCGGGC
>NZ_LZMB01000343.1 GCF_001673555.1 Mycobacterium sp. 1165178.9 | reverse complement strand
CCGGAACTTGTCTCGACGCTGACCTCGGTCACGGTTAGTAAATGTAGCCTAACCTATGTAGCTGTGCGCAACCGATTCAGCGAACTGTTCCTCGATTGCCGCATTCGGACAGAACGCTCGCGGAGTTGAAGCGCCGGCCAGTCGGGCCCAGCGCCTAGCAGCGCGGCAACGCGCTGACGATGTCCACTTGTTTGCGCAGCTAAAGCCGACTGCGCTGCGCCGTCCAGGTGTGTAACCGCGGCCGGACGTGAGGCTCGCAACTCGAAGTGTTTCCCGATCGTTTGCGTGGCGGCAGCACAACGGGCTGCTCCGGCAGCCAGACTCTTTCTTGGCTCGCTGCCCGCGAAGGATCCGCCGGATTGGAGGAACGGGCGGCGGAGGCGAATCACGACGCATTACTCGCCGCGGCCAAGCTGTCGACAACGCACCAAAAAAGGGGCCGGCGTCCCGCCGTCGCTCGTCAGATTGGCGCGTTGACCAGTATTGACTCCACAGTAAATGCACAGCAGTTTTACACCAAACTGGTGGCGTGCCGCCGAGCCGAACGCATGACTGTTTTCGCCGCAGAAATACGGTCCTGAACAGCGATTTTGTGGATCTTTGCCGGACGACAGGGCTCCCGTTTCCCTGTGCGTGTTCGACTGGCGGCGAGTCAGCGGTGCGGATAGTTTCTTGACGGTCGTCGGGATGTTTCGTGGTTGCTCCGCTTGCGGACGGTGCTTCCCCAGATCAGCGCTCTAATCAACGGAGGCATTGATGCTGCATGAGTTCTGGCACAACTTCACCCATAACTTATTCAAGCCGCTTCTGCTGTTCTTTTACTTCGGGTTCCTGATTCCGATTCTCAAGGTGCGGTTCGAATTCCCCTACGTCATCTATCAGGGATTGACGATGTATCTGTTGCTGGCCATCGGCTGGCACGGCGGGGAAGAACTCGCACAGGTCAGTGCGTCGAGCGTCGGGGCCATCGTCGGCTTCATGATTCTGGGCTTCGTGCTGAACTGTCTGATCGGCGGCATGGCCTACCTGGGGCTTAGCCGCCTCAAATCCCTACGAAAAGTCGACCGCGCCACCATCGCCGGCTATTACGGGTCGGACTCGGCGGGAACCTTTGCCACCTGCGTGGCTGTCCTGGCCGCGGTTAACGTCGCTTTCAACGCCTACATGCCGGTGATGCTGGCGGTGATGGAGATTCCGGGCTGCTTGGTCGCGCTGTATTTCGTGGCCCGACTCCGCCATCGCGGCATGGACTCCGCCGGCTACATGCCCGACGAGGCCGGCTACACGCCGCCCGTCAAGGTCGGAGTCGGACCCGGCACCCCCGCGCGTCCTCCGCAAGGCCAGAGTCTCGAGAGGCAGGAGGAAGCCGCCATCGAGCAGGAGCTGGAGCTCTCGCTGGAAAAGCTGGAGCACCCGGATTTGGAGCCCGAGCCGAAGCCTGCGCGCACCAGGGGCAAGAGGGCGCCCATTTTTTCGCGGGAGCTCTTTCAGGAGGTCTTCCTCAATCCCGGCCTGGTCCTGTTGATGGGCGGCATCATCATCGGCCTCGTCAGCGGACTGCAGGGACAGAAGGTCGTCGCCGACGACGACAAATTCTTCGTGCTGGCGTTCCAGGGCGTGCTCTGCCTGTTCCTGCTGGAGATGGGGATGACGGCGTCGCGCAAGTTGAAGGACCTTCGCACCGCGGGTCCCGGTTTCATCGTCTTCGGCCTGGTGGCGCCCAATGTCTTTGCGACACTGGGCATTATCGTCGCCTGCAGCTACGCGTCGCTGACCCACACCGACTTCAAGACCGGAACCTACGTATTGTTCGCGGTCCTTTGCGGTGCGGCGTCCTACATCGCCGTCCCCGCGGTGCAGCGCCTGGCGATCCCCGAGGCGAGCCCCACGCTGCCGCTGGCCGCGTCCCTGGGCCTGACCTTCTCCTACAACGTCACCGTGGGGATTCCGCTTTACATCGAGATCGCCCGCGCCTTCCAGCACTGGTTCGGCGTCTGACCACACGGACAACGTCGCTACCCCAATAGCGTTCGCACCACCGCGTCGGCCAACAGCCGTCCGCGCGGAGTCAGGACAAGCGTGTCCCCGTCGGACACCAACAACCCGTCGGCAACCACACCCCGGGCGCGGTCGCGCTCGGCGGCGCTCAGCAGATCAACTGGAAGGCCTTGGCGCAGCCGAGTTTTCAGCAGCACATCCTCGGTGTGCAAGGCGTCGGCATCGAGCTGCTCGAAGCCGGCCACCGGCAGCGACGCGGCACTCAACCTCTCCGCATAAGTGTTGGGATGCTTGACATTCCACCAGCGCGTCGTACCGACGTACCCGTGCGCTCCCGGCCCCGCGCCCCACCACTGGCCGCCGTCCCAATAGCCGAGATTGTGCCGGCACTCACCGCCGGGCCGCGACCAGTTGGACACTTCGTACCAGGACAGTCCCGCCCGCGACAGTCGCGCATCCACCAATTCGTAGCGGTGAGCCAACACGTCGTCATCGGGTGCGGCCAGTTCGCCGCGCCGCACTCGCCGCGCCAGCGCCGTGCCTTCCTCGACGACCAGCGCATAGGCGGACACGTGATCTACGCCGGTCTCGATCGCGGTGTCGACCGAGCACAACAGGTCATCGTCGGACTCCCCCGGAGTTCCGTAGATCAAATCGAGGCTGACGTGCTCAAAACCCGCCGCCAACGCTTCGCGGGCCGCGGCGGCCGACCGGTTCGGTGTATGGATGCGGTCAAGGACGCCCAAGACCTTCGGCGCCACCGACTGCATCCCCAGCGATACCCGGGTGTAGCCGGCCGCCCGGATGGCATCAAAGAAATCGGGCCATGCTGACTCGGGATTGGCTTCGGTGGTGACCTCGGCATCGGGGGCCAGCGTGAAGTGCTGGCGCACCATGCCCAGCAGCGTCGCCATCCGCGGTCCCCCGAGCAGCGAGGGCGTCCCGCCACCGACAAAGACGGTGTTCACCCGCGGCGCCTGCAGCCTCGCGGCCGCCAGTTCCAGCTCCGTCCCCAGCGCGCTGAGCCAGGCGTCCGGATTGACGCCACCCAGCTCGGCCGGGGTGTAGGTGTTGAAATCGCAGTAGCCGCAACGGGTTATGCAGAACGGCACATGCACATAGAGGCCGAACGGCCGCGCGGCGACCAACCGGACGTCGGGCAGGTCGACTGGTGCCTCGCGAATGGCCATGCCAAATGATCCCACGACGAAAGGGTTGGCTTTGGGTCGTCGGTTCGGTTGCGACGCCCACCCGCGCACAGCGCGGGTCACCTTGAACGAATAAGGGTTTGCGAGTGCGATTTACCAGAATTGCCCGGAATTTTTAATCACCGTGAGCCGAGATTTGACCTGCTCGCATGGCCCTTCGGCATCCGTGGCACAATGGTGGCGTGACTGTCGCCCAGCCCAGCCCGCGCATAGTGCTCGTGGCGCGACGGCACATCGATCTCAAGCGCGTTTGCAGCTGTATCTGTCTGCCTTGACGTGGTAGACCCAGGCCCCCTGTGTCTCCAGCTGGCCGACGGTTCCGTGCCGCCCAGAAGTGCCGGTGAAC
>NZ_LZMB01000342.1 GCF_001673555.1 Mycobacterium sp. 1165178.9 | reverse complement strand
GGGATGAGGCCCACGAACACCAAGCCCATGACGATGGTCAGCACTCCCCCGGCCCTGCAGCGCCAGGCCCGGTTCAGTCCGCGCCAGCTGACCACGGTCGCCGGGGCGCCGGTGCTGGGCGCGGTGTTCGCGTTGGGCTGGACGCCGTGCCTGGGGCCGACGCTGGCCGGCGTGATCACCGTCGCCTCGGCGACCGACGGCGCGAGTGTGGCCCGCGGCATCGTGCTGGTGATCGCCTACTGCCTGGGTCTGGGCATCCCGTTCGTACTGCTGGCATTCGGCTCGGCCGGCGCGGTGGGGGGGCTGGGATGGCTGCGCCGGCACGCCCGGGCCATCCAGATCTTCGGCGGCATTCTGCTGGTCGCGGTTGGCGCGCTGCTGGTCACCGGGGTGGAGCGCAGGCTGCGGACGTGCTCGATCATCCGCGGGGTGAGGCAGCCGACCAGCGATACGAACAGCAGCACGTAGATGGCGGTGAACCAGAAGCTGGAGAACACGTTGAAGGCCTGCACCCGATCCAGCCACGGTCCGATCACCGGGTGGGCCTTGAGGTAGTCGTCGACCTTGGCGGTATTGAGGCTGCGCTGCGGCAGCAAGGCCCCCGGAATCGCGCCGAGCGCGAGCAGGAACAACAGCACCAGCGCGGTGCCCATCGAGGTCAGCGCGCGCCAGGTGTTACGGCTCTTTTGAACAAGCCCTGCGAGGAATTGCCTCAGATCGGCAACCTCACGTCGGACACGAGCGCGTCGCGCAGCCACGCGATGAAGTCGTTCCAGACCCCGGTGACCAGCAGCGCGCCAACCGCGACCAGCAGAATGCCGCCGAAGATCTGGATGGCCCGGGCGTGCCGGCGCAGCCATCCCAGCCCCCCCACCGCGCCGGCCGAGCCGAATGCCAGCAGTACGAACGGGATGCCCAGACCCAGGCAGTAGGCGATCACCAGCACGATGCCGCGGGCCACACTCGCGCCGTCGGTCGCCGAGGCGACGGTGATCACGCCGGCCAGCGTCGGCCCCAGGCACGGCGTCCAGCCCAACGCGAACACCGCGCCCAGCACCGGCGCCCCGGCGACCGTGGTCAGCTGGCGCGGACTGAACCGGGCCTGGCGCTGCAGGGCCGGGGGAGTGCTGACCATCGTCATGGGCTTGGTGTTCGTGGGCCTCATCCC
>NZ_LZMB01000341.1 GCF_001673555.1 Mycobacterium sp. 1165178.9 | reverse complement strand
CCCTCGCTGGTGGGCGGCGTCCCGTCGTCGGCGGGTGAAGTCTCCGCGTCGCCGGTCGTATTTTCGGTGCCGTCCAGCGACGAGCCGTGTTCGACAGTCATCGCAGGAAATCAACTTTCGACATCTTGAGCTGGCCGCCGTCGCGGTCCATATTGACGCTGAGCCGGAACAAGGCCGGGGGCGGTTTGGCGTTATCCGGCCCAATCGGATCGGTTTTCGCCGCCACGAGCACGACTCCCGAATTCTCGCTCAACGACTGGACGGCAACGGCTTCGACGGTGACCTTGGTGCCGACCTTCGTCTCCTCGGCCTTGTTGACTATCAGGGTCGACAGCACAGCTAGCTGATTCTTCTGGTCGCCTGTGGAGGCATCGATCGTGCGCTGGACATCCTCCTTGGCGTGGGCGGGGTCAATCGACATAAATGCCGTGATCCCTTGCCGCGCAGCCGCACTGAACTCAGCGGCGAGCTGGCGATTATGCACCGCTATGTGGTGCTGCCACAGCATGTAGCCGCTAGCTCCGAGAGAAGTTGAGAAGAGCACGATGCCGATGCTGGCGGCTACTGTTTGCCGCCCTGGGCGGCGGAGCCACCGTGGCCGCCCAGGACGCCGCGGCAACCGTAGTCGTTTCCGGGTCGACGTCGCGGGGCGCTTCTCGCCGCCCTCGGAAGAGGCGGCGTCCCCGGTTTCCGCTGTCTCGCGCAGCCTTGTGAGGCGTTCTCGAGCCGCTTCGGCGCGCGCTTCGGCCCGGACAACTTCGTCTTCTGCATCCGCTTCCGAGCTGGGTGCTATGGCGTACGGGCCGACCCTTGATGGGGCGGAATCGGTTACTTCCGCCGGATCATCACATTGGTCGGCGCCAGGCGCCTCCGGATCGTGCACGGAGAACGAGCTTATCACTTCGGTCTTGCCTCAACGGCGTCGTCCCGCCGCTCCAATTGTGGCCCTCACATGCGGAAATGCTAGCCCGTCAGACAGCGAGGCGGACAGGGTCGGGGTGAGCCGGCACCGCACCATGGTCGGTTCGGGTGATCTTCTCCAACCAGGAGAATTTTCTTTTCGGATGTGGCAGAGTTATCGGGTGCGATCGATCGTGGCCCTAGTTGCTGCGTTGCTCGGCGCCGGAGTGGTGGCGGCGCCGCCCGCTTCGGCCGGGCCGACTGTCTGTGACTACCCCGCCTGCACGCCGGGCATCATGCCCCATCAGGTTCTGGGTGCGCCGTGTGACAACACCAGCTACTACGCGTTCGGTGTCGCCGACGGATACGTTTCCTTCGCCTCGGAGCCTGGACGGCTGATGTTCTGCGGCTCGCCGCGGAGATACCAGCCTCGATGGTTCCGCTCACCTCCGATGGCGGGGGTCAAGGACGAAAATGCCGAATGTCCGAACTATTTGAACTATGTCGCGCAGGCGCCGGACGGCCTGTTCCTGATCTGTATTGCTCACGACGGCATAGCGAGCTGGGTCCGCGCCGACACGTAGCCGTCACCCGAAAGGTTTTCGAGGCAGACCGAGCAGGCGTCGGCTCAGATCGGTAACCCGATCGAGCAGGGTTTCGTCGTCGATGTCGGCAACCAGCGGATGCATGACAGCGGTGCTGAGGGCGCCGGAGAACATGGCGGCCTCGATCCGCCCGTCCAGACCCGCATCGCTCAGCAGCACCTGGTACAGACGGTCCATGAAGAGTTGAAACGGCTTGTGCTCGGCCAGTAATCGGACGACGACGGGGTCGAACTGCAGCGTGCGCACCAACCGACGGTCGCGCACGGCCATCTCGATCACGCCTACTAGCAAGGCATCTCGCGCTTGGGGCCCGTCGTCGTATGCTTCGGCCGCCTCAAGGGCCGGCTCGAGCCGGCCGAGTTCGCGCTCGGTCACAGCGATGACGATCTGCTCCTTAGTCCGAAATTGATGGTAGACAGCGGCTTTCGTGATACCGACCGCGTCGGCGATCATCTGCAGTGATGTACCGCTGACACCGTGTGTGGCGATCAGGTCCAACGCGGCATCGAGCACCCGCGTCCGCGCCGGGCTGTGCTCGATGAGCCAGAATTGCTCATCGGTGACCCGCTGCCGTGCAGTTCCCACGCACCGAGACTAGACGACGCTATTGACCCTGGCTAGCCGATCGGCTAGCTTCGCTCACAAGCCGGGTTTCTACCCGCGAATTCATGCGGAAGGAGTACCGATGTCCGACGTCGGCGCAAATGATGCGGGTGGTCGCCAATCCGCGCGGACCGCGTCGCGACGCACCGACGGCGAATTGATCCTGCTCTGGACATTGCCGGTCGCGCTGATCCTCTGGATCGTCTGCTTCTTCCTGTTCCCGGGATTCAATCCGCCGATGTCACCCACCATGCCGGCGGAGCAGGTGGCCGCGTTCTACCGCGATCCGGGGCGCATTCCGCAGATCCGTTCCAGCATGATCTTGTTCAACTGGTTCGGGGTGTGCCTCGTGCCGATACTGGCCCTGATCGTGCTGCAGATTCGCCGCATGGCGCACCGGACACCGATATTTTCCTACGCCATGCTCGGATGTGCGGCCGGCGGTCCGACGCTGTTTCTCGTGGCCAACGTCTGCTGGCTGCTGGCCGCTTTTCGCCCGGAGCGCAGCCCCGAACTGACCCAGCTGCTCAACGATCTCGCCTGGGTCACCTTCACCATCCTGGTCCCGTTTTTCATCGGGCAGTGCGTAATCTTGGCACTGGCAATCTATTTCGATGACCCGTCCCGCCCGGTGTTCCACCGTTGGGTGGCACTTTTCAATCTTCTCGTGGGGGCCGCGCTGGTGCCGGCGGCGTTCGTCGGCGTGTCGTTGACCGGCCCGCTGGCCTGGGACGGCTTGCTGTCGTTTTGGGTGAAAAACGTCGCTATTGCGCTCTGGATCGTCGTGATGGGTGTGGTGTTGGGACAAGCCGTTTATCGCGAGCGTGCCGAGAACCGTAACCGCCCAGAGGAACTGGTCACCGCATGAGCGCGGTGATCACACCGGCGTCGGCCCCGGCGACGCCCCCTTCGGGACCTCTGCATCACCGAGTCGGTTGGCACCTCCGGCGCGACCCGAAGCGAGAGCTGTGGTTGGCGTGGGCGGTGCTCATGGTGTTCTACGGCCTCTTCTTCCCGATGTTCTTCATCGTGGCGCAAGTACAACCTCCGCCGGAGCCCACGTGGGACCTAGCGACGCAGGCCCACTGGTTCTCCGAACGTCACCTCGGCATACCCGTCGGCTTCGGGGTGATCTTCGCCATCAGCGGCATGACCGCGGTCAACAACGCCCTCATCGCGTATTCCATGCGGCGCATGTCGGTCAGCCGCGCCTTCGGCTACTCGTATCTCGTGATCTACTCGCTCGCCGCGGTTCCCGGCATGTTACTGCTCAACGTCGCGCTGATCGTCGGGGTGCTGCGACCGGACCGCAACCCCCAACTGATCGGATGGCTTTATGACTTCGCCTTCTTATCCTTCGACGGAACCATGGGGGTGTTTCTGATCGGCTCGCTGATCTGGATGGTGGCGATCCTGCTGGACAAGAACCGCGTGTTCCCAAAGTGGTTCGGTTATCTCAACCTATGCAACGCGCTGACCGAGGTGGTCGTGGCGCCCTGCTGGATCTTCCGGCGCGGCGTGTTCGCGTGGGACGGCGAGATCGCTTGGTGGCTAGACATGGTCGTCTTCGGGGTTTACCAAGTCACGTTTATTGTCATGCTGTTTCAGATGATCCGACGCGAAGACTTCGGTACCGGACCGATGCCGGACCTGCCGCGAAAGAAGGCGGTTGCGCAATGACAGACCTCGCCGAAAAGAGCGGACGCGTCAGGGCCGTGCCGGGTCAGCCCGACATGTGGGCCTTCGTGTTGTTCGAAACCCTGGTCTTCACGGGGTATTTCGCCTTCTACCTGTTCGCACGGGGACGCAATCCCGAGCTTTTCCTGCACTCGCAGGCGCACCTCGACCTTCGCGTCGGGGTCTTCAACACCTTGGTGTTGTTGCTCAGCTCATGGTCGGTCGCGCGGTGTGTTCAGTCGGCACGCGCCGGCGCTTACCGCGCGGGTCTCAGGGACGCCTTCATCACCGCAGGATTCGCCGTCGTGTTCCTGTTCTTCAAGGTGTTTGAGTGGGCGCGCTTGGTCCAAGCGGGAAATGGCATAGACCGCAATGACTTCTTCATGTACTACTTCTTCCTCACCGGGATCCACTTCGTTCACCTGCTGATCGGCTTCGTCGTCCTGGGCGTCATCGTCTATCAACTTTGGAATCCGGCGCGGCGCTCCCAGGAAATCATCGAAACCGGCGCAACGTATTGGCACACCGTCGATTTCCTGTGGGTGCTCATCTTTGCGCTGCTTTACGTGGTGAGGTGAGGCAGTGAAGTTCAACAAGAGGTTGCTGTTCGTCTGGGTGATCTTGGCCGGGCTGACGCTGGCTTACCTGTGGATAGATCACTCTGCCGGCGGACTGCTGAAGTCGAGCGCGGTGGTGACGTCGAGCGTCATCGTCATCGCGCTTATCAAGGTGCGCATCATTTTTCGCGAGTTCATGGAGGTGCGAGACGCCCCGGTCCTGCTCTGCCGACTCACCGACGCGTGGGTGGTGCTGATCGCCGCCGTCTTACTGGGCAGCTACTTCGTCGGATTGCAGGTTCGGTAGCCCTCGCCAGCGGAGAGTTCCTAGGCCACCGGCGCGATCGCGTCCGCGGTGGTGAACGTGAGGTGCAGTTCGCTCAGGCCCCGCAGGATGTAGGTCGGCTCGTAGGTGTAACGACGATCGGCGGCCGGCCCGTGATGGGTCTCGTTGATTTCGATATGCGGCATCCGGTCCAGGATTCGCTCGATCGAGACACGCCCCTCGACGCGGGCGAGCGGACCGCCGGGGCACGAATGCACCCCACGGGCGAAGGCCATGTGTTCGCGAACGTTCTTGCGGCGCAAGTCGAATTCGTGCGGGTTCTCGAACCGGCGGGGGTCGCGGTTGGCGGCGCCCGGCAGGATCATCACCACGGTGCCCGCCGGGATGTCGACACCACCGATCGTGGTCGCTTTGCGGGCCAGCCGCGAGTCGCTCTTGACGGGGCTGTCCATCCGCAGTGATTCCTCGATGAACCCAGGAATCAGGCTGCGGTCGTCGCGCAACTGCTGCTGGATGTCCGGCCGGTCACCCAGAACTTGCAGGGCCGCGCTGAGCAGCTTCGCCGTGGTCTCCTGTCCGGCGGCGAAGAGGAAGGTCGCCGAGCGGACGACCTCGATCACCGGGGGTGTCGATCCGTCCGGGTACTTCGCTTCCGCCAGGAAGGTCAGCACGTCGCCGCGGGGCTCGCGGCGGCGATCCTCGATGTAGTTACAGAACTTGTCGTCGAGCCACTCCAGCGGGTTGATGCCCACCGACTCGTGGTCCAGGGCACCCACCCGCGCTTCGGGGCGATCGGCGCCCAAGACCTTGCGGAACTCCTTGTGGTCGGATTCCGGCACACCGAGCAGGTCGGCGATCACCAAGGTGGCGAACGGTTTGGAATATTCGGCGATGAACTCGCACTCACCGAGGCCGAGGAACTCGTCGAGCTGACGGTCGGCCAGGCGCCACATGAACTCCTCGTTCTGCTTCAGCCGGCTCGGGGTCAGCAGCTTGGCGAGTACCGACCGGGCCTTGGTGTGATCGGGCGGGTCCATGGTGACCATGTGCTCGTTCATCGGAAAGGAGCTGCGGTGCGCATCGATCTGCGGGCTGATGTCTTCGCCTTCGGGCGTGAACGGTAGCGGCGGGAAGGGCCCACCCAGGGCGACGATGTTGGAGAAGGTATCCGGGTCCTTATAGATCTCGCAGGCTTCGTCGTAGCCGGTGACGGCGATGACCCCGTAGTGCGGCAGGCGCAGCACCGGGTTTTGGCTGCGGAGGTAGTCGAAGTAAGGGTGCGGATCTGGGACCAGTGACGGATCGGTGAAGAAGTCGATCGAGTCGAAGGTGCTCATCGGATTGCGTCTCCCTGGGCTGGGTGTACCGGCGGTATTCGGCGGCAAGGTATACCGCCGCCCGATTTCGAGATCGAAAATGTGCTGAGCACCTGCTTAGCATGGCGGTAATGTCAGGGTCAAGGTCGCAACGCCGCGCCACGATACGATCCGTGTGGTCGGCACGGGATGGCACACAGTACGGAGCAGGGACATGACATCGGCCCGCAGAATCGGGGCGCCGGACGCGAAAAACCGCGTCTTGTTGCTTGATGCCGCCGAGCGGCTGATGCTCGAGGAGGGCTATGCCGCGGTCACGTCGCGCCGCCTCGCGAACAAGGCCGGGCTGAAGCCTCAGCTGGTGCACTACTACTTCCGCACCATGGAGGAGCTGTTCCTGGAAGTCTTCCGTCGCCGGGCGGAAGAAGCGCTCGAAGTGCACGCGCAAATGCTGAAGTTGCCGCAGCCGCTGTGGGCGCTGTGGCGATTCGGCACCGACCCCGCCTTCACGCGGATCTCCATGGAATTCATGGCGCTGGCCAATCACCGCAAGGAGATGCGGGCCGAAATCGCTTATTACGCAGAACGTTTCCGCGAAGAGCAGCGCCAAGCGGTGGCGACGGCGCTGGAGCGCTACGGCTCCAGAATCCAAGACCAAGGCCAAGACATCGACATCCCACCGGTGGTGTGGACGGTGTTGATGAGCAGTCTGTCGCGCTTTCTGGTACTCGAGCAGGCCATCGGTATGTCCGCCGGACATGCCGAGACGCTGGAGTTAGTGGAGAACTACTTGCGCCGCCTGGAAGGCGAACCGCAGCCGATCGAGGGCATACCGGATACCTGGGTGGTTCACCAGTTCCGCAGCGAGCAAAGCACGCCTTTGGGGCCGTCCTTGGATACGACGACGGCTCCGTCCACCGCCAAATCGCAGTGAAGGCCCGGCGTGCCGGGCTCCGTGCCCGTGCTCGCCACGACCATCGCGTAGTGGTCGGGGTCCGACATGTCCAGATCGAAGCCCCACGGCTTGCCCGGGGCGAGATCGACGTCGACGTGGGGTGTGAACGAGTAGGGGTTGTGGCTGTAGTCGGAAAATTTGTCCGGCTGGTGGTCCAGGTAGTAGATGGAGGTATAGATCGGGTTCTGCGCGGAGACGGTGTACCTGACGTGATGCATGACCGGGTCGGCATGTGCGCGTCCGCTTCCCACCAGCAAACCCGCGGCTGCCAATAGAGAAGCCAGCGACACGATGGAGCCGACGCCCATCACTGTCTTCGTCGTGGTCATGACGCTCCTCCGGAGGCCGGGCGCGGTTTGTCGTTGCGGTTCATCACCCGTTCTGCGGCCTGCCAGTGCGGGTCGGCAACCCATAGCCGTGCGAAGGATGCTATCGCCTCCTCAGGGGAAACTCCGCGGATTACGCGCTTTATCTCCGTCGCCGGGCGGCGGGTCAGCGACCTCGCAATGGCTCGCCATCCCTCGTTGGGCGAGTCGAAGACGTCGCGGGGCACGACGTGGTCCACCAGGCCGATGCGTTCGGCGTCGAAAGCCGTGAGAGCGGTTCCCGAGCCGGCCAACAGCAGCGCCCTGCTCTTTCCGACCAGCGCGGCTAGCCGCTCGGCTCCGCCCCACGCCGGCATGATCTCAAGCTGCACTTGGTTGAAGGCGATCTTGATGTCGTCGGCGGCCACCCGGATGTCGGCGGCGACAGCGACTTCGGCGCCGCCGCCGAACGCGTGTCCGTTGAGGGCGGCGATGACCGGGGCGGGGAAGTCCGCCAGCTGGTTGCAGACGGACCGCATGCGCCGGGCCATGGCCGCGGCGTCCTCCTCGGTCCGCAGCGCGCTCAACTCCTTGAGGTCACCGCCGGAGACGAACGCTTTGTCCCCGGCGCCCTTGATCACCAGCGCCTCAGCGCCTTCCGCCGCGTCGAGCGCCTTCTCCAGCTGGTCCATGGTGTCCAGACCGATGGCGTTGCGTGCCTGCGGGCGATCGATGGTGATCACCGCCAGCCCGGCGTCGATCTCCAGGTCCACCATGTGTTATCGCTCCTCGACAAGAACACGATATTGGCATTCTCTTTTCGCGAGAATAACATCATCGCTGCAGGCCCAAGAATTTTAGCTCGTGAGGATAGAGGTGACTCGATGCGGAACCGAATCGTGGCCGCCGCCGCGGTCCTTGCCGTTGCATTCGTTGGGGCGTGCACCTCGCGACCACCAAGCCAAATCGCTAGCACGGCATCGGTGACCGTCAACGGCAATGACCGGAGTTTCCACGTCGTGAAATGCAGTCAGAGGGAGTGGACCCGGACCATCGACATCGGCAGCGATTTTGCCGGAGCCAAGGTCGTGATCGACGAGAGTGCGCAACCGGCGACGGCGGAATCGGTACACATCCAGAACCTGGGTGGCTTCAGCGGAATGTACTCCCGGGGCGGCGACGGGGACGCCGGCCTCAGCATGACCGGCGACAAATTCACCGTCAGCGGCACCGCCAACGGCTACATGACCGCCAAACCGGGTGAACCGGCTTCCGCCACATACAAAATCTCCGTGGCGTGCTGACCACGTCGAACCGGGATCCGGGGGGCCACGTTGCGATTACGCTCGTGTAGAGAATAGTATTCTCATAAATTGCGAAGGAGGATTTCATGGGCCAGTTATCGCATCGGGAAGACGTCCCGTTTCCGATCTTTGACGCGGATAACCACCTGTACGAGCCGCCGGAGGCGCTGACCAAGTTCCTGCCCAAGGAGTACAAGGACTTCGTCCAGTACGTCCAGATCAACGGGCGGACGAAGATCGCGATCCGCGGCCAGATCAGCAACTACATCCCCAACCCGACCTTCGAGGTCGTCGCCCGGCCGGGCGCCTGGGAGGAGTACTTCAAGTACGGCAACCCGGACGGCAAGAGCAAGCGCGAGCTGTTCGGTGAGCCGATGCGCGCAATTCCGGCGTTCTTCGAGCCCGGCCCGCGCCTGGAGAAGATGAACGAGCTGGGTCTGGACCGCACCTTGATGTTCCCGACGCTGGCCAGCCTGCTCGAGGAACGGCTGCGCGACGACCCGGTCGCCGTCCACGTCCTGATCCACGCGCTGAACGAGTGGCTCGACGAGGTCTGGGGCTTCAACTACCAGAACCGGATCTTCACCACCCCGGTCATCACCCTGCCGATCGTCGAGAAGGCGATCGAGGAACTGGAGTGGGCCGTCAAGCGCGGTGCGCGTTGCATCCTTATCCGCCCGGCGCCGGTCCCCGGCTTCCGTGGCCCGCGTTCGTTCGCGGTGCCCGAATTCGACCCGTTCTGGGAGCGGGTCGTCGAGCACGACCTGCTGGTCGGCATGCACTCCAGCGACAGCGGCTATTCGCGCTACACCTCCGAATGGGACGGCGCGGAACAAGAGATGCTGCCGTTCCAAACCAATGCGATGGGCATCCTCAACGAGTGGCGGCCGATCCAGGATGCGGTGGGGTCGTGGGTGATTCACGGCGCGCTCTACCGTCACCCGAAGCTGAAGGTGGCGATCGTCGAGGCCGGTTCGAAGTGGATGACCCCGTTGCTGGACGGCCTGGCCGAGGTCTTCCGGAAGGCCCCGGAGGTTTTCCCGAGCGACCCCGTCGAGACGGTCAAGAACCGGATCCACGTGAGCCCGTTCTTCGAGGACGGCATCGACGATTTGGTCAACCTCGTCGGCGTGGATCGGGTGCTGTACGGCTCGGACTGGCCGCACCCGGAGGGACTGGCAGAGCCGACCTTCTACGTCAACGCGCTGTCGCACCTGTCCGTTGACGACCAGGCAAAGATCATGGGCGGCAACCTCGGTCGACTCGTCACGGTGTGACCCGAGCGCAACCCGGGCGGTGACGATGCAGGGCGCCAAGCGGCCTGAGATGGGGGCACTCCCCCGCAAGCGGGAGGTACCCCCACCCGCTTGCGGGGGAGAACCGGCCAATCAACCGTGGCGGACCATTCCCGAGATGGTCCTGAGCGCAGCGGACCGCTTCGGCGACGCGGAAGCGATCGTCGACGGTCCGCTGCGCTTGACATTCACCCAGGCGGTCGAGCGAATCCGTTGCGCAGCAGGCGCCTTCGCCGGCCTCGGCATCGAAAAGGGTGACCGGGTCGCTATCTGGGCACCCAACTCGGCCGAGTGGATCATCGCGGCGTTCGGGTTGCTCACCGCCGGCGGCGTGATCGTCCCGGTCAACACGCGGTTCAAGGCCGAAGAGGCCGGCGACATCATCGTCCGCAGCAAGGTGAAGGCCGTCCTGGTCCAAAAAGGTTTCCTGGGCCAGGATTACATCGCGCCCGCCGGGGTGGCGGTGATCGACCTGAAGTCCGACTTCCTGTCCAGCGGTTCGCCATTCGAGCGTTCGGTGAGCGGGACCGACACCTCGGACATCATCTTCACCTCGGGCACGACCGGGCGCCCCAAAGGCGCGATGCTCAATCACGGTCAAACGCTGCGCATGTACGACGAGTGGGCGACACTCGCGGATTTGCGCGAGGGCGACCGCTATCTGCAGATCAACCCGTACTTCCACACCTTCGGGCTCAAGGCGGGTCTGGTCACGTCGTTCCTGCGCGGTGCCACGATGCTGCCCGTCGCGGTATTCGACGTCGACACCGTGGTGGATCTCGTTGAACGCGAACGCATCACGATGCTTCCCGGCCCGCCGACGCTGTATCACTCGTTGCTGACGGTGGCCGACAAGTCCAGGCTGTCGTCATTGCGTGCGGGAGTGACCGGCGCCGCCGACATCCCCGTCGAGCTGGTGCGTCGCATCCACGACGAACTGCCGTTCGAGACGCTGATGACCGGTTACGGGCTCACCGAGGCCGGCAACGTCACCCTCTCCCTGCCGGGTGATTCCTTCGAGGATGTCGCCACCACCGCGGGCGTGCCGTGCGAGGGGGTCGAGGTGCGCATCGCCGATGACGGCGAGGTGCTGGTCCGGGGCTACGGAGTGATGCGGGGGTATCTCGACGAACCGGAGGCCACCGCACAAGCGATCGACGCCGATGGCTGGCTGCACACCGGAGATCTGGGGGACTTCACGGAAACCGGCCGGCTACGCATCGTCGGCCGCAAAAAGGACATGTTCATCGTCGGCGGCTTCAACGCCTACCCGGCCGAGATCGAGGGTTTCCTGCTCAACCACCCGGCGGTGGCACAGGCTGCCGTCATCGGTGTCCCCGACGAACGGCTGGGCCAAGTCGGAAAAGCGTTTGTCGTCCGCAAGGGCGATGTAGGTGCCGACGAACTGATCGATTGGTGTCGTGACCGTATGGCCGGGTTCAAGGTGCCGCGCACGGTAGAGTTCCTCAATTCACTCCCACTCAACGCGACGGGGAAAGTGATGAAGGACCAGCTCCGATGAACAACGGCGACATTCACTCGATGGTGATCGCGTCGGACTATCGCGTCCCCGATCCCACGCGGGTATGGCCGCTGCTGAAACGGAATAAGGCCGCCCTAGCCGATATCGGCGCGCACCACGTGCTGGTCTACACCTCGACCCGCGACCACGGCCGGGTACTGGTGATGATCGGCGTTCACAGCCGTGAACCGATCGTGGAGCTGCTGCGCTCCCGGGTGTTCTTCGATTGGTTCGACGAGGCCGGCGTCGAAGACATTCCCGCGGTTTTCGCCGGCGAGATCGTCGACAGGTTCATCGCGCAGCCACCGAAAACCCCGGCGGCACCGGGCGTCGTGGTGGCCGCCATCGCCTCCGTCAACGACGTGTCCCTGCTGACCTCCGAAGTCAGCACGGCGATCGACAGATTCACCACGGCCGGCATCCGAAAGACGTGGGTATTCCAGGCATTCGACGACGATCACGAAGTGCTGATCCTGCAGGAGTTCCCCGACGAAGACAGCGCGCGGGACTGGATCGACCACCCCGATGCCGCGGCGCAATGGATGTCGGGGGCGGGCATCGGTGCCTACCCGCCTCTGTTCGTCGGCCGATTCTTCGACATGATGCGCATCGAGGCGGACTGAGGATTCGCCGGTGTTCGTCTGCCTGTGTAACGGGGTCACCACTCAAACCGTGACCGAGGCCGTGTTATGCGGGGCGTCGACCACGAAGGAAGTGGCCCAGGCCTGCGGCGCGGGAGCCGATTGCGGACGCTGCCGGCGCACGGTGCAGGCCATCCTGCGGTCTTCCGACCGAACCCCGAATTCGCGCTAATGCCTCAGCGGCGCGGACTGCCGTCCGGTGACGTCGGTTGGACGAGTTCGACCAGCAGGTTGGGGATTTCGAGCCGTGGCAACATCACCTCGACGAACACCATGCAGTGCTGCTGCTCGGCGGCGGCGGTCAGGGCATCATCGAGTTCGCCGTAGGTCTGGACCCTAAACGCCAGGTGGTCGGTGACTCCCAGCGCGCGGGGGACGTCCGTCCACTTCCAATTGACGATGTCGTTGTACGGAGCGGTCTCGCCGTGGATCGCCCGTTCCACGGTGTAGCCATCGTTGTTGACCACCACGATGACGGGGGACAGACCCTCACGCGAAAAGGTGCCCAGTTCCTGGACGGTCAACTGCGCGGCACCATCCCCGATGAGCAACACCGTCCTGCGGTCCGGATGTGCCACCGCCGCGCCGACGGCGGCGGGCAACGTGTAACCGATTGAGCCCCACAGTGGTTGGCCTATGAAGGTCACGCCCTGCGGCAGCCGATGGTCGGCCATGCCGTAGAACGAAGTGCCCTGGTCTGCAAGCACCACGTTGCCGGGCGTGAGGGCCACACAAAGGCGGTCCCACAACATCTTTTGGGTGAGTGGCTGGTCGCGCGGCGGGGGCGGCGGCAGCGGCTCGGCCGGCGGCGACACCACCGGTGGCGACGAGATTCCGCGGCGGAGAAGGATCGTGGCCAGCGCCTCGAGCGCGGCACCCATTTCCAGCGGCGCGAAGACCTCTCCGGCAACACTGCTCTGATACTGGCCGACATCGATCGTCCGGGCCGGGTCGATGCGCTGGCTGAAGAAGCCACTGACCATGTCGGTGAACACCACTCCGGCGGTGACCAGCACGGGCGCCTCTTCGATCGCGGTACGCACCGCCGGCGCGCTGGCGGACCCGGCATAGATGCCCAGGAAGTTGGGCGAGCTCTCGTCGAGCAGACTCTTTCCCCACATCAACGTGGCGTGCGGCACCACGTCGGCCGCCAGCAACGCCTCGAGTTCTTTGATCGCCTGAAGCCGGTGCACCAGCAAGTCGGCGAGGACGGTCAGTTGGTGGCCGCCGATGAGTTCGGCCGCGGCCTCGACGAACATCGCCAGGGCGCGGGGACTGGTGCCGCCGGTGTAGCGGGGCAGCGGTGCCTCCGGCGGTTCGGTGGGGAAGCGGGCCACGTCGGTGGACAGCAGGATGTATCCGGGGCGCTTCTGCTCGCGCACCTCGGACAGCACCCGGTCGATCTCGCGGCGGGCCGTCGCGGGCATCAGATTGGCTTGGGCGCAGGTGATTTCGCGACTGACCCGGAAGAAGTGCTCGAAGTCACCGTCGCCGAGCGAATGGTGCAGCGCCCGGCGCGTGCCCTGGGCATCCTTGGACGGGCCGCCGACGATATGCACAACGGGTACCTGCTCGGCATAACTGCCCGCGACCGCGTTGGCCGCGGAGAGCTCTCCGACACCGAAAGTCGTTACCAAAGCCGACATTCCGCGCAGTCGCCCATACCCGTCGGCGGCGTAGCCGGCGTTCAGCTCGTTGGCGTTGCCGACCCAGCGAATGCTGGGGTGGGCGATGATGTGGTCGAGGAACTCCAGGTTGTAATCGCCCGGAACGCCGAAGATCTCCGAGACGCCGAGCTCGGCGAGGCGGTCCAACAGATAGTCACCGACGGTGTATGCGGGATCGGTCGCGGCATCAGTCACAGGCACGACGGTACGCTCGGTCGAATCTGTTCCGGGTGAGACGCCAGGCCAGTATCGTGCGGGCCATGGCACTCAAAGAATCCCGCGACATCGTCATCGAAGCCAGTCCGGAGGAGATTCTGGACGTCATCGCCGACTTCGAGTCGATGCCCGAATGGTCGGAACCGCACCAGAGTGCGGAGATCCTCGACACCGGCGACGACGGGCGCCCCCGCCAGGTGAAGATGAAGGTCAAGGTCGCCGGGATCACCGACGAACAGGTGGTCGCCTACACGTGGGGCGACAACGTGGTGAGCTGGAAACTGGTCAGCTCGTCGCAGCAGAAGGCGCAGGACGGGAGCTACACCCTGGTGCCGAAAGGTGACGAGACTCTGGTCAAGTTCGAGCTTCTCGCGGACCCGAATGTGCCGCTCCCCGGCTTCGTGCTCAAGCGCGCCGTGAAGGGAACGATCGATTCGGCGACGAAGGCGCTTCGCGAGCGGGTGCTCCAGGTGAAGAAGGGCAAGTAGCCGCCGTGAGCGGCGGCCCGCTGGCCGGGGTGAGAGTCATCGAACTCGGCGGCATCGGACCGGGGCCGCACGCGGGAATGCTGCTCGCCGATCTGGGAGCCGACGTGGTGCGGGTGCGCCGGCCCGGCGGCGGGGCGATCGCGAGCGCGGCGAAGCCGGGCGAAGCGGGTCGCCACCAAACAGGCGGGCTCACGATGCCGGCCGAGGAACGCGATCTGTTGCACCGTGGCAAGCGGATCGTCGACCTCGACGTCAAGACGCAGCCGCAAACGCTGCTGGAGCTGGTTGCCAAGGCCGACGTGCTGTTGGACTGCTTCCGGCCCGGCACCTGCGAGCGACTCGGCATCGGGCCGGACGACTGCGCGGCAGTCAACCCGCGGCTGATCTACGCGCGGATGACCGGGTGGGGACAGTACGGGCCGCTGGCGCCGACCGCCGGTCACGACATCAACTACCTGTCGCAGACCGGTGCGCTGTCGGCGCTGGGCTACGCCGACCGGCCCCCGATGCCGCCGCTGAACCTGGTCGCCGACTTCGGCGGCGGCTCGATGCTGGTGGTGATCGGCATCGCGGCGGCCCTGTATGAACGGGAGCGTTCGGGCAAGGGGCAGGTGATCGACGCGGCGATGGTCGACGGGGTCAGCCTGCTGGCCCAGATGATGTGGACTATGAAGTCCACTGGCGCACTGCGGGACCGACGTCAATCTTTCCTGCTCGACGGCGGCGCTCCGTTCTACGGCTGCTACGAGACCGCCGATGGACGATACGTCGCCGTCGGCGCCATCGAACCGCAATTCTTCGTCGCGCTGCTCGACGGCCTTGGCCTATCACCCGACGACGTGCCCGCCCAGCACGACAAAGCGTCCTACCCGCGGATGCGCGAGATCTTCACCCAACGATTCGCCAGCCGCAGTCGTGACGAATGGGCGCGGACTTTCTCCGGCACCGATGCGTGCGTCACCCCGGTGCTGACGTGGAGCGAGGCCGCCGCGGATGAGCACCTGCGGGGGAGGTCAACAGTCATCACCGCCCACGGCGTCGACCAGGCCGCACCCGCCCCACGCTTTTCGCGGACGGCCGCCGGACCGGTCGGACCGCCTCCGCCGGCGGCCACGCCGCTCAACGAAATCGACTGGTAGAAAGTCCTTTACGGCGAACCGGTCCGCATCGCGGTCGGCGTTGCTAAGTTGATCCTCAGTGGCCGTAAAAGCATCGCGAGAATTCGTCGTCAACGCGCCGCCAGAAGTGGTCATGGGAGCGCTGACAGACGTCGGCGTTCTATCATCGTGGTCGCCCCTGCACAAACACATCGAAGTGATAGATCGGTATCCGGACGGCCGGCCGCACCACGTCAAAGCCACCATCAAGATTCTCGGGCTGGTCGACAAAGAGGTCCTGGAATACCACTGGGGACCCGATTGGGTTGTCTACGACGCCAAGGGGACCTCACAGCAGCATGGGCAGCACGTCGAGTACACCCTCAAACCCGAAGGGATCGACCAGACTCGGGTGCGCTTCGACATCACCGTCGAGCCCGGCCGGCCCATGCCCGCGTTCGTCGTGCGGCGGGCGGCCGATAGTGTTCTCGACGCGGCGGTAAAGGGGTTGTGCGAATTGGTGAACCGCGGCGATCGTCCGGCCGAGTCCTGATAGTCGGCGCCGTCTCCCAGTTTTAGCCTTCGCCGGGCGGTGCTGTTGTTAACTTGTAGGCGGTGGCTATACAAGCATCGTCGGAAATCGTCATCGACGCGCCTCCAGAACTCATCATGGAGGCGCTCGCCGATATGGACGCGGTGCCGTCATGGTCGTCGGTGCACAAACGAGTCGAGGTCGTCGACAAGCACTCCGACGGGCGACCGCATCATGTGAAGGTCACGATCTCGGTGACCGGCATCCACGACACCGAATTGCTCGAGTATCACTGGGGTCCGGACTGGATGGTGTGGGACGCCAACAAGACAGCGCAGCAACACGGTCAGCATGGTGAGTACAACCTGAGCCGGCTCGGCGACGACAAGACCAGGGTGAGATTCACCATCACCGTCGAGCCGTGGGCGCCCCTGCCGGAGTTCTGGGTCGCCCGGGCCCGCAAGAAAATCCTTCATGCCGCGCTGGAGGGCCTACGCAAGCGCGTGATGGGCGCGGCGGGCTAGCCGGCTCATCCGCTTTTGAGCGCGGCCAGTCGCTTGATCGCCTCGTCAAGGGTGTCGTCGCGTTTGCAGAAGGTGAAGCGCACCAAGTGGTTCCACACATCGGCCGGGCCGTGCGTTGCGGCCGGGTCACAGAACGCCGACATCGGGATCGCGGCGACTCCAACCTTTTCCGGGAGAGCAGCGCAGAACGCGCTGCTGTCGTCGTAGCCCAGCGGACGCGGATCGGCGCACAGGAAGTAGGTGCCGGCGCTGTCGTGCACCTCGAACCCGACGTCGATCAGCCCGGCGGCCAGTCGATCGCGTCTGGCCTGCAAAGTGGCGCGCAGGCCGGCCACCCACGCGTCCTCGGTCTCCAGCGCCAGGGCCACGGCCGGCTGGAACGGCGCCCCGCCGACATAGCTCAGATACTGTTTCGCCGCGCGCATCCCGGCGACGAGATGCGCTGGGCCGCAAGCCCATCCGATCTTCCAGCCGGTGCAGTTGAACATCTTGGCGGCGCTGGAGATGGTGATCGTCCGCTCGGCCATGCCGTCGAAGCCGGCCAGCGGCACGTGCTTCCGCCCGTCGAACACCAGGTGTTCGTAGACCTCATCGGTGATCACCAACAGGTCGGCCGTGATCGCGACCTCGGCGATGGCCGCCAACTCCTCGGTGCTCAGCACCGTACCGGTCGGGTTGTGTGGGGAGTTGACGATCAGCGCGCGGGTCCGTGGCGTCACCGCCCGGCGCAGTGCGTCGGCGTCCAGGGCGAAGCCGCGGCCATGGGGAACCAGCGGCACGGTCACCCGCTGGGCTGAGGCCATCGCCACCACCGGCGAGTAGGAGTCGTAGAACGGCTCGATGAGCAGGACTTCGGAGCCGGGTTCGACCAGGCCGATCACGGCCGAGGCGATGGCCTCGGTCGCCCCCACCGTCACCAGCACCTCGGTATCGGGGTCGTATGCAATGCCATAGCGGCGCCGCCGTTGGGCGGCGATCGCGTGACGCAGCGGTCCGATGCCGATGCCCGGTGGGTATTGATTGACGCCGTCGGCGATGGCCTCCCGGGCGGCCTTCAGCATCGCCGGGGGTCCGTCCTCGTCGGGGAACCCCTGGCCAAGATTCACCGCTCCGATTCGCGCGGCCAGCGCCGACATTTCGGCGAACACCGTGGTCGCGTAGGGGCGCAGTCGCGACACCGTCATGGTGGTCGAGCTTAGGGTGCGACGGAATGGACCGACTGTGCGTCCAGCCTCATACTCGTCGTCGAGCGTGCGACTGGCCGCACGCAGGGCTGGCGGTGCGTGCGGCGTTTGCCACAAGGTGCCCCGGAGCTGCGCGGTTATGGCCAACCAACAGGTTGGCCGGGGGGTCCTGTTAGGGTGGGGCGGGATCTAGTCTTTGAAGACGGATTCGAACCCTATTCGCCAGATCAGGAAGTCGTCATGTCCGAAGAAGCTTTTATCTATGAGGCCATCCGCACCCCGCGGGGCAAGCAGCGCAACGGTTCGCTGAACGAGGTGAAGCCACTCAACCTGGTCGTGGGCCTGGTTGACGAGCTCCGGCGGCGTTTCCCCGACCTCGACGAGAACCTGATCAGCGACATGATCCTGGGTGTGGTGTCCCCGGTCGGCGACCAGGGCGGTGACATCGCCCGCACGGCGGTGCTGGCCGCCGGGCTGCCCGAGACCACCGGCGGTGTGCAGCTCAACCGGTTCTGCGCCTCGGGCCTGGAGGCCGTCAACACCGCCGCGCAGAAGGTGCGGTCCGGTTGGGACGACCTGGTGCTGGCCGGCGGTGTCGAGTCGATGAGCCGCGTCCCGATGGGCTCCGATGGCGGCGCCTGGGCGACCGACCCGGAGACCAACTACCAGATCGGCTTCGTGCCCCAGGGCATCGGCGCCGACCTGATCGCCACCATCGAGGGCTTCTCCCGCGAGGACGTCGACCGCTACGCGCTGCGCTCACAGGAGAAGGCGGCCGCGGCGTGGTCCGGCGGCTACTTCGCCAAGTCGGTCGTGCCGGTGCGCGACCAGAACGGTCTGGTCATCCTCGACCACGACGAGCACATGCGGCCCGACACCACCTTGGAGGGCCTGGGCAAGCTGAAGACCGCGTTCGACGGCATCGGCGAGATGGGCGGCTTCGACGACGTGGCGCTGACCAAATACCACTATGTCGAGAAGATCAACCACGTCCACACCGGCGGCAACAGCTCGGGCATCGTCGACGGCGCAGCCCTGGTGCTGGTCGGCTCGGAAGCGGCCGGCAAGTCGCAGGGCCTGACCCCGCGGGCGCGCATCGTGGCCACCGCCACCAGCGGCTCGGACCCGGTCATCATGCTCACCGGCCCGACCCCGGCCACGCGCAAGGTGCTCGACCGCGCGGGCCTGACGATCGACGACATCGACCTGTTCGAGCTCAACGAGGCGTTCGCGTCGGTGGTCTTGAAGTTCCAGAAGGACCTCAACATCCCGGACGAGAAGCTCAACGTCAACGGTGGCGCCATCGCGATGGGCCACCCGCTGGGCGCCACGGGCGCCATGATCACCGGCACCATGGTCGATGAGCTCGAGCGCCGCAACGCGCGTCGCGCCCTGGTCACGCTGTGCATCGGCGGCGGCATGGGTGTCGCCACCATCATCGAGAGGGTTTAAGACCATGGCAGAGAACACCATTCAGTGGGATAAGGACGCCGACGGCATCGTCACGCTGACCCTGGACGACCCCACCGGGTCGGCCAACGTGATGAACGAGCACTACAGCGAGTCCATGCACAACGCTGTGGAACGCCTTGCCGCCGAAAAGGATTCGATCACTGGCGTGGTCATCACCAGCGCGAAGAAGACCTTCTTCGCCGGCGGTGACCTCAAGGGCATGATCAACCTCGGCCCGGAGAACGCCGGCGAGGCGTTCGACACCGTCGAGTCGG